>DATAES010000214.1:0-17707 GCA_036257895.1 Acidimicrobiales bacterium
TCACCGCGGACGCCGACCTCATCGGCGCCGGCCTCGCCGAGGTACGCGTGTTCGCGGGCTACGCCGGGTGGGGGGAAGGACAGCTCGCGGGCGAGATCGACGAAGGCGCGTGGTTCGTCGTCGACGCGGTCATCACGGACAGTTTCACCGACCACCCCGAGTTGCTGTGGCGGGACGTCCTACGCCGCCAGCCCCAGCCCCTGCGCCAGCTCGCCAACTATCCCCTCGACCCCTCCGTCAACTAGCTGGGGCTGCGCCCCCTCGGCGCCCTCGGCGCCTGCCCCCCTGCCGCCGCCGTGGCCAACGTTGGGACGTTGCGTCATCGAGCGGATGACGCATCGACCAAACGTCCACAAGGAACCACCATGTACCAGGGTCCGCCGCCGGGCGTGGTCGGGATGCTCACGGCCGGAGGAGGACCGGCTGCCTGGCAGCGCTGGCGCGCCGTCGCGAGCTCTGAGCTCCAGGTCGGGCCGGGCGAACGGGGGTTACCGAGCCCGAAGCACACGAGCATCAGGGCTGCCCCTTGTGCGGCGACCGCGGCGACCAACCAACGACGCCTGGTGCCGTCCACGAGTACGACGAGTCCGCTGTACAGGACGAGTAGCGGCACGTAGCCGTAACGCGAACCAGCACCGGTGAAGACGCCGGTAGTGAGCTTGACCAACACCGTGCCACGGATCCACACGGGTATCGCGAACAGCACCAGCGACGAGACGACTGCAACGGCGGCGAACCACAGTCGGTCGCGGTCGATGTGCCGCGGCGAGCCCACCACAACGACGACCAGGACCACGACGACGGCCATCACCGCGAGCCAGACACCCAGATTGAGCCACAAGGGCTTCAGCCAACGCTCACCGAACATGAGCGAGGCGACGACCCGCACGCCGTACGCGACGGGAATGTCGCGACGCGACGACGGATCGTTCGCCGTGGAACCGGCAGCCCGTATCGCCAGGTACTGGACACCGAGCGCGGCGATGCTCGTCACCAGAACGATGACATCGGCTCGGCGACGCCGGAGCGCGGCGACCACGATCGCCACCGGCACCAACAACGCGAGCACGGCAGTCGTCAGGCCCGTCAAGACCACGACCGAGCACCGCAGGGTGGTGTCCGCCGTGCCCTCGCGCCGCGATGCGAACGCCCAGAACGACGCGAACACCAACGGCCACCCGAGATTCGCGAGGTTGGCGTTGACCTCGAAGTAGATGACGGGCGCGAGTGCGGTCATGAGCATCACCGATGCGCGCAGCCATCTCGATTCCACCCAGCCATGCATCGATCGATACACGAACAACGCGAGCAGGGCAGTGACGAGCGCGGAGGCCACGGCGAAATAGGGCGCTACCCAGCTCACGGGTATCGGGCGGACACCCAACGCGATGAGCCTCGGTACGAACTGCGCGTAGCCGGCGTAGCCGCGGAGCAGCGTCGACACGCCGGCGTTCGCATACGCCTCGGTCGCGTACACCTTGCCGTCCTCGGCCCACACCGTGTTCCACGTGGACGCACCGGTCTGCCGGAGGAGCTGCCCCGCAACCATCACCACGACCACGGCTGTCGCCGCAACCGCAGGCCGCGTGCGGCCGGTGCTCGCCATGTCGCAAGCATGGTCGCGGCGCGCGAGCGGACCGGGGAACCTGACGCGGACGTCAGGTAGGTTGACGGCCATGGGGGGATTTGACCGAGAACGCTGGCGCAGCATCGACTGTGGCGCGGTCACCCCGTACGAGAACGCCGCGGCCATGCCGGTGCTGAGTCGCAACGTCGCAGGCGGTGCCGATCCCATCGTGATCACGTCGGTCTGGGGCCAGACCCACCTGAACGTGGGCTGGTTCGACGACGTCGACTCGACACTCGACCTCGACGCGTGCGCCCGCCTCGGTATCGCGGTCATCCGCCGGCCGCTGTACGGCGGGGGCACCGCGTTCTACGACGCGGGTTGCGCGGTCATGTGGGGTTTCCTGCTCCCGAAGGAGCAGTACGAAGACCTCGATGTCGCGCTTGGCCGCTTCCAACCGGTGCTGCTCGACACTCTTGCCAAGATCGGGCTCGGTGAGGTCGTCTTCGAAGGCTCGAGCGACCTGCGCTGGCACGGCCGCAAGCTCGGCGCGCTCACCGCACAGGACGTCGTCGCCTGCAACTCCGTCGGTGGCTTCCTCAACATCGCGCCTCCGAACCTGGATCTGTACCTCCAAGTCGTGCGCGTCCCCGACGAGAAGTTCAAGGACAAAGCGGTGAAGGACATGCGCGAGTACGTCTGCACCGCGGCGGAGGTCGCCGGCCGTCCGGTTGCCTACGAGGAGTTTCGTGACGCGCTGCTCGCCTCGCTCGAATCCGCAGGCATCGAGTTGGCTCCGAGTGAGCTGTCGGAGGGCGAACGCCACGGGCTGTCCAAGATCGGCGGCCGCATCGGCAGCGACGAGATGGTCAGGCGGGTCTCATCTGAGCGGTTCACCGCCGATGCTCCCACCGGCAGCGCCGTGGGGTTCGGCAACCACAAGGGACGCAAGTTGTGCCGTGCCGGTGTGGCGATCGACGTGAACGGAGTCATCGTCGAGGCGCTCATGGCCGGCGACATGCATGTCAGCCCCCCCGACGCGATCGACCGCGTCGCGGCTGCGCTCGCGGGCGTGTCCGCGGATGATCGCGACGAGATCCGGAGTCGCATCGCAACCGTGTTCGAAGGAGACGATGTTCATCAGGCCGAGTCGGCGATGGGCGTCACGACGGATGACCTCCTGGCCGCCGTCGACAAAGCGATCGACGCAGCGAGAAAGGTGGCGACGTGAAGGCGCTGGTGTTCGGCGAGTTCCCCGATCCGATGGCGCCCCGACCGCCCGACGAGGCGCCCCACCTCGTGCGCCAACTCGCGTCGACACCCATGTCCCTGCAGGACATCCCCGAGCCGAAGCCGCTCGGACCGGACTGGGCCGTGATCCGCCCACGCCTCACCGGGATCTGCGGCTCGGACACGAAGCAGGTCCTGATGGACTACGAGCACGGCGAAGACAGTCCCATGACCGCGTTCATCTCGTTCCCTCAGGTGCTCGGTCACGAGGTGGTCGCGACGATCGAGGAGCTGGGTCCTGAGGTGGACGGGTTCGAGCCCGGGCAGCGGGTTGTTCTCAATCCGTGGCTGTCGTGCGCGCCGCGGGGCGTCACGCCACTGTGTCCCGCATGCCAAGCCGGTGACTGGAGCTTGTGCTGGAGCTTCTTCGACGGTCGGTTGGAGCGCGGCATCCACACCGGCAACTCGTCCGACGCAACTGGCGGATTCGCCGAGCTCGTACCGGCGCACCAGCAGATGATGATCCCGGTGCCGGACGGCATCGCCGACGAGGTCGCAGTGCTCGGCGATCCGTTCGCCGTGTGCCTGCATGCGATCACCCGCAATCCTCCACCACCTGGCGGCAAGGCGCTCGTGTACGGCGCGGGCGCGCTCGGGACGTGCGCGACCGCGATCCTGCGCGCGCTGTATCCGAGCGTCGATGTGGCAACCGTCGCGGCGTGGGACGCGCAGGCGATGCTCGCGAAGCGGCTCGGCGCCACGGTGTTCCTCCCTGAGCCGCGCGAAGAGCTCGTCGAGCGGCTGGCCGACTGGTCCGGTGGCGTGTTGCGCAGGCCGTGGGGCGGACTTCCGCTGTGCTACCCCGGCTTCATCGACGTCGCGTACGACACCATTGGCGCACCGGCGACGTTCGAAGTCGAGATGCGCGTACTCAAAGCGCGCGGCACGATGGTGCAGCTCGGGCTCTACACGTGGTCGCGAGGCGAGTTCTCGCCGTTGTACTTCAAAGAGCTCCGGTGGGTCGGATCCAACGCCTTCGGCATCGAGGAAGTCGAGGGCGTTCGCAAGCACGGCATCACCCACTATCTCGATCTCGCCGCCTCGGGACGGATCGACCTGACCGGCATGCTCACGCACACGTTCGCGCTCGACGACTGGCGCGACGCGTGGATGACGCTCATCGAGCAGGAGACCACGGGCGCGATCAAGGTCGCGTTCGACTTCCGCTGACGTGCGAGGCTGAACCGATGGTGAGCAGCCGCGAAGAGTCCATCGCCGCTCCGGACGGCGGCGCCTTCGGCGGTCACCTGACGGTGCCCGAACGCGGCAACGGTCCCGGCCTCCTGCTCCTGCAGGAGATCTTCGGAGTCGGCGACTTCCTGAAGGCGAAGGCGGCCGATCTCGCCGAGCTGGGATACGTCGTGCTGTGTCCCGATGTCTTCTGGCGCGTCGAGCCGGGCATCGCGCTCGTGCACGACGAGTCGGCGCTGGAAGCAGCGTTCGGCTATGTCACCCGGTACGCGACCGAGGTCGACGACGACACGAAGGTGACCGACCTCGGTGCCGCACTCGATCATCTCCGGTCGTTGCCCGAGGTGGGTGACCACCAGGCTGGTGTCATCGGCTACTGCCTCGGCGGCATGCTCGCCTTCCGCGTCGCCTGCCACTGCGAGCCCGACGTCTGCGTGTCGTACTACGGATCGGGGATCGCTGATCGGCTCAGCGAAAGCGACCACCTCACGTGCCCGATCCTGTTCCACTTCGGCGGCAACGACCCGTACATCCCCAACGAACAAGTCGACGCGATACGGGCGCGGCTCGGCGAGCGGCCGAACGTCGAGATCCATGTCCAGCACCAAGCCGGCCACGCCTTCGAGAACCACTTGGCGCCCCAGTTCCACGACCCGCACGCCGCCGCCGCGTCCTGGCCCTTGACCGTCGAGTTCCTACAACGCACCCTGCACTGACTGCACTGATCCGCGGCACAGAGAAGCGAGAACGAGGAGTCCCCATGACCAAGAAGCCCAGCTATCTCGGACTGCTGAACGCCATCGCGTACGGCGAGGGAGAGGGGGCCGAGTACCTCTCGGCATGGGCCGCCGTGACGATCGACCCCGACGTGCAGCGAGCCCTGCGAACGGTGGTCGCCCGTGAGGCTGAGCACGCGGCGGCGTTCACCAAGCGGCTCGACGAACTGGGCTACGAGGTGCTCCCCCGCCCGAACCCTGATCACGCCAAGCGCCTGAGGTTCGCCAAGTCGTCCAAGAGCGATCTCGAAAAGCTCGTGCGCTTCGGTTTCGACCGTGACCCGGCGTCGCCCGACATCTTCGATCGCATGTTCAACAACCACGACCTCGACGTCGCGACCGGCGCGCTGCTCGGCCGTTACATCGCCGAAGAACGCGACACCGTCCGCCTCCTCCACGGGTTGTGCCGAAAGCTGCAGCGCCGTGCCGCTGCGGCCAACGCTGCTTGATCGAACCGACCTACACCCACGCGCGGCTCGACGAGTACGCGCGGCCCGGCGGACCACTCGACGTTCCGAGCCTCGACGCCGCACTGTCGCTCGCCTGGCCGGGGCCGGATGCGCCGGACTCGAGCGACTTCGAGCATCAGGTTGCCCACGTCGCCGGCGGGTTGATCGACGCCGGCGTGGAGCCGGGCGACGCCGTGTGTTGGCGCCGTCCGAACAACCTCGAAGCCGTCGTCCTGTACCGAGCGTGCTGGCGCGCCGGCGCCGTCGCGGTTCCCATCCACCACCAGGCGGGCCCCGCCGACATCGACGTGATCCTCGACGACACCGCTCCGCGGCTGGTCGTCGCCGACGAGTTGCCCGACGGTGAGCCGATCCCGTGGGGCCGATCGCCCGCACAACCCGAGAGCGCCGCCGTCGTGCTGTTCACGTCGGGATCGAGCGGCCGGCCGAAGGGTGTGATCCACACCCACCGCTCCCTCGCTTACAAGGCGCGACTGATGGCACGCGTGCACGGCCTGCGGCCGGACGATGCCGTGCTCATGCCCGCGCCCCTGGCCCACATCTCAGGACTGCTGAACGGCGTCTTGGTCCCGGGCGTCGTCCCGATGAAGTCGGTGATGATGCCGCGGTGGGATCCCGACGATGCGTTGCGGATCATCGAACGCGAGCGGATCACCTTCATGATCGGACCTCCGACGTTCTTCATCGGCTTGATGGGCGCGGCGACGTTCTCGAGCGCGGCGGTCGCTTCGTTGCGGCTGGTGTCGTCCGGCGGCGCCGGTGTGACCGCCGCGTTCGTCGAGGAGGCGAGCGCGAAGCTGGGCTGCACGGTCAAGCGCACGTATGGCTCGACCGAGGCGCCCACGGTCACGACGACGCAAGCAGGGGACGACCTCGCCCGCGCCGCCGCGACGGACGGCCGGCCGACCGGCGAGGTCGAACTACAGATCGACGACAGCACCGGTGAGCTCCTGGTCCGAGGTCCAGAGCTCTTCTGCGGCTACACGAATCCCGAGCGCAACGTCGAAGCGTTCACCGACGACGGCTGGTTCCGCACCGGCGACATGGGTGCGATCGACGACGACGGCTGGCTCACCATCGTGGGCCGGCTGAAGGACGTGATCATCCGCGGCGGGGAGAACATCGCTGCGGCCGAAGTCGAGTCCGTCCTCGAGTCACATCCCGACGTGCGTCACGCCGTTGCCGTCGGTGCGCCTGATGCACGGCTCGGCGAACGCGTCGTCGCGTTCGTGCAGCTGGTGCCGCACGCTGCCTTCGGACTCGCCGAGTGCCGAGCATGGTTCGAAGCACGCGGGACCGCGCGCTTCAAGACACCTGAGCGCGTCGTTGCCGTCGACGAGTTTCCGTTGCTCGCCGCGGGCAAGCCCGATCGTGCCGCGCTCCGAGCACGCGCCGCGGCGGCGTCCGCGTCAGAGGACTGATTCGCCCGCGTCCAGCTTGGCGCGCAGGAGTTGCGCCAAGCGCGTGCGATGCGCGGTCGCGTCACCGAAGGCCAGTGCATCGAGTTGCACTCGCTTCATGTAGAGGTGCACGTCGTGTTCCCACGTGAAGCCGATGCCGCCGTGGACCTGCAGCGCGCTGGCGACCACGCGACGCGCGGCATCGGAGCACCACACCTTCGCGGTCGATGCTGCCACGGAGGCGTCGGCATGATCGGCCGCGATGCACCAGGCCGCCCAATACACGGCGGAGCGCATGCCTTCGACATCGACGAGCATGTCGGCGAGGCGATGCTTCACGGCCTGGAAGCTGCCGATCGGCCGATCGAACTGCACCCGTTCCTTCGCGTACTCCGTCGACTCGTCGAGCATGCGATGCGCCGCGCCGAGCAGCTCGGCTGCATACGCGGTCGCGCCATGATCGACGAAGCGCTGCAACGCAGCGTCACCGCCGATCGACTGCGCACCGACGAGCGCGTCGGGGTCGAGCCAGCCGACCTCGCGGGTGACGTCCATGGCGGGCTCGCGTGCCGGACGCTGCTCTCGGAGATCCGCTACGACGAGCTCGTCACCGCGCCGGCACACCGCTATGTCGGCTGATGCCACGTACGGCACGACCTCGCGACGGCCTGACACGGCCACACACGCGATGTCATCTCCCGCCAGCACCGGGTCGATCAACGGTGTGTCGCGGAGTGCGTCGACTGCGATCATCGACTGCACGATCGGTGCTGGCGCGACGTGCGCGCCGACTGCCTCGGCAAGGACGGCCACCTCGACCCACCCGAGGCCGACCCCTCCCGCGTCCTCGGGCGCGGCGATGCCGGTCCACCCTTGGTCGACCATTGCTTTCCACAACTCGACGTCGTACGGCAGGCCCGCATCGACGACAGCCCGCACCTGCGCGGCCCCGGCACGGTCGTCCAACAGCTCACGTGCCGCGTCTCGGAGCGCCTGCTGATCGTCGCTCAGCTCGAAGTCCATCGGCCGCCGCAGTCCGAAGCTGACACGGGCGTCAGCATACGATGAGCCCGGTCATGGACCTGAAGCCCACCGCCGAGCAGGAGTCGTTCCGTACCGAGACCCGCGCGTGGCTGCACGCGCATCTTCCGTGGGAATACGGCAAGGGCCTGCCGCCCCGCTTCGACGATCTCGCGGACGAGGTCGCGTTCTTGCGTACGTGGCAGCGACAGCTCGCAGACGCGCACCTCGTCGGCGTCACGTGGCCGGTCGCGTACGGCGGTCGAGGTGCGGGCCCGCTGCACCACTTCATCGTGCAGGAGGAGTTGGCGCGCGCGCGAGCTCCGGAACTCGTCGGACGGATCGGCATCAATCTCGTCGGTCCGACGCTCCTCGCCCACGCGACACCCGAACAGGCCGCGAGGTGGTTACCGAACATCCTGCGCGCCGACGAACTGTGGTGCCAGCTCTTCAGCGAGCCGGGCGCCGGGAGCGACCTGGCCGGTGTGTCGACGCGCGCGGTGCGGGTCGACGGCGCCGACCACGGCTCGGGTTGGATCGTGAACGGCCAGAAGGTGTGGACGTCGCACGCGCAGTTCGCCGATTGGGGCCTGTGTCTGGCGAGGACGACTCCGCGAGATGAAGCGCCGAAGCACAAGGGCATCACCGCATTGGTCATCGACATGCGAGCTCCGGGCGTCGAGGTGCGGCCGTTGGTGCAAGCGACCGGCGACGCCGAGTTCAACGAGGTCTTCTTCGAAGACGTCTTCGTTCCCGACGAACACGTCGTCGGAGCGGTGAACGACGGTTGGCGCGTGTCGTCGTCGACGCTCACGCACGAGCGCGGCACCAATCCGCGCCAGCTCGTGATCCACGTCCAGCTGCTCGAGGAGCTGCTGCGGCTCGCGATCGAGTCGGGTGTCTACGACGAGCATCGCCTGCAGCAACGACTGGCGGAGGCATACGTCGAGGTCCGGCTGTTCCAGTTGCACAACTTGCGCTCGCTGTCGCGACTGGCCAACGGCCGCGAACTCGGGCCGGAGGGGTCGGCGCTGAAGCTCTACTGGAGCGAGATGAGCAAGCGTCTGCACGAGACCGCAATGGAGGTGCTCGGTCCGGCGGCGCCGCTGTCGCACGGTGCCGACGGCAACCCCGGCGACGGCCGCTGGCAACGAAGCTGGCTCTACTACCAGTCGTCCTCGATCTTCGCCGGCACCAACGAGATCCAGCGCAACATCATCGGCGAACGCGTCCTGGGACTGAGTAGATGAACGGCGCGCGCGGCGAGGGAAGCGCCAGCGACGAGCCGCACTCGGCGAAGACAGCGAGCGCAGCGAGCGCTCGGAGCCGAGCGACAGCATCGAGCGCTCCACTGACGGGTCTTCGCGTGCTCGATCTCGGGACGCGCATCGCGGCGCCGTTCTGCGCGGGACTGCTCGGCGAGATGGGCGCGGAGGTCATCAAGATCGAACAGCCTGGAGCCGGCGACTTCATGCGCGAGATCGGTCCGTTCGTCGACGACTACTCGCTGTTCTGGTCGGTCGAGGGGCGCGGCCGCAGGAGCGTGACGCTCGACTTGCGCAAGCCGGAGGGGCAGGACATCTGCCGACGTCTCGCGGCTACGTGCGACGTCGTGGTCGAGAACTTCCGGCCGGGCACCCTCGAGCGATGGCACATCGCCCCTGGCGATCTCGACGACCGGCTCGTCGTCGTGCGCATCTCGACCTTCGGGCAGGACGGTCCACTTGCGTCGCGACCCGGTCTCGACCGCGTTGGCATCGGCTACGGCGGGCTCATGCATCTCACGGGCTATCCCGACCGACCTCCCGTACGCGTCGGTGTGACGCTGTCCGACTATCTCACCGGTGTGTTCGCGTCGAACGCCGCGGTCGCAGCGCTCTACAAGCGTGATGCCCGCGGTGGCGACGGGGCGGTCATCGATGCGTGTCTCTACGGCGCGGTGCTGCGCATCCTGGAGTGGACACTCGCCGCCTACGACCAACTCGGCGTCGTCCGCTCACGCGAAGGCAACCGGCTCGCCAACTCCGCTCCACTCGACAACTACCCGACGGCGGACGCCAAGTACGTCTGCATCGTTGCGGGCAGCGATGCGAACTTCAGCCGTCTGTGCAAAGCGATGGGACGAACAGAGCTCATCGACGACGAACGCTTCGCGCGGCTCGCCGACCGCGCGGAACGCAGCGACGAGATCAACGAGATCGTCGCGGCGTGGACACGCTCGCTTCCTGCGACAGAGGTGGAAGCCGCATGCGTCGAGCACGACGTGCCGGTGGCAACGGCGTACACGGCGATTGACATCTTCAACGACGCTCACATGGCAGCACGGGGTGACCTTGTGACTGTGGACGATCCGGTTCTCGGTCCGGTTCGGCAACAGGCACCCTTCCCACGCTTCGTCGGCTCGTCGCCGGTCGTTCCGTCCGGAGCTCCAGCGCTCGGTGTCGACACGCGTGACGTGCTCTCGAGCGCGCTCGGCATCGACGACGCCGAGCTCGACCGGCTGGCCGCGCAGGGAGTCACGTGACCGAGCTGTTCCGGCTCGACAACGGCCAGCTCGTCCTGCAAGGCGGACGCTCGCCGTCCAGTGGCGCCTATCACTTTCCGATTTCGGATGTCTGCCCTTACACCGGCGCAGACGACGTGGAGCCCGTCGACCTGCCGACATCGGGCCGGCTCTGGCTCTGGACCGCGGTCACATCCAGCCCGCCCGGTTATGCGGGTCCGGTCCCCTACGGCTTCGGCATCGTCGAGCTCGACGGTGTCGGCCTGCGCGTGGTCGGTCGCTTGACGGAGCCTGATCCGGCGAGACTCGTAGCCGGGCAGCCGATGCGCGTCGTCGTCGACGAGTTCGAAGGCGTCACGACCTGGGCCTTCACGTTGGCATGACAGGGATCCAGATCGCCGGCATCGGCATGACGCACTTCGGCCGCTTCGAGGACCGAACGGTCATCGACCTCGGCGTCGAAGCCGTTCGCGCCGCGTTGCGCGATGCCGGGAAGCCATCATTCGGCGCCGCGTTCTGCGGCACGGCTTACTCGGGCGTGGCCGCCGGTCATCGCGTCCTCGGCAGGCTGGGACGGACGGGCATGCCGATCATCGATGTCGAAGCCGGCTGCGCATCGGGCGCTGCCGCGCTGTCGATGGCGAGCCGTTCGATCGCATCCGGCGACGTCGAGTGCGCACTCGTGTTCGGGATGGAGAAGATGCCGAAGGGCATGATCCGCTCCTCGTTCTTCGAACCTTGGCAGGAACACGCGGGACTCACGCCGGCACCGGCCTACTTCGCGCTGCGCGCGCAACGCTTGATGCGCGAGCGGGAAGTGAGCAAGCACGACCTCGCCGCGGTCGTCGTGAAGAACCGCGCCAACGGCGTCCGCAACCAACTCGCCATGTTCCGCAAGGAAGTCACGGTGGAGGAGGTCCTGTCGTCGCGGGTCGTGTGCGAGCCGTTGCATCTGTGGATGTTGTGCTCTCCCAATGAAGGAGCGGCTGCGGTCGTGCTGCGCAGAGGCGGTGACGGCGTGCAGTTGCGGGCTGCGTGCGTGAGCAGTCATCTGCCGGGCAGCGTGCTCGCAGAGTCCACGCCGCTCGCGGGGCTCGTGGACGACGAGGACATTCCGGCGCCGACCACGATCGCTGCGGCCGCCGCCTACGAAACGAGCGGCATCACGCCCGGCGATATCGATGTCATCGAATGCCAGGACACCGATGCCGCGCGTGAGTTGCTCGCATATGAAGAGCTCTCGTTGTGCGCGCCCGGCGACCAGACCAAGGCGCTGGCCGACGGCGTGGTCGCACTCGGAGGCAGGCGGCCGGTGAACCCGAGCGGTGGGCTGCTCTCGAAGGGCGAGCCCCTCGGAGCGTCAGGCCTCGGCCAAGTCGTCGAGCTGGTCCTCCAGCTTCGCGGTGAGGCGAGCGGGCGTCAGGTGGAGGGCGCCCGTACAGGCCTCGCCCACACCATCGGCCGGGGGGCGAACGCCAGCGTCGTGATCCTGTCCCGCTGATCGGCTGATCGGCCCGCTGACCCGTTGACCCCCCGTTTCGGCGTGCGGAACGGCCCCTAGAGGGCCATCCTGCACGCAATTTCGGTCAGGCACCGAGGACCATGTCGGCGAGGCGTTGGCGCTGCCAGCCCTGGTAGCCGAGCATGAGGTCGGCCTGTTTCGCCTTGCGGTAGTGGAGATGGGCGTCGCACTCCCAAGTGAACCCGACGCCACCATGGATCTGGATCGATTCGGCCGTGACGTAGTTCGCCGCCTCTGCCACGTAAGCCTTTGCCATCGCGGCGGCCTCCGCCCGGACCCTGTCGTCCGCGTCCGAAGCCCACGCCGCATAATGCGTGCCCACCCGGGCCAGCTCGAGCCGGTGCAGCATGTCGGCGGCCTTGTGCTTGATCGCCTGGAAGGTGGCGATCGGCCGATCGAACTGCACGCGCACCTTGGCGTACTCCACCGCCAGCGCGTTCGCCGCCTCCATCGAGCCGATCAACTCGGCGCACAAGGCGACGTTGGTGTCGTCCACGATGCGCTGCCACAGCGGCGTCTGATCGCCGGCAGGTCCGACCGGTGCCGCGTCCTGGTCGTCGAGCGCGAGCCGGGCGAGCTTGCGAGTCACGTCCCACGACGGCACGAGGTCACCGCCCGGCGCCTCGATGAGGAACGTCCCGATGCCGTGCTCGGTGCGGGCGACGACGAGCGCCCAGTCGGCTGTGTGACCGTCGATCACGATCGGCTTCTGACCGGTCAGCCGCCACCGGCCGCTCTTGCGCACCGCTCGGGTGCGCACTCGGATCACCGGATCGCCCGCGCCGGCCTCCTCGAGCGCGACCGTGCCACGCGTCGCGCCGGACGCGAGCGACGCGAGCTGGTCGTCGAGGCCGAGTCGGCGCGCCGCCAGCGTCGCGAACACGGCCGACGAGAAGTACGGGCCGGGGAACGGTACGCGTCCCATCTCTTCCATCACCACGACCATGTCGACGAGACCGAGACCGAGGCCCCCGTTCGCTTCGGGAACGAGCAACGCGGGCCAGCCGAGGTCGACGATCCGATCCCACATCTCGTCGGTGAAGCCGCGCTCGTCGTCCTCCATCGCGCGCACGTACGCGGGCGGGCTCTCGCGTTCGAGGAACGAGCGGACGCTGCGCCGCAACTCCTCTTGGTCCTCGTCGAAGGTGAAATCCATCAGCGAGCGGAGCGGTGGCGGGAGAAACCTGACATGAGCGTCATGGTACGTTGACCCGCGATGGACTTCGCCCACAGCGCGGAAGACCTCGCGTTTCGCGACGAACTGCGGGCATGGCTCGACGAGAACGTGCCGAAGTTCCTCGCCGAATGGGGCGAGCACGACGCGAACCCCGATGGGCCGCCGGAGGCGCACGGGATCATGGGCGCGATGGAGCGGCGCCGCGCGTGGCAGCGCACGTTGAACCAAGGCAGGTGGGCGGCGATCAACTGGCCTGCGGCATGGGGCGGGCGGGACGCGACGGTCACGCAGAACGTCATCTACAGCGAGGAGATGGCACGCGCTCGTACGCCCGGCATCTACAACGCCAATGGGTTGTGGCAGATCGGACCGATGATCATCAAGTGGGGAACCGACGAGCAGAAGAACCGCTGGGTGCCCAACATCCTCAACGCCGACGACCACTGGTGTCAGGGATTCAGTGAGCCACAAGCGGGGTCGGACCTCGCCAACCTGCGCACGCTCGCAGTGCGGGACGGCGACGAGTACGTACTGAACGGTCAGAAGATCTGGATCTCGTCGGCGCACATCGCGAAGTGGGGTCTGTTCCTGGTGCGCACCGATCCGACCGCGATCGAGCGAGGCGCGAAGCACGAGGGCATCACCGCGCTGATCATCGATCTCGATGCGGACGGCGTCGAATGCCGACCGATCCGCGACATCACCGGTGAAGAGATGTTCAACGAGGTGTTCTTCACTGACGCGCGGATGCCGGTCGACTACCGGTTGGGCGACGAGGGCGCCGGGTGGGAGGTCGCCATGGGCACCCTTGGCCACGAGCGCGTCGGCACCGCCGGACTCGCCATCTCGATGAAGTCCGATCTCGAGTCGATGGTGTCACTCGCCCGCGCCGTGAACCCGGATGCGCTCCGCGATCCAGAGCTGCGCGAACGCATCGCGCGTGCGCACACCGACATCGAGTACACCCGGCTGCTGAACTACCGCGCGCTGTCCAAGATCCTCAAAGGTGAGCCGAACTGGCCCGAGGTCCCGCTCGCGAAGTTGCAGTGGTCGCACCTCGCGCAGACCCTCGCCGACTTGGCGTGCGACCTGCTCGGACCGTCGGCCGTGCTCGCCAAGGGAGGCCCGGACGCCATCGACGGCGGCGCGTGGAACCGCCTGTTCGTGTTCCAGCGCTACACATCGATCGGCGCAGGCACGACCGAGGTGCAGAAGAACATCATCGCCGACCGCGCCATCAAGCTCCCCCGCCGCTGACGCCGCCCACGCCGCCTCGCCGCCACCACCGCCCTCGTTTGGGAAAGGTCAGGCAATCCGTTCGATGACGGTGGCGTTGGCCATGCCGCCGCCCTCGCACATCGTCTGGAAGCCGTAGCGACCGCCGGTCGCCTCGAGTTGGTTGAGCAACGTGGTCGTGAGACGCACGCCCGTCGCCCCCAACGGATGACCGATGGCGATCGCACCGCCCCGCGGGTTGTACCGCTGCGGATCCGGGACGAACTCGCGGGCCCACATCAGGGCGATCGCGGCGAACGCCTCGTTGCACTCGACGGCGTCGAAGTCATCGATCGTCATCCCGGAACGCGCGAGGAGCTTGCGCGTCACCGGGTTGGGCGCCGACAGCACGAGCACCGCATCGTCCCCGCCGACGACCATGTGGCGGATGGCGGCACGCGCCGGCAAGCCGAGATCGTCGGCGACACGACGATCGGCGATCAACATCGCCGCCGCGCCGTCGGACATCTGCGACGCGTTGCCCGCGGTGATGTCCGGCGCGAGCGCCGGATCCCATGACGCCGCTGACGGCAGCGCGGCCAGCGTCTCCAACGTCCCGTTGCGACGGATCCCCTCGTCGTGCTCGAGCATCTGTCCGGTCTCACGACCGTCGGCATCCTTGATCGGCACCGGCAGCAGTTCCGCGTCGACCGCGCCGGAGTCGACAGCCGCGGCCGCGCGTCGATGTGACTCGAGCGCGTACTCGTCCATGTCCTCGCGGCTGATCTTGAACCGCTCCGCCAGGATCTGCGCAACCTCGAATTGCGTCTTCAGCTGACCGTCGCACGCCTCCATGAACCCCGGCGAAAACGGACCGAGCCCTCCACTGGCATTGCTCGCCATCGGCGCGCGCGTCATCGACTCGACGCCGCAGGCGATGGCGAGGTCGTAGCTGCCGGACATCACGCCCTGCGCGGCGAAGTGCAGCGCTTGCTGCGACGAGCCGCACTGCCGGTCGACCGACGTGCACGGCACCGACTGCGGTAGACCCGCCGCCACCCACCCGTTGCGGGTCACGTTGCAGCCCTGCTCGCCGACCTGTGTGACGCAACCTCCGACGACGTCGTCGACCCGCTCAGGATCGATGCCCGTCCGTTCGGTCAAGCCGCGCAACGCAAACGCGAGAAGATCGGTGGGATGCCACCCTGCCAGCGCGCCCTTGCGCTTGCCGATGGGCGTCCGCACCGTGTCGACGATCACTGCCTCGCGCATCTGCATTGCGGCAGTGTAGGCAAGACCCAGTTGGTTACCGTTGCGGTATGGATCGAAGCGATCTCGAGCTCGTGGTGGCAATTGGCCGCACTGGCTCGCTGACTGCTGCATCCCGCCAGTTGCACATCGCGCAGCCGCCGTTGAGCCGTCGCCTCAAGCGCATCGAATCGGAAATCGGCGCGCCGCTGTTCACCCGCGGCCGCCACGGCGCCACGCCGACCGTCGTGGGGCGCACACTCGTCGAGCGGGCGGAGACGGCGCTCGCCGCGATCCGTCGGGCGGAGCAGGACGCAGAGGACGTCGCCAGTGGACGCGCCGGCCGGCTCAACATCGGCGTCACGCCGACGCTCGGAGCCGTGCTGTTGCCCGGCGCGCTGGCCGCGTTCCGACTGGCGCATCCCGACGTCCGGCTCGATCTGGTCGCGAGCGGCGACTCGGCGCAGCTCCGGCAAGACGTCCGCGACGGCGAACTCGATGTCGCGCTCGCCGTTCTCGTCCGACCGCCCGAACCAGGGACGCGGGTCGCACTCAAGGGACAGCAGCGCTTCGTGCTCATCGCGCCACGTGACCAGCGTCTGGGACGGTCGACGAACACCACGAAGGTGCGCCGCGCGGTGCTCGCCGACCTACCGGTGGTGGCTCTGACGAAGGGGACGGGGCTCCGTCAGCAGCTCGACGACGTGTTCGACGAGCTCGGCGTCTCACCGGAGATCGCCATCGAGACGTCCGAGCGCGAGATGCTCGTGCCGTTCGTCGCCGCCGGCCTCGGCGTGTCGCTCGTACCCGAGGGCTTCGTCACCGGCCGAGCACCGGGCTGCACGATCCACGAGCTCGACCCTCCGGTCCGCCGTCCGGTCGGCGCAGTCGTCGCCAAGGGCCGCCTCCCTGCGCTCGTCACCGCCCTGCTCGACACGCTCATCGAGACCACTGACCTGGATTAGAGAGAAAGGAGCTCGCCCGCGCCATACAGCAGCGCGAGGACGGTGAAGAACAGACCCATGAGGAACCGCAGACGCGCTTCGGAGCCGTGGATCGTGACCCTGGCGCCCACCTGTGCCCCGGGAACGACGCCGACGACCAAGGGAAGCGCGTACGCCCAGTTGATGTGACCGAGCAGCGCGTGCGTGATCATCGCAGGCACCGAGAAGATGGCAACGGCAACGAGGCTCGTCGCCACTGCACGCTTGGCCGGCATGCGCAGCAGGCCGGTGTAGGCGGGAACGAGCAGCACACCGCCGCCGACGCCGAGCAGCCCGGCGAGCATCCCGGCAGCGGCGCCGATCACCGCGACAGTCGTCCTGGACGGCTTCGTGGACCGCGCGTGGCCGACAGCGTGAACGTGCTCGTGGACCTCGACGCCTTCCGCGTCAGCCGGGCCGCCGACCGGCACCGCGACCTTCTCCGGCGGGCGGGTACGATCGCGCACGTTGTTCAGTCCGCTCCAAAGCAGCATCGCCGCGGTGAGCAGCATCAAGTAGTGCCCGTTGACATGATCGGACGCTTCGGCGCCCAGCACGGCGAACCCCGCACCGAGTAGACCGCTCGGCAGCGCGATCGACCAGTCGACCATGCGAGCGCGGCTGTAGCGCCATGCGCCCGACAGGGCGCCCGGCAAGATGGCGGGGATCGTCGATCCGACCGACTCGATCGGCGTTGCGCCCAGCAGCCGGACGCCGGGGGTCGTGAGCACGGCGCCGCCGACCCCGAACATTCCCGAAAGGACTCCGGAAGCGAACCCGACCGCAACCACGCCCGCGAAGACCAACAAACTCACGCTTCCAGTGTCGTCCGGCCCTTGCTTGCTGTCCAAGACCGGTTTCGCCAGTTTCCCATATCAGTCTGATATGGGTGCTTCCGCCCAGATAGCAGTCAGAACTCCGCCCAGACCGTCTTGCCGTGGCCGGACGGCAGCACGCCCCACGCTCGGGACAACGTGTCGACGAGGAACATCCCTCGTCCGCGCGCTTGCAGCGGGTGCTGAGACCGCACGATCGGTGGGTCGACCGTTGCATCGTCGAGCTCGATCCGCAAGGTGTGCCCTCGCCGGGTCAGCCGCAGCCAATACGGCGGCTGCGCGTGGTCGATGGCGTTGGTGACGAGCTCGCTGACGCACAGGCCGACGACGTCGAGCACCTCGGGTTGGACCTGCATCGTCCAATGCTCCCGCACGAGTGCGCGCGCCGCCCCGGGCGTCGATGGGCTCGGACCCAACTCGACGGCGACACTCGGCTCGACTGCTCTCACACCTCGCGCTTACCCACAGCGCCATCCGAGAACACGTACGAGTTCAGGGAGGGCAGGGCG
>DATAES010000215.1:0-2475 GCA_036257895.1 Acidimicrobiales bacterium
CCCAGGATGCGGCTGATCGGATGCCGGGGAAAGGGCCCTACGTCACAAAGTGGAACGCCGTCCTACGCTTCGGCGGGTGGAAGGGCTGGCCGGTCCGCGGCAACTACGGCGTCTCCTCGACGCGGTCGTCTCCATCGGATCCGAGGTCGATCTGTCGGACACCCTTCGCCGGATCGTCCGAGCAGCTACCGATCTCGTGGACGCCCGGTACGGAGCCCTCGGCGTGCTCGACGAGAGCCGGACCCGGCTCGTGGAGTTCATCACCGCGGGCATCGACGACGAGCAACGTGCCGAGATCGGCGATCTACCCGAAGGACACGGGATCCTCGGTGTCCTCATCGTCGATCCACGACCGCTCCGGTTGCCGGACCTGCGCGAGCATCCCGACAGCTACGGCTTCCCCGCCCACCATCCACCGATGCGCTCGTTCCTGGGCACTCCCATCCTCGTGCGGGGCGAGGTGTTCGGGAACCTGTACCTCTGCGACAAGAACGGCGACGACGTGTTCACCGACATCGACGAAGAGATGGTGGTCGCACTCGCCTCGGCCGCAGGCATCGCGATCGACAACGCCAGGCTCCACGCACGCGTCGCAGACCTGGCGCTGTTCGCAGACCGCGAACGAATCGCTCGTGATCTGCACGACACGGTCATCCAACGTCTGTTCGCGATCGGGCTCACCTTGCAGGCAAACCTCCGTTTGATCGAGCGTCCCGACGTGGTCGACAGGCTGCGGTCCCTCGTCGAGGACCTCGACGTCACCGTCCGGCACATCCGCTCGGTCATCTTCGAGCTGCAGACCGCACGACTCCCGGGTAGCTCCGCGCGTGAAGCCGTGCTGATGCTGTGTGCCGACTCGGCTCGATCGCTCGGTTTCGAGCCAGTCGTGCAGTTCGAAGGGCCGATCGACAGCTCGATGGAGGAGCATGTCACGGAGCACGTGCTGGCGGTGCTCCAGGAGCTACTCAGCAACGTCGCACGCCACGCAGAAGCGACCCGCGTCACCGTTTCGCTCTCGACCTCCGACGGTGAGCTCAGCGTCTCCGTTTCCGACGACGGTCGCGGGATCACCGACGGCGTCACCGGGGGCAGAGGTATGGACAACCTCCGTGCGAGGGCCAGTCGTATGGGCGGTGAGGTGGAGTGGCGCCACCTCGACAGTGGCGGCACGCTCGCCCGCTTGCGGATCCCCTTGAAGTAGCGGACGTTCCTGCTTCCGTAGGGCCCTTCGACCCTGGCGTCGCCCACGGCCGGGGCGCACGCTCGTGCCATGCAGAACATCGCGACTGACGAGAGACCCATCGTGGTCGGCGTCGACGGATCCGCCGGTGCCCAGCAAGCGTTGCACTGGGCATCGGGCGAAGCACTCGTGCGAGGGGTGCCTCTCGAGGTGGTCCACGCGTGGGAGCCGCCGTACTCCATCTCTGGCGTGGGCTCGATCCTGAGTCCGCGGGAGATCGCGCCCTACCGTGATCACGCTCGCCAGGTTCTCAACCAGACCATCCACGAAGAATTTGGCGCCGTTGACCCCTCGCCGGCGATCATCCCGGAGCTCCGCCAGGGCTACCCGCCCTCCAAGCTGGTGGAGGCGACGCACGACGCACAACTGCTGGTCGTCGGGTCGCGGGGCGTGGGTGCGCTGAAGGGCGCGCTTCTCGGCTCCGTCAGCCACCACTGCACGATGCACTCGACGGTGCCCGTCGCCGTCGTCCGCGAGAACGCGGGATGGTCGCGCACCGACGAAATTGTCGTGGGCATCGACGGTTCAGACGAAGCCGCCGCTGCGTTGCGCTGGGCGATACGCGAGGCCGTCGTGCGGAACTCGAAGCTGGTCGTGATCCACGCCTGGCACTTCGACGCCAAGACCGCGCCGGCGGAGCACCGGTACGCGGCCGCGAACAAGCGGACCGTCACCGAGCGAAGCGAGGCACTTGTCGAACAAGAGGTCGAGAACGCGATCGCCGCGGTGGGCGCAGCACCGGACCCAGTGGTTTTGGTCTCGTCGTGTCAGGCGCCCGTACAAGCGCTCGTCGATCGGGCGGGCGCGACAGGGTTGCTCGTGATGGGCAGCCGTGGCCGAGGTGGTTTCGCAGCCTCGGTGCTGGGCTCCGTGAGCCAGCACTGCCTCCACCAGGCGCGCGGTGTGGTCGTCGTCGTTCCCCAAGGAGCAGCCGACCGCGTGTTGACGGATCCGGCACTCACCGGCTCAGCGCTCCTCGCCGGCTGAAACGGGCGGCGCGCCGTTGGATGCGGCGCTGCTCGCGACGCCCGGGCACGCGATGCGGTCGCTCGAGCCTTTGGTCGAACTCGCGCTTCGCGACCTCGGCGAGAGTCAGGTAGGCGATGACCATTCCGACCAGCGCCGCGAAGAAACCGGCAGGCAGGCGCGCGAATCCCAGGTCGTCCGCCAGCGGTGACATCGGCAGGATGGCGCCGACCACTACGACCGCGATCGCCGAGATCGCAACTGCACCG
>DATAES010000216.1:0-3192 GCA_036257895.1 Acidimicrobiales bacterium
GGTCAGCTCGACCCGTACGTCACCGCACTCGTCGCAGTCGTCGAGCGCGGCAACGGCCCACGCCAGTTGGGCCCGTTCCGGGTCGTCCGGCGGGTGATCGTCGTTGCCGTAGTCCGCGAGCTTCTTCACTGGCTCAGTCCTTCCACCACCTCGACGTTCGGTAGCGCGTGCAGCAACGCCGGCGGCGCGAGCACCTTGCAGTTTCGGCTGCCGCCGCCCAGGATGATCCGCTCGCGATCCATCACGCGGCTATCGACCCAGATCGGTAGGCCGTCGGGGAGACCGATGACGGTGACACCCCCGATGGCCATGCCTGTGATCTCGCGCGTGGTGTCCGCGTCGGCGAACGATGCGCGTTTGACGCCGAGCTTCCTGCGAACTGCGCCGTTCACGTCGAGCCGGTTGCTCGCGAGGACGACGCACGCGACGTAGGTACGAGGGTCACCCTTGCCGACGACCACGATCGTGTTCGCGGAGTCCTCCATCGCATAGCCGTACGCGTCGCAGAACGCGGCCGTGTCGGCGAGCGCCGGATCGCAGGGCACGATCTCGTAGTCGACGCCGAGCTCGTCGAGGTGCGTTCGGACCTCTGGCTCGCCTACCTCCATCGCCGGATGGCTAGCACGTCAACGCACGGCATCGAGACGCAGCCCGTCATCGGTACGAACGACCTCCAAGGCGAAGTCGAAGAGGTCGACCTTGGTCGCATAGGCGACGTCCTCGGGATCGACGTCGTCGCCCGCCAGCGCGAGCGTCCGTGTTGCTTCGTCGGAGGCGGCGACCAACCGTGCGGTCCCGTCGGCGTCGAGCGGCGCGCCGGTTCTCGCCCGTTCGATGAGCTGCGCGGTGAGGCGGTCGTCGTGGCCGTATCGGTCAGGACGGTCGGGGAAGTCGCCGGTGATCACGTATGTCGGTACTCCGAGACCAGAGGCGGCGACTGCGGCAGCGGTGGCTGACGCAGTGACCAGGCTGGCGCACCACAGCCGAGTGGCCGCGCCGGCCGCGACGACGCCGCGGGTGCCGGCCGACGTTCGCTGCACGAGCGTCACACCTGCGAGTTTCGCCTTGGACACCTCGACCGGCGAGTTGGAGAAGTCGAACCCGGCGATGCGCCGGCCGTGATCCTCGCCCATCGCCAGTACCCCGGAGTTGGCGGCTTTGAACGCGAGCGCCTCGTCCACGTCACCGCACAGGAAGATCTGCCTCGCGCCGGCCGCGAATGCGTATGCCGCCGTGGTGAAGGCGCGCAGCACGTCCACGGCGACGACCGCGCCGGTGACGCCATCGACCTGATCGCGACGGAGGTATCTCGGCTTACCGGTCGCGCGGTTCACAGATGATCACGGGTATGTCGCGCGACGTCCGCTGCTGGTAGCCCTCGTAGCCCTCGTAAACCTTCGTGATGTCCGGCCACAGCTCCGCCTTCTCTTCTTCCGTGGCGGTGCGCGCTCGCATCTTGCGAGTGGTGCCGTCCATCGTCAGCTCGACGTCGGGATCGGCGACGAGATTGCGATACCAGTCCGGGTGCCGGTCGTCGCCGCCCTTCGATGCGACCAACACGACGCGATCCTCTTCCCGGATCGGCGTCGTCAGCATCGTCGAGCGTCGAGCACCGGACTTGCGTCCCGTCGTGTGCAACTCGACGACCGGCATGCCGAAGGCGGTGTTCAGAACACGACCTCCGGACAGGCGCAACACGGCACGGTGGCCGGCGTCCATCACCTTCGCGGCCACGTCGACGAAGACATCCCGAGATCCCATCGCCGGATTCAACCACTGCGTACGGGCTCCGTCGCCGGGGAATCCCCCGGTAGCCTCGCCGGATGCCCGACCAGGACAAGCCCAGCGTGTTCGTGCCGCCCGGAGAGGCGCCGCCGCCTGATCTGCTCGTCGAGGACGTCGAGGTCGGGACGGGCGACGAGGCCAAGCCCGGCCACCAGGTCGAGGTGCACTACGTCGGCGTGTCGTGGCGAACCCGCAAGCAGTTCGACGCGTCATGGGACCGCGGCCAGACGTTCGACTTCGGGCTCGGCGGCGGCCAGGTCATCAAGGGCTGGGACCAAGGCGTCGCCGGCATGCGAGTCGGCGGGCGTCGTCGCATCACCATCCCGCCTCGTCTCGCGTACGGAAAGCAAGGTGCCGGTGGCGTGATCGGCCCGAACGAGACGCTGGTGTTCGTGGTCGATCTGCTCTCCGTTCGCTGACCGCTAACGTCCCCCACGCCATGGATCTGCAACGGCTGCAAGACGTCGAGCTCACCAGCGCCGACGGCACGTCCCACCGGCTCGGAGACTTCTGGGCCGACCGAGTCGTGGTCTTGGTGTTCTTACGGCACTTCGGCTGACTGCTCTGTCGAGAGCATGTCGCGCAGTTGCGTGACCACTACGACGAGATCAGTTCGGCAGGCGCGGAAGTCGTCGCGGTCGGAACTGGCGACGAGCGCTATGCGAAGGCCTTCGTCGCCGACGAGCGCGTGCCGTTCCCGGTGCTGGTCGACGATGCCGCGGAAGCGGCACACGCCGCGTCCGTGAAGAAGGTCAACTTCGCGACGCTCTTGTTCGACCCGCGCAGCATCAAGGGAGCTCGCCGTGCGCACCACGACGGCTACCGGGTCAAGAAGAGCGGCAAGCGCGTCAACCAGCTCGGCGCGACGTTCGTGGTCGGGCCGGGCTCAACCGTGAGGTACGAGCACGTCGACCTCCACACCGCCGACCATGCGCCGCTCGACGAGATCCTCGGCGCGCTCCGTTCCGACTAGCACGTGTTCGCAACGCCCGGGCGTTTCACTACCCCAGCGGTAGCCGTTCCGACTAGCACATGCTCGCAACGCCCGGGCGTTTCACTACCCCAGCGGTAGCCAGACGCCCGGGCGTCGAAGTCGGTCGCGGTGCAACGATGGCGCCATGACCGGCGCGCTCTTCTCGCCTGCCGACATGGACTCGCTCACGGAGCTGGTGGCGACGACGTGGTTGAAGGGCTCGGGCCGCGACTGGTCGGTCGCGGCGGGCACGCTCGAGTGGAGCTGTACGAGGACGGCTGCTCATGCGGTCGACACCGTGATCGCGCCGGCGATGTTCCTCGCGTCGAGATACGTCGACCACTACCCCGCGGGTGAGCTCACGTTCGGGGACGAACCGACACCGGGTCAGTTGGTCGAAGGGCTGCGAACGGCAACGAACATCCTCGCCGCGG
>DATAES010000217.1:0-8207 GCA_036257895.1 Acidimicrobiales bacterium
GGCTTGGCCGACACCCACTGGCGTGGTTGCCGGCGCGTCATCCAGCGGGCGACCACCCCGGCGGGGCTGCGTTCGAGTCCAGCGATGACCCGCACGGAAAAATCGACGAAGAAGAACGCACTGACCGCGCGGATCGGCCAGAAGAGCTTGTCGAAGTTGGCGTACACGAACGCGGTCGCGCCAAGCGCCATCGTGATGCCAGCGGCGACGCGGGCTTGGTTCTCGTCGACAACGGGAGCGTGCAGCTTCCGGCCGTGGACGAAGCGCTGTTCGGTCGGTTGGTTCAGCTGGATCTCCACCGCTACCTCCCGGGCATGAAGTCGGCACGTTCGATCTCGTCGACAGTCATGTCGACGCAACCCTGCAGGAAGCACATGAACCGATAGACGTCGGCGAAGTTGGTCGCCACACCGACCGAGATCCTGATGGCCGCAAGAGCACGGTCGTGTTCGCGCAGCAGTCCGGCCCGCAGGTCGGCCGCCGACATCGGTTCGTCGCGGCCGAACCACTTCGCGATCTCGTCTCCGTCGACATGGTGGGCGACCTCGGCGGCGCCCGGATTGCAGAAGCACCCGGTGCGGAGCGAGATGTTCGCTCGGGTCGCGAGCTCTTCGACTCGGCTGTCATCGACCACGCGGCCGTCGCGGTCGCGCATGAGAAACGCAATCGTGCCGCCCCGGTCGGTGGTGTCGGTCGGTCCGTGGATCTGGATCACGGGGCGACCGTCGTGATGGCGCAGTCCGGTCATCGCGTCGAGCAGCCATTGCGTGAGACACATGACCCGGTGGTGGATCGACTCGAGGCCGATTCGTTCGAGGTGCCGGAGTCCGAATCCGACCGAGGGAATGTTGAGGTAGTCGACGGTTCCGTCCTCGAACGCCCCCTCGTCGGGTCGGAGATAGTGGCCGTCGCCCTGCACCGATGCGACGGTCACGGTGCCGCCCGAGAACCAGGGCCGGTTCAGCGACTCGAGTCGGTCGCGGCGCACGAGCAGGCAGCCGACGCCGGTGGGGAACCCGATCATCTTGTAGAACGAGAACGACGCGAAGTCCGGTCGGATCCGCGCGACGTCGAGGTGGTTGGTCGGCGCGAAGGCCGCGGCGTCGACCAGGACGTCGAATCCGGCCTCATGCGCCTCCTCGACCAGATCGACCGGGTGCTGGACGCCCGAGAAGTTCGACTGGGCCGGAAATGCGAGCAGATTGCGCCTCGACGGGTCGGCGGCGCGAAGCACTTCGCTCATCGCGGCCCGGTCGACGCGGAGGTCGGGTGCGGTCACCGGGACGTACGCGATGTCGGCGCCCTTGCGGCGGGCGAACTCTCGAATGCCGTTGACCGAGTTGTGGTTGTCGAACGTGAGCGCGAACGTCCCGCCCGGCTCGAACTGGTACGACTCACCGACGAGTCGCAGGGCGCCCGTCGCGTTCGGAGTGAAGACGCAGAAGTACTCGTCGGCGGGTGCGTTGAAGAACTCGCACACCAGCGCCCGCGTCTGCTCGACGAGGGCAGTCGCCGCCATGGACGTCGGGTTGTTCGAGTGCGGGTTGCCGAGAACGCTGTGGCGTAGCAGTTCGACATGGGCGTCGAGCTGGCTGGCGGCGTGGAGGCCGCCGCCGGTGTAGTCGAGGTACAGCTGGTCGTTCGCGTCGAGGCGGCCGTACTCACGCTGGCGCAGCGCCTCGAAGCTGCCATCGGGATCGAAGCCGGGAAAGCTCGCCGAAAAGGCGCGCGCGGCCGCGACGAACCCGCCACGCACATACCGCCGGGCGTTGCCCGTGGCCCGGCATGAGCGTCTGGCAACGCTCCGGCGGGAGCGTTCACGTGCGTCTGACAGGGTGATGCTCATCGTCACGCCCCCGGGTGTCGGTTGCCCGTGCTCGTGCTGCACGGGCACCGTGACAGAGCCGCGCTAGCGACGCGTTAGCGGGGGCGTCCGACCGGGGGTCAGGCCGTCGGGGCGGCCATGACGTGCCGGAGCAGGATCTGGGTGGCGGGCTCCGGCTCGACGCCGAGCTCGTCGAGCATGGCCCGGGCCCGCTCAGTGGCCAGCTCGGCTCTCTGCTGGTCGTGGGTGCGGAGTGCGGCCGCGATCGCGAGCCGGTGTGCACGTTCCGAGTAGCAGTCGAGGGCGAGGGCCCGTTCGGCGTTGACCAGGGCATTCGCGGGGTGTCCGCGCACGAGCCGGAGCTCGCTCAGCTCCAGCAGGCTGTCGAGCTGGAGCAGGCGGACCCGCTCGATCTCGTGGTCCTGCCCGAGGACCGAGCCCAGGTCGGTGAGGGGCTCGCCGCGCCACTTCGACGTGGCCGCGTCGAGCAATGTGATCGTTCGGTCGAGGTCGGCCCGTTCCCGGCTGAGGTCGGCGTCGCGCCGCAGCCGGCGCAGCTCCCATAGGTCGACGACCAGATAGTCCGAGGCATACAGCGTGATGGCATTGGCGTCGGCACGGACCTGGAACGAGGCTTCCCCGGCGGGCCGCTCCGGCTCCAGGAGCTGACGCAGATAGGTCAGCGTGACGCGCAGGTTCCGACCGCCCGAGGAGAGGTCGTGGTCGGGCCAGAGCAAGTCGATGGCCAGATCGCGACTGAGGGTGCCGTGGACGGTGAGCAGCGCGAGCAAGGTGCGGACACGACTCCGGCGTAGCTCGGGCGCGGTGACGGTCGTGCCGTCGAAAGCCACCGTCAGCGGACCGAGGACCGAGATCTCGAGCTGACGACTGGGCATGGCCGGCAGGTGGGCGAGGAGGTCGCCTGCCGCTCGGCCGACTGCCCCTTGGTCCCGGGTGAGATGGCGCAACTCGGCCCGGGCAGCCTCCGGAACCTGATTCACCAGCCACTCGGCGAGTCGGGGGCCGTCCTGATGGTGGTTGGCGTGCAATCGGGTGGCCAGCTCGACCGACCAGGGCAGCGGGAAGGCGGTGAACACCTTCGCAGGTTCGAGCCCGGCGGGGTTCGGCGAGCGACCAGCGCGTAGGTCGACGAGCCAACGGCTCGCCGCCCTCGTCTGTTCGTGCGTCGGGCCCATCGAGGCTGCGTCCCAGCGTTGGCGGATGGCGGCGTCGAGCACGTAGGCGAGCGGCAGGAACCGTCGCAGGTGTTGGTCCAGGATCGGGCTGCTGGCGTGGGCGGCCATCACGTCAGTGATCAACTGCGCCGCGGGCGCTTCGTCATGGTCGACGATCGCGCACAGCGCCTTGGCCACCGCATCGAGGACGGCGTCGCGCGCCTCGAGTGGCTCGCTTCGCGATGCAGCACCGTCGACGAGACGGTGGACTTCGTCTCGTCGACCAGTCGACGCCAGCATCGACGCGACGAGGGTGCGGCGAACGAACTCGTCGCGCGAGGTGACGGCGGGTACGTCCACCGACGAGCGACCGAGCATCAGCAGCTCGCGAGGCTCGCCGGACATCCAGCGCGCGATCGCCCACAGGTAACGAGTGGTGCGATCGGGGCTGACCATCATCAGCTGGCGTGTCACCTCCACCGCCTCGTCCGCGCGCCCGTTCAGCAACAGGCAATGGACGAGAAGCCGGCTCACCGAACTTCTGATCGCGGGTGCGACCCGGTCCAGCGGCGCACCCTGCAGTTCGTCGAGCGCTCGTTCGACGTCACCGGTCATCTCGGCACCGATCGCCGCGATGGCTCGCAGGGCGAGATCGATCATGGGGTGCTCGCGCGACCCAGGAATGGTCTCGGCGCGACCTGCGAGGTCGAGCAGCCGCGTGACGTCGCCCCGCATGTACGAACCGACCGTTCCGACGACGACCGCGATGATCTCTCCGTCGGAGTCGTTGCGATCACGGAAACCCGCGGCCGCGCCGTCGACATCGACATCGGCCCGCCGATCCGTGTAGTCCAGGGCCTGGCGAAGCGTTGCGCTCAGGAGTTGGGTCTCGGGCAACTCCGGCCGGAACCGGAGCAGGACGTCGCTCCATGGCTGCACCATGTCGATCGGGAGCGCGGCGACATTTCCCCGGACGACCTCCAGTGCGATCCTCGCCAGCGCATCCGCGTCCTCGTGCGCCATGGCGAGCGTGCCCGCCCGAGCGAGATCCCCGCTCGCGACCAACTCCTCGACGAGCCGCGCCCGAAGCTCGACGACGTCCTCTGGCGGCAGCACGCGCAGCAGCGCTTCGGTCCAGAGGTCATGGGCACGAAACAAGCCGTCCTCGGTGTGGGACACGAGCGGCACCGCACGCGCGAGGGAAGCGAGGTCGACCGTGACGCCGACGACGCGAGCGACACGATCCCGGTCCGCGTAACCGAGGTTCGACAACGCAAAGAGCGCACGGCGCTGATCGTCCGTGACGTTGCTCAGCACTTCCTCCTGCGCGAAGTCGATGGCGATCTCGGCCTTCACCGCCAGCGCGAGCCGAACGAGCGCCGGCCATCCGCCCAACGCGATCGCGGGCGCAGGTTCGCGCCCGAGTCTCCGCGCCATGGCCGTCGTTTCGGTCGCGGTGAACAGCAGATCGTCTTGCGTGATCTCGACGAGACGGTCCGCGGCTCGCAGACGTGACAGCCGCACGGGTGGTGTGTGGCGAGCAGCGAGCACGAGATGTCCGTTGTCGGGGAGGCTGCGGACGAGACGATCGATCAACTCACCGCCCGATGAACCCGGACGGGCCTCGTGCGCGTCGTCGAGGACGATGCAGACATCGATCGGTGAGTACGCCGCGACGATGTCCGCGATCTGGGACGCGGGATCGTGACAGCGGCCGCCGACGCCGAGCACCTCGAGCAGTGCCTGACCCAGCACATCGCTGTCGACGTCTCCAGGCGTGCACGCATGCCATACGTCGATGCCGCGCGGTTCGGCCGCGTTCGCGCGCACCGCTTGGGCGAGAAGGGTCGACTTCCCGAAACCGGCTCCGGCCTGGATCACGATGACCGGGTGCTGCCATCGCTCGTCGAGCCGATCGAGCAGGCGGGGCCGGCTCACTTCGTCGGGCAGGGGCAACGGGAGACCGGTCAGCCCAGCGCCCGGGACCCGCTGCATCAACGGTCGCGACACTAGCGGCGGGATTCGCTCAGCTGACCGTGAGCGTCCGCTTCACGACCAACCCCTCCTGGTCGACCGGGAAGAGGCTCGCCTGGTCCACCGTGGCATGGATCGTGCACTTGATCGTGGCGTCGCCGAGCGTCCTCTGAGTCGTGATCTGCAGTTCCGCGTTCGTGACGCTCTGACCAGGGTCGACCGACGAGAAGTCGAGGATGTCGACAGGGAACAGGAACAGCTTGGCCACCTCCTCGCCGTTCGGGATGACAGGCGATGTCGGATCGAGGCCCCGTTTGGCCGCCATCAGCGTCTCGTCGGGCGAAACGAGCTTGGCCACGGAATCAGGCGCGATCGACAGCTCGTAGATGATGCTGGTGAGCCGGACGCTGCCGTTGTTCGTCACGATCACGTCGAACTTGCCTCGTTCGTTCGGCTGCAACACGGTCGAGATGCCGTGTCTCACCTCGGTGACAGCCACCGTCACGTTGTTCCTGATGTAGTCGGCGACGGCAGCGGGGATGTCGGACAGGCTGATGGGCATCGCGGATCTCCTGGCGGTTGTCGGCGGCGGGTGATGTGGTGCAGGGGGACCATTGCAGCGCCGCGCTAGCCCGGCGTTAGCGGTGACGTTCCCGTCCCTGGCCGAGGCTGGATAGCGTGTGTGCTTTGCGCAAAGCCGCACGACGAGGCGAGGATTGGGAACGATGTCTGACCAAGTGCCGTTGGTGGAGTACCTCGTGCTGGGCGACAGCCCACACTTGCGAGCGCACGAGTGCACACAATGCGGTGCTCGGTACTTCGATCGACGCAACGCGTGTGCGTCGTGCTTCGGCTCGTCGTTCAGGGACGTCGACGTCGCGACCGAGGGGGAGCTGAGGGCATTCACGATCGTGTCGCTCGCTGCACCGGGCATCCCCGTGCCCTTCGTGGCTTGCGTCGTCGACTGCGACGGGACGTCGGTGCGCGGCAACGTCATCAACACGGAGCCCGACCCCGATCACGTGAAGCTCGGTATGAAGGTGAAGCTGGCGACCTATGCCGTCGGCACAGATGACAATGGCACCGAGGCCGTCGGCTTCGGCTTCGAACCCGTCTGAAGGGTCTGAGAGGAGAACGACATGGCTGAGCAGGTGTGGATCCTCGGGATCACGATGACGAAGTTCGGCAAGCATCCCGACAAGGACACGGTCGACCTCGCGTCCGAGGCAGCGATGGGCGCGCTGGCCGACGCGGGCACCACGATGGACAAGATGGGTGTGCTCGCGGCCGGCAACCTCATGGGCATGGGTGGCGGGATCGGCCAGCAGATCCAAAAGCAGGTCGGCCAGACCGGGATTCCCGTCTACAACGTGGCGAACGCGTGCGCCACCGGAGCAACCGCGCTGCGTACGGCGATCATGGCCGTGAAGGCAGGCGAGTGCGACTACGGGCTGGCGGTCGGCGTGGAGAAACTCGCCGGCGCCGGGCTGCTGGGCGGTGGCGGCGCCGCCAAGGCCGATCGAAAGGTGTACGAGCCCAAGGGGCGCTACGGGTCGGTCGCACCCACCGATGGCCGCATCGGTACCGAGACCATGCCGGGCGTCTTCGCGCAGATCGGCATGGAGTACGGCCACAAGTACGGCGGCACGACCTTCGAGTTGTTCGCCAAGATCTCCGAGAAGAACCACGCGCACTCGACGTTGAACCCGCTGGCGGCCTACTCGAAGCGATTCACGCTCGACGAGATCATGAACGACGTGATGATCGCCTACCCGAACACCCGGCCGATGTGCTCGGCCAACTGTGACGGGGCGGCGGCCGCGGTCGTCGTGTCCGACACCGAGCTCAAGAAGCTGTCCAAGGAGCAGCAGAAGCGAGCGGTCAAGGTGTCGGCCTCCGTGCTCACGACCGACCCATGGGAAGAGGCGTGCCAGATCCTCCCCAACGTGAACACGCTCACCCGCAACGCGGCGAAGCAGGCATACGAGCAGGCCGGCATCGGCCCGGACGATCTCGACATGGTCGAGCTGCACGATTGCTTCGCGACAGCCGAGCTCGTGCACTACGACAACCTCATGCTCTGCGAAGAGGGCGACGCCGTCGACTTCTTCAACAGCGGCGCGACGTGGCGCGATGGCAAGACGCCGGTCAACGTGTCGGGCGGCCTCGAGTCCAAGGGGCATCCGATCGCGGCGACGGGCATCGCCAACATCTGGGAGGTCTGCCATCACCTCCGCGGTGAGGCCGGGGATCGTCAGATCGAAGGTGCGAGCGTCGGTCTCGCCCACGTGATCGGACTCGGGTCCGCGTGCGGCGTGCACATCCTCGAGAAGTCCGCCGCCTGATCTCGACGACGCCCGGGCGTTCCACTACCGCCTGGGTAGTCAGACGCCCGGGCGTTGCTTGCGGCGCGACACCAGGACGGCCGTCACGATCCCGGCAACCACGACGGCCGCGATCACAGCGCCGACGATCGCGCCGTCCACACCGGAGTCAGCCGACGCGGGGGTAGTTGCCGCCGCCGCTACCGGTGGGAAGTTGGGGCTGACCGGTGCCGACGTCGGTACCGGTCCACGTTGCTTCGGTGGCGGTTGTGCGTCCGCGAGGAAGATCGGATTCCCGATGGCGGTCAACGCCACGTCACCGGCGACGTCGACTCGCCAGAACGTCCCGAGCGGACCCTCAGCAGGATCCCGGTCGATCGGAACGGAAGTCGAGAACGGATCGGATGTCACGGGGATGCGCTGCGCTTCCGTGCCGCCGCGACTCACGACCAACGTCTGGCCGTTGGCCCCATTTACGGTGACGTCCATCGTCGCGGCCGTGCCGACGAGGGTGTCGCCGAACGTGCCGTGGTTTCCATCCGCCGTGTGCGCATCGATGTCGTAGGTCGGACTCCCGTCTGCGCCCAACGTCTGCACGTACGCGTGCCCGGCGCGCAAGGCGTCCACGACGGCCGGCCGCGACAGCGACTCGGCGTGGATCATCGTCGCGGTCTGCCCGTAGTCCGGACCGAGCTTGTCGTCCGATCCGGACACCGCGCCGCGGCAGCGGCGAGCACGCCACGACGTCGAACGGGTCGCACACCCACGACGACATGATCACCCACGCCGACGACACGTAGTGTCATCGGCGTGGGTGAAGAGCGCATCCACTTCGACACCGATCCGTCCCGGTATCGCCATTGGCGACTCGCCGTCGACGGACCCGTCGCGACGCTGACGATGACCGTC
>DATAES010000218.1:0-20179 GCA_036257895.1 Acidimicrobiales bacterium
CCGATGAGCGGGCGTTGGCCCTTCGACGCCGGCCGTTGGCCGCTCGTCGGTCGTGACGATGAGCTCGCGCTTGCCACGGCAGCGTTGGCTGAGCACGGCAGTGTCGTGCTCACCGGTGCCGCGGGTGCAAATGCAGGTGCAGCTGCCGAGCGCGGCGTCCGGGTACTGGAAGCTGCGCAACAACCAGTGGGTTCCGTACCCGAGCACCGTGAGCGGGCCGAACCAAATCACCTTCACGCTGACGGACGGGGGAGCCGGTGACGCCGACGGCGTAGCGAACGGCGTGATCGTCGACCCCGGCGCACCGAGCGTCAACCTGGCGCCGGGTCCGTACGCGCTACGGGTGAGCACGCGTGCGAACCGCTCGCGAACTCATGGTGAGTACGTCATCGTCCAGGTCCAACGCGCAACTCCTCGGATCCGCCAGCGTGTCTGGGCCCGTAGCGGTGTTCGTGCCGAGCGAGACCGGGTTGGCGACGGTCGAGTACTACCTCGACGACCCGTCGATGCAACCGCAGAACATGGTCCAGCGCGTGACGCCGTACAACTACGCGGGCACCAATCCGAACGGGTCAGCCAAGCTCGCGACGTTCAGCCCGGGCCAGCACACGATGACGGCGCGCATCGTGTTCGGTGACGGTTACGTCGACGTCCGTTCCGCGACGTTTACCGCTAACTGAGGCAGGAGCTGAGCGGGTGGTCCTTCCATTGCTCGAGCGGGAGTTGGTAGTAGGTGCTGTCGGGGCACGTGAGCGCTGGGTTCACCTCGCCGAACAGGCCCTGCTGCGACTCCCAGCCGGGCACCGACCAGACGTGCACCATGTACTGCGTCTGCTCGAGCACCTGCCCACCGGCCTGCACGCACAAGTCCGCAGGCGCTTCCGTGTCAGCCCCGAACGGTGCGTCGATCGAACCGTCGGCGTTGTACTTGATGCACGTGTTCAGGTGGTAGTGCCAGTGGTCGTTCGGACCGGCGAATCCCTGCGGCTCGTCCTTGCTCATCGCGTAGTACATGAACCCGGCGATGGGTGCGTCGGGGTTCGTGCCGGCATAGATGATGGCGAGAGGCGAGAGCAGGTCGCTGTCGTCCATCACGCCGTCGAAGTTGAGGCCGTCGGCTGATGGACGGATGTAGTGCGCCCCGAGTCCCGGCGAGTACGGCCCGGCGCGGTGGTATCCAGCCGCCTCTGCCGCGGCGACCGTCGGGAACATCTTGGCGGTGTCCTGGCTGACTGCGATCTGATGCGTCAGCTGCGCGCGGGTCCCAGGATCGAGCGGCAGCTCGGGACCGATCACGTGATGGTGACCGTTGCTCAATGCCGACAGGCCCTTGTCGTCGACCGTCGTCGTGCCGTGGTCGTGCCCTGCAGCAGCGGTGCCGTCGTCATGCGTGTGCGCGCCATGGTTGCGAGCACCCGGCGATGCGACCGCCGCAGTGGTGAGCGCGAAGACGCCGATGATGACGGCGAGCGCGAGATGGAGCCCGCGCTTGCTCGTCGATGTCTTCGTGTCGCGGGGTCGTCGTGCGAGGAGTGCGCACGTGACGAGCAGGGCGACCTCGAGGCCGATCGTCGTCAAGTCGACGAATCCGACCGCTTCCTTGATTCCCTTGTGCGCGCCGACCGGCAGGCCGGCCGTGCGCGACCACACCCACGCGCCGATGAACGCGGCGTTGGCGACGGCGATCGGCAGCAAGATCGAGCGGTGTTTCCGAGTGAGCAGCAGCCAGGCGGTGATGATCTGGAACCATCCGGCGAGGGCGAACCCGAGTCCTTCGGCCATCGACTCGCCCGCGTGCGGGGGAACCATCACCAGATGGATCACACCTGCCGCGATCGAGAACGAAGCCGCGACTCGAAGCAATGACGGGTTGAGCTCCGCCGTTGCTCGTTGCCGATTGGTCGGCGGTGTCGATCCTGGATCCAGCGGCGGAACCTCGACAACGTCGAGCCGATCGAGCACGTCGGTCATAACGCCTCCCCCCGAGAGTTCGCACAAGGATGCCCGATGGCACGTCGCCGTGCACGCGATCCGCCGTAGCGTCAGAAGCCGCGTGGGATTCTTCAGGCGACGACGACAGCGGAAAGCAGAGGCCGCGCACGCCGCCTTGCTGAGCGCGTGGCAGGTCGCCGACGAGTCGTTGCGACGCTTCCTCAGTGATCTCCTTGCTGGGCCCTCATCCGAGGTGCCCGGTTTTCTCCTGAAGAAGGGCGAAGCGGCCACCCTCGACTACGAAGGCGCGGTGTTGCTCGAGCCGCGTCGCCAGCCCGGTCACTACACCGGCGGCTACAGCGGCTTCTCGTTCAAGGTGACGACCGGTGTGCGCTACCACGTCGGCGGATCTCGAGGGACGTATCAGCCAGGGCCTGAAGTGGCGACCGTGATCGACCAGGGAACCCTCACGATGACGAACCAGCGCGTCGTGTTCCGCGGCGCCAAGCAAACCCGCGAGTGGGCGTACGCGAAGCTGCTCGGCTGGAGTCACGATGACCCCCGTCCGATCACATACCTGCAGGTGTCGAACCGCCAGAGGACGAGCGGCTTCGGGTACCAAGCCGAGCACGCGCCACTCGTTCGCTTTCGCTTGGCGTGGTCGATGGCCCTGTTCTTTGGGAAGACCGACCAACTGCGGCAGAGCCTCGAAGCGGAACTCGACGCTCATCAGTCGAGTCGACCACAGCCGTTGGGACTTCCACCCTCGTCGTGACGCACCTATTGCATCGCGACCGCGGCCCGCTCCTCGGCTGGCGGATCGCGATACTCCCTGCCGTCGGGCTCGATGACGACGCGCTTGAGCACTCCATCGGCAAGCGTGAACGGTGCCTTGTAGGTCGGAGACACCGGCGTGCCGCGCTGGTAGCCGACGGTGAAGCCGATGATGCCGTAGGTGACCGGTGTGGTCTGCGCGATGTGTCCCTTCGCGATCGGGACCTCGTCGCGCATGATCGACAGATCGCCTTGGAAGCGTCCAGTGGGTGTGAACGTCAATCCGATCGTGCACGGCCCGGGTTCGAGTTGTTCCTCACTCGAGACAGTTGTGATCTGCGTGCCGAGGAAGTTGTAGGTCCAGTGGATGCGACGGCCCTGCAGATACAGGGCGTAGCCGCCGGCGTGGCCGCCTTGGGTGACGATCACGCCGTCGCCGCCCGACTCGGGCACGTCGAGCTCGGCGGTCATGCGGTAGCCGCGGTTGCGCAGGTTCGGCGCGAGTGTCGGAGGAAGGACGCCGATGCCTCCGTGGAACTCGTAGCGCTCGCGCCGGAAGCGGCGATCGCCGTGCTTGCCGGGCTGGTTGCTGAGTGGGAGCGCCTGGTTGCGCTCAGCCTCCGACCACCAGAGGTCGATCATCTGCTTCAGCCGCTCGGGGTAGCGGTCCGCGAGATCGACGGTCTCGGAGAAGTCCTCGGCGACGTGGTACAGCTCCCACTTGTCCTCGTCGAACGGCTTGCGCGGATCGCTGCCGTCGTACGCGAAGCCGACCATCGGATGGAACGTCACCGCCTTCCACCCGTCGTGGTAGATCGCTCGGCAACCGTTCATCTCGTAGTACTGCGTGTCGCGCGGCCCCGGCGCAGCGGTGTCGGTGAACGTGTGCTTGAAGCTGGCGCCGTCGAGGTGCCGTTGTCGCACGCCCGCGATCTCTCCGGGCGCGTCGATGCCGATGACGTCGAGCAGCGTCGGCATCACGTCGATCGCGTGCACGTACTGCTGCCGTACCTCGCCAGGCTTACCGAGGCCGTCGGGCCACCGCACGATGAGCGGATCGGTGACGCCGCCTTCGTGCGTCTCGCGCTTCCAACGCTTCAGTGGTGTGTTGCCGGCCCACGCCCAACCCCAGGGATAGTGGTTGTGCGCGTCCGGACCGCCGAGATCGTCGATGCGCCGTAGGTTCTCGTCGAGACTCTCGGGCACCATATTGAAGAAGTAGTTCTCGTTGAAGGAACCGCGCGGTCCGCCCTCGGCGCTGGCACCGTTGTCGCTCATGATCAACACGATCGTGTTGTCCAACTCGCCGAGGCTCTCGACGAAGTCGACCACCCGCCCGACCTGTTCGTCGGTGTGCTCGAGGAACCCGGCGTACACCTCCATCATGCGGGCGTAGAGCCGACGCTCGTCGTCGCTGAGCTCTTCCCACGCCTGGATCCAGTGCGGACGCTCGCTCAGCTGCGTGCCTTCCGGCAGCAGCGCCGATGCTTGTTGGCGGGCGAAGGTTTCCTCCCGCCAACGATCCCATCCCTGGTCGAACTTGCCCTTGTACCGATCTCGGTACGGCTTCGGAACTTGATGCGGCGCGTGGCATGCACCGGGCGTGAAGTAGAGGAAGAAAGGTCGATGGGGCGCCGCGGCACGTAGGTCCTTGATGTAGTTGATCGCCTGATCAGCAAGATCCTCGGTGAGGTGGTATCCCTCCTCCGGCGTGCGCGGCGGATCGATCTGGTGGTTGTCGTGCACGAGATCAGGGTGATACTGATCGGTCTCGCCCGCCATGAACCCGTAGAACCGATCGAAGCCGCGCCCGAGCGGCCAACGGGCGTGGCTCGCCCCCGTGGCCATCTCGTTCGCCGGTGCGAGATGCCACTTGCCGACCGCGAAGTTGGCGTAGCCGTGGTTGCTCAAGATCTCCGACAGGAACCCGTTCGCCTTCGGCATCGTCGCGTCATAGCCGGGGAAGCCGGACGAGAACTCGACGATGCGCCCCATGCCGCTCACGTGATGGTTGCGCCCGGTGAGGAGGCACGCCCGAGTGGGAGAGCACAACGCGGTGGTGTGGAAGTTGTTGTACCGCAGTCCGTCCGCCGCCAGTCGATCGAATGTCGGAGTCGCGATGTCGGACCCGTAGCACCCGAGCTGCGCATACCCGACGTCGTCGAGGAGCACCATGACGATGTTCGGCGCACCTTCAGGAGCAGTTGGAGGCGCCGGCCACCATGGCGTGGAGTCTTGAAGGGTCCGGCCTGCAGTTCCCTCGAACGAATCCGGCTCCATGCGTTTGCCCCTGACTTCCGCGACCGAAGTCAATGTAGTGAGGCTCACCGGGTGAGAACGTCATCAGGAGCTGCGCAACGGGCGTGCATCTAGGCTGCCGGACCGTGGCAAGCGAGGATCTGTCTGAGCGGCTGGTCGACTCTCTCAACGCGACGTACGGCGTCCACCCTGGCCATCGGGCAGCCCACGCCAAAGGCGTGCTGTGCGCGGCGACGTTCGCGCCGACACCAGCGGCTGCAGAGTTGTGTCGCGCGGAGCACCTGGCGGGTCCGGTGCGAGCCCACGTGAGGTTTTCGAACGGTGGCGGTGATCCGGGAGTGCCGGACGGCGCGCGTGACGCACGCGGGATGGCGGTGAAGTTCTATCTGGCGGACGGAAGCACGACCGACGTGGTCGCCATCTCGCTACCGGCGTTCTTCGCGCGCACGCCAGAGGATCTTCTTGCGTTCAACGAAGCGCGCCGTCCCGATCCGGCGAGCGGCCAGCCCGACCTTGCGAAGGTGGGCGAGTACCTCGGCGCGCACCCCGAAGCGATGACAGCGGTGAATGCGGCGATCACGCACGCCATCCCGGCGAGCTACGCCACGCTCGCATACCACAGCCTCCACGCGTACGGCTTCGAAGCGGGTGACGGCACCGTCCGCTATGGCCGCTACCACTTCGTCCCCGAGGCAGGCGAAGCAAGCCTCACCGACGATGAAGCCGCGAGCCGTCCACCTGACTTCCTGCGAGACGAACTCGACGAGCGGCTGACGGCCGCGCCGGCGGCATTCAACCTCCGTGTGGAGATGGCGAAGGACGGCGATGCGATCGATGACTCGACCGCGGTGTGGCCCGACGGCCGGGAGATGATCGACCTTGGCCGGCTCGAGCTGACGGGTCTGGCGTATGACAGGGAGCGCGACGGCGATGTCCTCGTGTTCGATCCGAGTCGTGTGCCCGAGGGGATCCGTCTCACGGACGATCCGATCCTGCGCGCCCGGTCCGGCGCTTACAGCGTTTCGATCGCGCGACGGACAGCCTCGTCCTCCTGAGCCCGCGTCAGCCGCACCGCGTTGCTGGTGGTGCTCGAAGACGGTTCGGGGCACGGCTACGACCTGATCCAAGCAAGCGCATCTACGCGATCCTCGCCGAGGACTGACCTGAACGCGTTTCGGCGGACCTGGCGGCCCTGGAGGGGCCGGATCGAACGCCGAAACGGCGGGAGTCAGACGACCGGCTCGGACTCCACGTCGAAGTAGTCCTGGTAGGCGGCCGCGCGCTCGCGGAGCGCATCGGGGTCGAGCCCGGTGTCGGCGAACCGATAGCGGCTGCCACCGCCGCCTCCATCCCCTGGGTTCTTGTCGAGGAACTGACACATCCTGCGCTCTGTGACATCGTCGAGCTCACGGCCGAGCGCCACATAGATCTCGCGAACGGTCGCAATCGGATCGGCGACGAACGCAGCGAATTGCACATCGACGATTCGGTCCGGGGGAATCACGCCCCGAGCGCGCGCATCGATGCCGCGGTCGAGCCCGAGGAAGATGTCGTCCGCGTAGTCGGCTGCGATCTCGACGATGTCGGGTTCGTCGCTGGCCATGCGGCGCAGGTGTGTGGCCAGCGCGCTGGTCGATGCGATGACCTTGAGCGGGTCGCGGTGGGTCTGCACGATGAGTGCGTCGGGGTATTCGCCTGCGAGTTGGTCGAGATGCCAGAGATGGGCGGGCGATTTGAGCAGCCACTGTTCTGCCGCGTGCCGGGACTGCAGGTGTTGCAGGAACAACCGATGCCAGCGGTACGCCGGCCCGAGATCGGCATCGTGAAGCAGCCAGTGGTTGTAGGTGCGCAGCCGGAACTGGATCGGGAAGATCATGCTGCGGAAGTCGCCGGCCGTGATGCGGACGCATTCTTGTGCGAGCGTCGCGCCCATCGGATGGAAGTTGGTGAAACCCGGGATGAGCGAATCCGCCATGGCCAGCGTCTCGTCGACTTCGGCGATGCGGGGGTCGGTCTCGTAGGTCGCAGTCTCGGGGGGAGGCAGCGGCCGATCGACTTCCCACGTGAGCGGCGCGCGCAGGCTGGGGTCGAGCGCGAGCAGGTCGTACAAGATCGTGGTGCCGGTCCGCGGTTGCCCGACGATGACGATGGGGTGGTCGATCCCGACCTCAGCGATCTCGGGGTGCGCGCGACGCCAGTCGATGATGCCGAGCCGGATGACGAGATTGTTGACGAGATCACCGGCCGCGATCTCGACGCCGACGTCGTTCAACTGAGACTCGGATGGGAAGCCGTCGACGAGCATCTCGAGGCCTTCCTGCCAGGTGTCCTCGCCGAAGTCGTCTGCGCCGGCGCGCGCGACAGCCTCTGCGACGAGACGGTCGCGATTGAATCGGTCGTTGTTCACGACCCCTAATCTCGCAGCCGATGCGGGCATGGCGCACTCACGAGTACGGGCCACCGCTCGAGGTTCTTCAACTCGACGTCGTCGACACGCCGGAACCCGACGCGGGCGAGGTTCGGGTTCGCGTCCAAGCCATTCCGTTGAACCTCAACGACCTCGAACGCATCACCGGCGGCAACATGATGGTCGAGCCCGAACTGCCCTACAGCCCGGGCATGGAGGTCATGGGCGTGGTCGACGCCTGCGGCGAGGGCACGGAGTCCTGGCTGGGACGCCGCGTGGTGGCCACGACGAAAGGGGCCCACGGCGGCTACGCGGAGTATGCCGTCTGCCCGGTCGTCTCGACCTTCGAGATGCCCGACTCGATCCCCCTTCCCGACGCGGCCGCGCTCTACTTCCCGTTCCACCTCGCGTGGTTGGGGTTGTTCGATCGCGCTGACCTGCAACCGGGCGAGACCGTACTCATCCATGCCGGCGCCGGCGGGTCCGGCAGCGCCGCCATTCAGCTCGCGGCGCACAGGGGGGCGAAGGTGTTCGCCACAGCCGGCACCGATGCGAAGGTCGCGTTGTGCCGAGACCTTGGTGCGGCCGTTGCGATCAACTACCGCACGACCGACTTCACCGAGGTGGTTCTGGGCGCAACCGGTAACCGCGGTGCGGACGTTGTCTTCGACAACGTCGGCGAGGCCGTGTTCGCGGCATCGCTGAAGTGCACGTCGTACAACGGCCGCTATCTCATGATGGGGTTCGCGTCGAACAAGCGAGTGGCCGACGAAGCGTTCGTGGTGCCCCGCCAAATCGCGCTCGCCAACATCAGGCTGTGCGGGGTGTTGCTCGCGTACGCGACCGACGACATCGCGCAACTGGTGAAGACCGCGATGGGTTGGAACTTTGCATCCGGTCGTCTCGGCGAACAGATCATGCATCACATCGTCGATCTCGTTGCACGAGGCGAAGTGCACGCGGTGGTCGGCGATGTCGTCGGCTTCGACGACATCCCGAAAGCGATCACGGCCATGGCCGAACGGCGGACCACCGGTCGCACGATCGTGCTCGTCGACCCCGACCGCTGAGTTGTCTCAGGAGTGAAGTTCGACCGAAGTTGCCAGCACCGCTCGAGCAGAGGCCGATGCCGCACGAACAGCGATGAACTCACCGCTTGACGGTTGAACTGGTAAGTCCTAACTTACGGTAAGTGGTGACGAACCAAGCGACTGCGACCGCGAGCACCGCCGACGCCTTCACCGCCCTGGGCGATCGCACTCGGCTTGCCGTGTTCGAACGCCTCGCCGAGCATCCGCAGTCGGTTGGTCAACTCGCCGCCGTGCTGCCGGTGAGCCGGCCCGCGGTGTCGCAGCACCTGAGGGTGCTGAAGGACGCTGGACTGGTGATCGCCCGACCCGCAGGCACCCGCCGGATCTACCAACTGAACCCTGAAGGTGTAGCCGCGCTCCGCGACCACCTCGACCGGTTCTGGGACCGCGCCCTGACGTCGTTCAAAGCCGCCGTCGAACAACAGACCAGACCGAGCCAGGAGAGACAGCCATGACCCCCAAGACAGCGACCGCCTCCGTCCAGACCTCGATCGTCGTGGACGCGCCCATCGATCGCGCCTTTTCGGTGTTCACCGAAGGGATCGGAACCTGGTGGCCGCAGGAACATCACATCCTCTCGGCCGAGCTGGCGGCGATGGTGTTCGAGCCGCGGGTGGGCGGCCACATCTACGACAAGGGCGTCGACGGCAGCGAGTGCCGATGGGCGCGCGTGCTCGCCTACGAACCTCCAAACCGGGTGGTGTTCAGCTGGGACATCAACTTGTCATGGGAGCTCGAGACCGATCTCGCCAAGACCAGCGAGGTAGAGATCCGCTTCCGCGAGGAGGCGCCGGACCGCACTCACGTCGAGCTCGAACATCGCAACCTCGAGCGTCACGGCGACGGTTGGGAAGCGATGCGCGACGCGGTCGGCTCGCCCGAGGGTTGGGGCTCGGTACTCGGGAGCTTCGTGGCGCGACTGCAAACGGCTACCCCGGCCTGAGCCGCCAACATTGTTCGTGTGACGGTTGTGCTCCCGGTCACTCGAACCGGCTTCGCGCAAAGCTCTTGAACCCGTCCGGGTTGAACGCGATGTGCTGCCTCGCGGTATGCACGTCGCGGAAGCAGCGTTGCAGCGGATGGTGGTCGTAGACCGCACCGGAGCCGGCCAACATGAAGCACACATCGACCGCCTCGATGGCAGCGCGCATCACCTGTTGACCAGCGACGTACAACTCTGCAACGTCGGCATCAGTCAGGGTGTCGCCCGCGACCGCCGAATTCCACGCGTCGCCGATCGTGTCGAGAACGAAGGATCGGGCGCTCCGGACCGCGGCTTCGCACCGTCCGATCTCGTACTGGGCGTAGCCGTCCTCGGAGACCGTCGTCGTTGACGATCCACGTCGCTTCGTAGGCGCCAGCGCGGCGAACTCGTCCAACGCGCGGCGGGCGACACCCAGCGGGAAGCCCACGATCAGCATGTTCAGCAGCGCGAACGCCGGCAGCCGCCACAACGGTCCGTCATGGCGAGGCGCGTCGAACATGCACCCGGCGGTGTGCGACGCCGGAAGCTCCAAGCGGTCCACCTCCAAGTCGTGGCTGGCAGTGCCGCGCAGGCCGAGCGCGTGCCACGTGTCGTGGCGCGTCGCGAGACCGGCCGGGAAGAAGGCGAACCGCCAGTCGGGCTTGCCGTCGGCCCGGACGCGAGGTCGGTCGCCGTCCATCACGAAGAACCCGACCTGGTTCCACTCGGCGTGATCGCAACCGCTGTTGAACGGCCAGCGACCCGACAGAGCGAGCGTGTCGCGGCTCGTCGGCACCGCTCGTCCGAGGGGCGCGAACACCGACGTGCTGGCGAACGCCGTGTCACCTCCCAGCATGTCGCGCGCGACGTCCGGGTCGAGCCAGGCGAAGAACAGCGTCGAGTTGCCGATCAGCGTGGTCCATCCGGCGGAGCCGTCGGCCTCCGAGAGACGCTCGACCGCGGTCACCACGGTGAAGGGGTCGACTTCGAGGCCGCCGAGTGATGCGGGGAGCAGCAGCTGGCAGAGTCCTGCGGCCTTGATCCGGGCCATGAGGTCCGCCGGCACGGCCCGAAGTTCGTTGGTCTCGACGGCGCGGCCGCGAGCGTCCGCCGCGAGGTCGTCGGCGGCGGCGAGCACGTCGACGATCGGGTCCACTCGGCACTGGGTCACGGTCATCCTCTTCCTCGCTCTTCTCGACGGACGTCACGGAATTCGAACGCCCACACGCTCGGGGTGAACCACATGCATCCAGACCGGCCGAGGGCTTCGAGCCACACGATCGGCCATGGCGGGCGAACCGACTCGGGGATCTGATCTCGTTGTCCTTCCATGCCCCAGAGGCGTTCCGTCGCGACGGAACGATGTTCCGTGTCGACCCGCCGCTCAGAATTCGACGGTCCAGGAGACCGCAGCGGCAGGCTCCGGCGCGTAACGGCACGTGCGTCCCGTCCGGACCGAGACGTCGAGGTGAGCCCCGAGCGCGGGCGAGGCGGACCCGACGGCGGCGATCGCGCGGCGCAGCGAACGGGCCACGTTGATGCGCGCCTTCTCCGCGCTCGAGCCGACGGGACGATCGCGGCCGCCGAGCCCGACAGCGTGTTGCAACTCGGTCATGAGCGCGTCGAGCTCGAGCCGGGCACGCGCAGCCCTTTCGATGTCGGCATCGTCGTCGGCGTCGTCGACCTCCGCTTGCAGCTCGGCGAGTCGTAGCCGGTAGGCGCGCTTGGCGGTTGCGTCGAGGGTGGGACCGAGGTCGCGCTCGACGACGTCGCCTCGTCCCGCAAGTTCAATTGCTTCCACTTCATTCGGCGCCGCTCCCAAGACTCGGGCGAGCTGTGCCATGCCGGTCGAATGTGCGACCTCGGCCGACCCGAGTGGCGACTCGACCGTCCACGTGCGGCCTCGGCGGACGAGCCGTGCTGTGGTCGACACCGACTCGGCGGCGCTTTCGACGCCAGCCGCGAGCGCGACCCCAGTGCGCGACGCCAACACTTCGGCTCCTCGCCGCTCCCCCGCGGCTGCTTCACCGTTGCCAACGGCGTCGAGTGCGTCCGCCAGGTGCCACCGGCAACGCGCTTCGAGTGTCGGTCCGGGAAGCCGTCTCACGAGCTCGACCGCGGCACGGAGCGACTCGACCGCGCTCGCCGCATCGGAGGCGAGCAGGCTGAGCCGGCCGAGCACATAGTCGGACGGGATCGCGAGGCCGAGGCCGCTGGTCTCGAGCGTCAACCAGCCGGCATACGGCGCGAGGACCTCGTGCACCGTGGCGGCATGTGCGTCCAGCCCGAGATCGGCCACGAGCAGTCCGAGGATGGCGACGGTCGTGGGTGCTTGGAAGCCATACAAGAGCTCCGCCGCGGAGGGCGCCCATTTCAGCGCTGCGGCGCGAGCCGTCGCCGTGTCGCCAACTGTCAACGCTGACAGCGCGTAGTGGATGTCGAAGAACGCGACCTCGCTGCGCATCGGCTGGTCGGCCACGAGCGGTACACGCGCTTCGAGTTGTGGGTCGCTGTAACCGAACATCCAGGCGACGATCGAGCGCGCGCCGACGTCGAGACCCACCGACTCCGGCGCGGGAAGCACGCGTTCACCGAGCGGCCACGCAGCGTCGATGTGCTCCAACGCCAGATCGCGCTCGCCGGCCAGCGCGTGCAACATCGCCCGCCGGATCAACGCGCCGTATCGCCACAGCGGTGACGGCATCACGGCAGCAAGCGTTTCCAGCCGCCGTACTGCGGCGTAGGCGCCGGCGAGATCGGCGCGAGCGATCCGGGCGGCGTACTGCCACTGGAGCGCGACGAGAACGAGGTCCGTCCGCCCTGACCTCTCGGCGGCCGCGAACAACTCGTCGGTGACGGCGGCGTGCGCCGCAACATCCTCCGGTGTGATCCTCGCGAGATGGCGGTCGATGAGTGCCAAGGCCAGCAAGTCGGGATCGCCAATCCGACGCGCCATGGCCACTGCGTCGTCACCCCACCGTGTTCCAGGCGGGCCGAGGTCTGGCCTCGCCAGGCACGAGACCGCCAGCCGCCCGTACAGGTCGACCCGCAGCGGGTGATCACCGGGTGGGAGGCGCGCCGCCGCCTCCTCGAGACGGCGCCGACGGTCGGGTGCATCGATCCACAGGACTACGTGTCGCGCCGCGCCCGCTTCGGCGCGTGCGGCTGCTTCGGCGTCGCCCGCCTCTGTCGCGACGGCGGCGGCGGCCTCGAACGTGGCGAGTGCGGTCATCACATCGCCACTCGCCTCCTGCGCGGCGGCAAGATCGAGGAGCACCCCCGCGGCCAGCGTCGGGTCGGGTGCGCCGGCCAACTCGAGTGCCGCCCGCGTCGACTCCAGCAAATCGACCGCGCCGATCACGTCACCTGCTTCCACCATGGCGGCCGCAACGGTCCGAGCGATGGGTGCCGCCGTGTCCATGTCGACGGTTGGCACGGCGGCGACCATGTGGCGCGCGTGTTGGGATGCTGCGCCAGGTGCAGTCGCTTGTGCCCACGCATCAGCGAGTCGCGCGTGCAGTCCGCGACGTTCCCGATCGTCCATCGAGGCCGTCGCCGCGCCAGCCAGTAGGGCGTGACGGAACGCAACCATGCCGAGCGGCTGACGCACGAGCACCTCGCTCGCGACGGCCTCGTCGAGCGCGCTGACGACGTCGCTCGTCGTCACCTCGAGCGCGTCTGCCAGTAGCGCGACGGAAGCGTCGGCACCGGCCAGAGCCAGCGCGGCGAGAACGGTGCGCGTCGAATCACTGAACGACGAGAATGAATGCTCGAGCGCCGAGCCGACGACGCGGCTGACACCGGCCGGTGCCGAACGCACGAGCTCGCGCACGAACAACGGATTGCCTCCGGTCTCGGCGAGAAGTGCACCGGCATCGATCGAGGTGCCTGGTGCAAGCGTGCTCACCAGGACACCGACCTCGGCCTCGTCGAGACCGCCCAACCGCAACACCTCGGCGGGTCGAACGAGCGAGAGCAGAGCGCCGGAATCGTCCGGACGGCTGGTGGCCACGATGGCCACGGCGTCACCGGCAAGCCCAGGCGCGAGGCGCGCCAGTACCCACGACGACAGTGAGTCGGTCCAGTGCAGATCTTCGAGCACCAGCACCACGGGCGCGGCGCGCTGCACTGCCTCGGACAGCCGAGCGAGCACATCCCACCGTTGTTCGTCCGGCACCAAACCGGCGTCGACGAGGCTGCCCGGTCCACTCAGCCGCGCCCACGGCTCGCGCCAGAGCCCGAACGCCGAACGGTCGAGCTCGTCCGCCGCTCCGTACACGATCCGCGCGCCGCTGCCGCGCGCCGACGACGCAACATTCGCGGCAAGCGTCGACTTGCCGATCCCGGCTTCGCCGATGATCGCGATCACACCGGGAGACCCACGCAGCCCGCCCGCGACGGCGCGGCCCAAGATGACGAGTTCCTGCCGGCGGCCGACCAGCGCCGAGCCATCGACCTCCGTGGACTGCGACGTCACCGCTCGCTCGCCTATCCCTTGCGGGCTCCGTCGACTTCGGCGCCGATGAGCACGGACAACGAGCTCAACCACAACCACAGCAGCACAACAACGATGGAGGCGAGCGCGCCGTAGGTCTTGCTGTACCTCGAGAAGTTCGCGGTGTACACGGCGAACAACGCGGACACGATCAGCCAGCCGACCGTGGCGACGATCGCCCCCACTGTGACGATGCCGAGCCAATCGGTCGGGTTGTCCTTCAACGAGAACCTGTACAACAGCCCGACCCCGACGATCATGAGCGCTGCGAGAAGCGGCCACCGCAGGATGCCGAACACGACGCGGCCGCCCGTGCCGAGCCCCGCTTTGGAGAGCAACGGCGGGATCCCGGCGATCACGAAGATCACGAGGCCGAGGAACACCATCGCGCCGAGGGTGAGCAGCAGTGCCCTACCCCTCTTCTTGACGAAGCTCTCCGGTTCGGTGTGTTCGTGTGCGACGTGGATGCCGGTGATCAGTGCCGTCATTCCTCCCGACGCACTCCAGAGCGCGAGCACGACCGAGATGACGAGCGTGATCGACACGCCCGCTCGGTTGGCCTTGACGATCGACGTGAGTTGGAAGACGAGGAAGTCCTGGACTTCCCTCGGTAGCGCCGACGCGATGTCCTGCACTTGCTCTGTCACTTCGCTGGGGTCGGCCACCAATCCATAGATCGAGATGAGCGCGACCAGCGCCGGTATGAAACCGAGGAAGGCGTAGAACGCGACGCCGGCTGCAACCAACGTGAGGTTGTGCTCGCGAATGCGCGGCGACAGATCCGTCGCCACTTCTTTCATCCGAGCTGTCTCGGACTCAGCCACGCCGCGACGCTACGGCACGGTCATGTGTCGCGCCGCGAACTGGCCGCCGCGGTCGCGTTCGTGCCGGAGAACAGCAAGCTGCACACGATCGCGTGCGTGAACCGCCCTGTCAGGTCGGTTGGCGCACACTCGACGCGTCGACACCGAGTCGATCGAAGATCGCCCGAGCCTCGGCGGCCATCGCCTCGCCCTCGTCGCGGCCGAGATCGAGGGCGGTCTTCGCCATCAGGTCGAGGGTCAACGCCGTCTCGTAGTCGGCGCCGCGCTCCCGGCTGGCGGCAAGACTTCTGTCCCAGGCGGACCACGCTCCATCGAGATCGCCGCTCTGTGCACGCGCGCAACCCTCGAGACGGTCGAGCAGGATCAGCACGTGGGCCAGGCCGAGCTTGGCCGCGAGCCGTTGCAGCTCGGTCGTCTGCGCAAGCGCGGTAGCGTGCTCGCCCGCCAGAACCAGTCGCTCGACCTCGCGGGCGTCGGTCTCGAGCAGCATTGCCTCGGCGCCGATCGATCGAAGCAGGTCGCCAGCGCTGGCGAGGCGCTCGGCGGCCTCATCGAATCGCCCGTCGCGCGAGGCGACGCGTCCGAGGTTGCTCATGGCCCATCCCGCGCCGATCTGCCATCCGGCGCCTGCCCACAACAGTCGGGCCTCGTCGAGCAGCGACTCGGCCTCCGTCAGCCGGCCCTGATCAGAACGGATCTCCCCGATGTTGTTGAGATAGATCGCGTTGTTGACGAGGACGCCGGCGCGACGGTCGGCCTCGCGGGCCAGCTCCCACAGTGACACCGCCTCTTCCCAGCGACCGTGCCAGTACGCGGCGATGCCCATCTCGTTGTACGCGGCCGCCTTGCCCCGCTCGTCACCGAGCTCCTCGTAGATCTCCGCTGCGCGCCGGCTGTTCGTCGGCTCGTCCAGCTGGCCGAGATCGCTGAGCACTTGGTCGAGCACGAAGCACGCGTGAGCGAGAGCGGCGCGGTCGCCGCTCTGCTCCGCCTCGCGGACGGCGAGCTCCATCATCGACACCGAGCGCGCATGACGCCCTTGACGGAGCCGGCTCGAGACCGCCGCAGTCCGGAGCTCGGCCCGCAGACCGCTGATCTCGGAGCTGTCGGCAATCCCTTCGAGCTCGCGCAGACCGCGCTGGAACCAACGCTGTGCTTCGCCGTACCGACCCTCGTGGTCACGCACCCACCCGACCTTCCGGCATAGTCGCGCCCGCCGGCTGGAGTCGGCGGCGCTCAGCCGTCGCGCCTGGCCGTACACAGCTCGGGCGCGCTCGTAGCGTCCGCCGAGCTCGAGGCAGTCACCGAGTCGCTCGGCAACATCGGCCCGCGAGTCGACCTCGAGGTCGTCGAGGCGGCGGGCTGCATCGAGCGCGCTCGTGTAGAACGCGGCTGCCTCGATCGGAGCGCCGTTGCGCTGGGCCCGATCGCCGGCCACGGACGAGTAGTGCCACGACTCGCGGTAGCGCCCCGCGCGGTGAAAGTGAATGGACAGCAACTCGGCGAGCGCGTCGGCGTCGTCGCTCGACTGCTCGAGGATCGTTCCTGCGCGGTGGTGCAGCGCCCGACGCGCTCGAAAGGCGAGGCCTTCGTAAGCGACGTCGCGGAGGAGAATGTGGCGGAACCTCAGGATGCCGGAGGTCTCAGGGATGAGGAAATGGCCCAGTCGCCGGACGTTGTCGGCCACCTGAGCCGGGGGCTGCTCGACCATCGCAGCCAGGACGTCGATCTGGACGTGGCCACCGAGCACTGCGGCGTGACGGAGGAGCGAACGATCAGCGCCAGGCAGCGTGTCGATGCTCGTGGCGACGACCGCCTCGATCGTGTCGGGTAACTCGTCGAGGTCTCCGCGCCGGGCCGCATTCAACAACTCTTGTAAGAACAGCGGGTTGCCGCCGCTGCGGGCGACGAGTTCGTCGATGACCCCTGGCGGTAGTGCTTCGCCCTGCACGGTCGCCGACGCGAAGGACGTGGCGGCGGCCGCGGACAGGGGTGTCAGCCGCAGCGTGGTGACGTTCGGATGGTCAGCGAGGTCCAGACCGCCGGCCACGTCGCGTCGGGTGATGATCACCGCCCACGGTCGCTCGCCGACGCCCGCAAGCACGGCGTCGAGCAGTTCACACGACGCGGCATCGAGCCAATGGGAGTCCTCGATGTGGATGAGCGTCGGCTCGGAGAGAAGCTGCGCCAGAAGGTGGGCGACGGCGTTGTGCATGGTCGACTTGCGCATGGCGCGATCGAGAAGGGCGATGTCCGGCGAGTCGGCGAGCTCGAGACCGAGAGGAAGCGCGATCAGGGGAATCCATGGCTCGAGGTCGGGAGCGAAGCCATCGACGATGCTGCGGAGCACGCCCTCGACCTCGTCGGCCGGCGCATCGACCGTCAGGCCCATCGCTTCGCGGAGCCCGCGCCGCAGCGCGAAGTACGGCGTGGCGAGGCTGTAGCGCCCTGCCTCGATGTTGATCCGGAGCAGACCGTGGTCGAGGGCGACGGCGGCGGCGACCAGCTTCGACTTGCCGATGCCGGGCTCGCCCACCACTTCCATGATCTGACCCGCACCCTGATGCGCAGCAGCGAGCGCGGTGCGCATGGTGGCGATGTCGGCGTCGCGCCCGATGAGGGGCATCGCCACGTCATCGGCCTCGACGCGGCGGCCACGGGCGGCGCCGACGAGCTGTGCGTTGATCGGTGCCGCCTTGCCCTTGACCGTGAAAGGCTCCAAGGGCACCAGCGCGAAGTCGGTGTGCCGGTGATCGACGACATCCTGCGTCGCGACCAGCTCGCCCCAGCCGCCGTGGCCCATCACCCTGGCGGCAAGGTTCACGGCGTCGCCCATGACCGTGTACGTCCGCCGGGCGGGGCTGCCCAAGTCGACGGCGAAGATGCGGCCGCGGTTGACACCGGCCCGCACCGGGAGCGACCGCACATCGTCGATGACCGAGCGGAGGGCGAGCAGCAGGCGGTCTTCGTCGTCCGGCGAAGCCGAGGGCGCGCCGGCGGCGAGCAAGACCTTGCCGCCGTCCGCATCGACGTCTGTGCCCAGGAAGGTGACAGCGTGCTCCGCGCAGGCCGACTGGGTCTGGGAGATCAGGTCGTGCAGCACGGCGCTCAGGACGGCGGGACCCTCGCGTGCGAGGAGCTGGTCGGTGGTGCCGAACTTGAGGAAGCCGATGGCCGCCAGCCGATGCTCGCCGTCCTTGTGACTGCCGTCGAGATGGTCGCGCAGCTGGTCGGAGATGCCCAGGCGCGCGTCCGCACGACTCGTCCTTGCCGGACGGTCGCGGGGCACGTCCACCGAGGGGCTCCGCAGCAGCAACCGGCCGTGCTCCACACGCGACCCGAGATCATCCGGGTCCAGCGCGTCAGCGGTGGACCCGCTCACGAGTATCTGACCGGCTTCGGCGGCCGATTCGAGCGACAAGGTCTCCGACACCGCCGGGCCCGACAGCAGCAGCTCGCGATGCGACGTCCCGGCCAGGAACGCGTTGATGACACCGGAGTGCACGCCCAGCGACATGCCGAGCTTCGACAGGCCGGCACCACGGCCCTGGCGTCGCAGCGTCTGAAGCGCCGAGAGCATGCTGCGCGCCGCAGCTGCACCGCGACGCTCGTGGGACGGTCCCGTGAACAACAACAGCAACGCGTCGCCACCGAACTTGAGGCAATCGCCTCCGAGCTGTCCGGCAACATCGAGGAGCTCGCGGAACACGGTGTTCAACGTGTCCGTGAGCTCTTCGGCGCCCACCTTCCCGCGGCGCGCCAGCCGTTCGGTCAGGGGCGTGAAACCCGATACGTCCGCGAACACCAACGTTCCGGGGATCTCGCGCCACGCGGCGCTGCCCTCGTCTTCCAGCCAGGCGGCGTGCAACGACGACACGTAGGGCAGCAGCGAGCCGTCCACCTCGGAGTGCGTCGTCCGTCCCTCGGGCGCGACAGTCTGCGCCCGGGAACGGCTCACGAGAGGATGCCGGCCGAATCGCTGCTCGCGAAGTACGGCGGGGTCGTGGGGAATGCCGCGGTGAACCCGCCGCTGAAGGCGTCGATCAGCAGTTCAGTCAAGGTGACGTTGCAGGTGGCCCGGCCGTCTGCCTCGGTGGTCACGCTTCCGTCCGGGTTGGCGTTGAGGCAGGGCACGGCGCTGCCCCTTCCGGTTCGTCCTCGGCTGAAGAAGAGCTTCTGGCCGGCGAGCGGGCTACCAGCGCCGTCGGTGAGCTTGGCCTTGAGCACGGGAAGAGTGCGGATGAGTCCTTGGGCGGTCACGGTGGTGTTGGCATACACATGCCAGTTCCACGTGTTCGTAGCCGCGTTGCCGGCCGGGTCGGTGGCAGTGACGACGAACGCGTACGGAGCGACTCGGGGCGCGAGGCCAGTCAGCGACGCGCCGGTCGAGGTGCAGGGCACCGTCACAGCATCAAGTTTGCACGAGAATGCGAGCGCGGCGGTATCCGGCGGGTCGACCACCGTGTAAGCGAACGTGGCCGACGTCTGGTTGGTCGGGTCAGCCGGACCGATGAAGTCCTGGAACACCGGACCGCTGGTGTCGATGCGCCAGTTCCACGCTTGCTGTGTCGTGTTACCGACCCGGTCGGACGCGACGACGGTGAAGACATGCGCCCCGTCGATGGGAGCTGGCACGGTCGCGGTATACGGCGACGCGCACGCCACTGCAGGTGCCGAGTCGAGCTGGCAAGTGAAGGTGACCGGGTACGCCGGTTCATCCGGATCAGTCGCCGAGAAGGTGAACACTGCAGAAGCCGCGTTGGTGATCGTCGGCGGAGCGCTGTTGAAGGCGAACGTCGGCGGGGTGCCGTCCACGTAGTAGGGAACGTCGACGGTCGTCGTGAGACCGAACTGGTCGGTGGCCACGAAGCGCGCCGTGTGGTTGCCGTTCGTGGAGGTGTCGAGCATTGACGGCCCCGCGCAACCGGTGACGGTGAGGGCGCTACTGCAGGTGAACGACGTCGACACCAGCGCGCCGGACTTGTACCTGGCGTTCGGGGTTGGCGACGTGACGGACACGACGGGTGGGTGCGTGTCGATCGGGATGGCGGCGACCGTGGTGGTGCCGTCGGGTGCGGTGATCTTGACCACGTTCGGGCCGTCGCCGGTGACGATCACCGTGCACGTCGTGATGCACGTCGTCGGAGCGCCATCGTTGACGGTGACGGAGAAGCTGCCTCCTGTCGGGCCGATGGCCTGCACGGTGGTCGGGTTGGCGAACAGGCCATCGGGTCCCGCGGCGGGAGCGATGGCGAACGAGTAGCCGGTGGTGCTGGCGCTGGCCGAGTAGTTGCGCGCCTTGTTCGAACTGTGACCGCAGTTGCCTGCCCCGTCGCAGAGCGCGACGAAGAACTGGCCGATCTCGGTGACACCCGCAGCCACCTGGGCGGTGCCGGTCCACTCGCCGGGCGCAGTGTTGAGAAGCTCGACGTG
>DATAES010000219.1:0-10751 GCA_036257895.1 Acidimicrobiales bacterium
TGGAGCCTCCCTTGGCAGCCGTGCGCCACGCACTTTCTCACGAGCGGCGATGGACACATTGTCACCGAGAATCGACAGGGCCTCGACCGACGCGGCGTCGCCGACCTCGGCGCTCCGACCGATGATCGAGTCACGCACGACGGCGTCGCGCCCGATGTGGGCCCCGGCCATGACGACGGAGTCGGACACCTCAGCGCCTGCATCGACCGCGCTCTTCGGCCCGATGACCGATCGAACGACTGTCGCCGACTCCGCGATCACGGCGCACGGGTCGACCGCAATGGCGTCGGCGGTGCCTTCACCTCTATAGCGCCCGTCGATGATGTCGAGCTGCGCCTGGAGGTACGCCTCGGGCGTGCCTGTGTCGAGCCAGTAGGCGCCGCCGTCGTCGAGCGCGAACAGTCCGCCGCGAGCAATCAAGATCGGAAACGTCTCGCGCTCGATGGACACGGGGCGTCCGCCCTCGATCTGGTCGACGACCTCCGGCTCGAGCACGTACACGCCGGCATTGATGCGATTGGTCGGCGACTCCGCTGCCGGCGGCTTCTCCACGAACGCAGTGACACGCCCGTCGGCGTCCGTCGGTACCACACCGAAGCGAGACGGATCGTCCACCTCGTGCAACGCGATCGTCGCCAGCGCGCGGCGCGCAGCATGGAACGCGATCAGCGCGGTCACGTCCATGTCGCTGATCACGTCGCTGTTCACGACGAGGAAGCGCTCGTCGATGCCGGCATCGAGCGCGGCGAAGCGGACAGCGCCAGCGGTATCCAACGGCTCGTCCTCGACCGCGTAGTGCAATGGAACACCGGCGCACGCACTGTCGGGATACGCCTCGACGAAGGCATCCGCGCCATAGCCGAGCGACAGCACCACGTCGTCCACCCCGTGGGCGGCGAGGTGCGCGATCGACCACTCGATCATCGGCCGGTTCACCACCGGCAGCATCTGCTTCGGTGCGTCGAAGGTCAGTGGCCGCAGGCGGGTGCCGAGCCCACCCACGAGCACAACTGCTCTCACTGGTTACTGGAAGCCGGCACGCTCGTCGCCGTGTCCGGCGCGCTCGCCGGGGCGCCGCTGGCCGGCTCGCTGGCGGGCGCACCACTCGCCGGTGCGCCGCTCGCGGGCTCGGTAGCCGGCGCACCGCTCGCCGGTGGAGCAGTGGTGCTCGGGCCGAGATCGCTCACGTTCCCGATGCGCGAGACGACGTCGGACTTCGCCGGAATCGTCGAGCCCGGGGGCATGAACGCGATCGTGAAGGCGTTGTCCGCGCCGAGCCGGATCTGGTCGAAACCTTCCGTGAAGATCTCGTTCGGCTTCTGGCCCTGCGCCGCGTCGTTGACATTGTTCCATTTGGCGACCTGCAGCTCGCCGTCCTTGCCGCCCTGACACTTGGTCACACCTTCGGTGAAGGTCAAGCCGCTCGGCAGCGTCAGGGTGTCGTTCGTCATCGAGACACCGACCTGGTCGAGGAAGATTCCGAGCGTCGCGTTGCGGCCCGCTGCGCTGTCGGTGAACGGGTGGATGTGGATCAGCCCGTCGCCGTGCGTGTGAATCCCGAGGGCGTCCTCCTGCGCATCGGTGAACGGAGTGAGGTACTGACCCGGGACGTCACCGGCCGCGGCGAGTGTGGTCGACGTGGGAGCCGTCGTCGTGGTGGTCGTATCCCCCGACGCCTCGGGCGGGGTCGTGTCCTGGACGCAGACGTAGGTGTCGTAGGCGGAGTGGACGTGGTCGGTGTTGGCCCGGGGAAAGGCGTCCGCATTGCGACGGTCGCGAGCGAAGAGCACCAGCATCAGCCCGAGGACGATGACGGCGACGATGGCGATCGGAAAGCCCATCGGGCGGCGCTGGCCCGACTTCCGAGTGCCGCCAGCGCGCGCCGCGCGCGCCACCTTCTTGGCCGAAGACGCTTTACCCATGGGGGTGCAACTGTAGATGGAGGAAGCAGCGCTGTGTTCCCGCTCGGCTCCGCTCGCCCGCGCCGCCTCTCAGCGCTGCCGGTCGATCAGTTCCCGGAACAGGGCTTCGTACTGGGCGGCTACGGCGGCCGGAGACGCCCAGTTCTCTACGAAGACCCTCCCGGCCGCGCCCATCCGAGCAGCTTCTTCTCGATCCGACACCAGCCGGGCGATCGCTTTCGTGAAGGCCTCCGGGTCGTCGGGCGGCACGGTCAAGCCGGCGCCGGCTCGCTCGACGACGGTGGCCACCTCGGTGCCGGGATCCACGCTGGCGACGATGGGGCGTCCCGCAGCGAGGATCGAGTACATCTTCGACGGCACGCTCGCCCGGGCCAGACCCTTGCGAAGCGGCACGACGTGCACGTCGGCCGCGGCCAGCAGCTCGGGCAGCCGGTCCTTCGGCTGATGATCGACGAAGCGGACGTTGGTCAGCCCGGCGGCCTTGTGCTCGAGATCGGACCGCGCCGATCCGCCGCCGTTGATCACGAACACGACATGCGACTCGTGCGAGAGCGCGGCCGCGGCCGAGAGCACCAGGTCGAGCGACTGCGAGAACCCCACATTGCCGGCGTACATGACGACGGTCCTGCCGGAGAGACCGAACTCCCGCCGGTACGAGTTCTCCGGATCGACGGGTTTGATGCGCTCGACGTCGACGAAGTTCGGGATGACACGAACCCGCTCCGGTCGGTGGCCGGCGATCTTCGCAGCGACGTTGCTCCGGAGATCCTCGGAGAGGACGGTCACCGCATCGGCGTGGAGGTAGGTCTGTCGCTCGAGCCCCGATGCCAGCGCGACGAGAGTCGGGTTCGTGATCACGCCGAGCTCGATGGCGACGTCGGGGAACACGTCCTGGATGTTGAACACGAATGGTGCGCCGCGGGCCCGGGCCGCCAGCCAACCCGCAGCTCCGAGCGTCAGCGGGGGTGACATCGCCAGCACCGCGTCCGGCCGCTGCGCAGTGAGGGCCATCCCGGCAACCAGCGCCGTGAACCCACCGAACGCCATCGCTCGAGCGGGGATGTTGCCCTTGTCGGTCGGGAACGGATGGACCCGCGTGATGCGCCCCCAGTCGGTGTCCTGATGGCGGACGATCCGCCCTGTCCATCCCTCTTCGATGCGATGGTCGACGTACCACGGCAGAGCGCTCACGACATGGAGCCGGTGTCCCCGGGCGACGAGTTCGGTGACGATGCTCGTCATCACCTCGCCGGTCGGCGCTGCATCGGGAGCGAAGTGCGGGCAGAGGACGAGCAGCTTCACCGGCTGGACCTCGCTGCCGCGAGCCGGTAGGCCTCGACGAGCGCCTCGGCGGACGCCGTCCACTGGAACTCGTCCACACGCGCCCGGCCGGCTTCTACCAGCATCGATCGACGATCTTCGTCGCTCGCCATCTCGAACATGGCTGCCGCCCACCCGGCGACGTCGTCCGGGTCGACCAGCACCCCCGCGTCGAAGACGACCTCAGGAAGCGCGGTCGCGTTGGCGGCGATCACGGGGCAACCGTTGCCCATCGCTTCGAGCACCGGCAAGCCGAACCCCTCGAACCGGGACGGGAACGTGAGTGCTACGGCATTGGCGTACAGCCAATCGAGGTCGCCCCGCGGCACGTGGCCGAGACGGCGCACGCGATCGCGGACGCCGAGCGCGTCAGCGAGCGCGAGGACCTGGCTCTCCATGGTGTCGGCCCGGTGCGTCAGTACGAGCAACGTGTCCGCGCCCTTGGCAGTCACGTCCGCGAACGCACGAACGAGGGTCATGTGGTTCTTGTGCGGATACGTGATCGCGGGATACAGGAAGAACGGCCGGTCGAGCCGGTAGCGCACGCGCGGGTCGCCGACCGGCGGCTCCGCGAGCCTCGCGGTGTAGCCGGGGGAAACGACCCTTGTTCGATCCGGCTCGACATCGAGGATTCCGACGATCGTCCGTCGTGAGTAGTCGGACGGCGACACGATGAGCCGAGAGTGCCTCGCAGACGGAGGCAGGCGACGGCGGAGGTAGGCCTGCTTGAGCCCGCTGAAGTTGCTGGGCATGAGCAGCGGTTGCAGATCGTGGATGGACACCACCGACGGACTGGCGCGGAGCAACGGGATCGTGCCGCCGGCGTGGTGCAACAGGTCGACGCGCTGAAGACGCGCTCGGGCCAGGAGCCAGGACGCCTCGGCCGCGATGCGCAAGCCCTTCGAGTGTCCCGACAGCGGGCACACCACCGTCGGGAACGACCGAGTCAGTTCGGGATACGCGTCGAGGAAGGGCCGGATGACGAAGAGCGTGACCTCGAGGCCGTCGTCCGCCGGATCGCGCTCGGCCAGTGCTCGCAACAGACGCGTGGTGTACTCCTCGCTTCCTCCGACCACATTCGGAACGAGCCAGAGCAGGTTCACGCCGACGTGAAGTCGACCCTGCGCGGTCATCGAGACGCCTCGCGGTACACCTCGGCGACGCACTCGGCCGTGCGTTCCCACGTGAAGGACTTCGCCCGTTCCCGCCCCGCGTCGCCGAGACGCCGCGCCTCCGCGGGATCGTCGAGCAGTCCTCGAATCGCGCTCGCGATGGCGTCGACGTCGACGGGATCGACGAGAACACCCGTGTCTCCGGCGACCTCGGCCGTCGAGGTGGTCGCGGACGTAACGACTGGCGTGCCTTGAGCCATTGCCTCGAGCACCGGCAGACCGAATCCCTCGCGCACGCTCGGATAGCAGAACACGGATGCACCTGCGAAGAGGGCATCGAGGTCGTCGTGGCCGACGAAGCCGAGTGCACGCACGCGCGAACCGAGCGCGGCGAGTTGCGCGTCGATCGACTCGTTCCAACCTGACGGCCCGGCCAGAAGAAGGTCGATGTCGTTCGGCACACGCGTGAACGCGTCGAGCAACCGCGGCAGGTTCTTGCGCGGCTCGACGGTTCCCGCGAACAGGACGTAGGCGCGATCGATCTTGTATCGGCTGAGGACGGCACTGACGTCGTCGTCCGTCACCGTCGACGGAGCGACGCCCCACGGCACGAGGCGCAACCGGTCGCGCTCGATCCCCGCATCGAAGCACTCGTCGATCGTGGCCTCGGACGGACACATCACGAGCCGGGCATGACGCCGCGCCAGTTCGAGCCCGCGCCGGAAGAACCGGTGCCCATGGCGCGTGGCCAATTGCGCGTCGTGGAGGAACGCCAAATCGTGGATCGTGACCACGACCGGTGCAGTCGCGGCGGGGAATGCGACGGCAGTGGCATGCACGACGTCGACGGGTCCCGTCGCTCGTTCGACGCGCGGCCCACGCAACAGCGGCGAGTGCCATGTTTCGTACAGGACTTTGCGGGGCAGCGGCAGTTGGCGCACGGCGATCGACGGCGTCCACTGCGCAGGAGGCGGCCGGCGGTGCTTCGCGGCCACGCCGATCGGTTCGACGTCGTCGCGGGCGGCGAGCGCGCGCACGAGCTCGAGCGTGGACCACGCCGTACCACCGGGGACGGCGTGCCAGCACTGTTCGAGCGTGACCGCGGCCTGCACGGCGGGCATGGTGCGCGGAGTTTGCCACCTGGTCATCACTACGCTGAACCGTGATGACCTCCACCGATTTCTGGACCGATCGCCGCGTGCTGGTCACCGGCGGTAGTGGCTTCCTTGGTCGAGCGGTGCGCGCCGCGCTGACGGCACGGGGTGCTTCTCCGGTCGTCGCGCCCACCAGCGCTGAGTACGACCTGCGCCGAGCCGATCAGGTGTCGGCGATGTTCGACGAGGTGCAACCCGATCTGGTCATCCACTTGGCCGCCCGTGTCGGTGGCATCGGCGCCAACCAGGCCCGGCCCGCGGACCTCTATGTCGAGAACCTGCTCATGGGCACATATGTCATCGAGGAAGCCCGCAAGCACCACACGGCGAAGACGGTGATCGTCGGAACCATCTGTTCGTACCCGAAGCACACACCGGTTCCGTTCCAAGAAGGCTCGTTGTGGCAGGGCTATCCGGAGGAGACCAACGCGCCGTACGGCATCGCCAAGCTCGCGCAGCTCGTCCACGCACAGGCCAACCGCGCGCAGTACGGCCAGAACTGCATCTACTTGATGCCGACCAACTTGTACGGGCCCGGTGACAAGTTCCACCCGGCGGTGTCGCACGTGATCCCGGCACTGATCAAGAAGTGTGTCGACGCGAAGGAAGCCGGCGACGAGCAGATCGAGGTGTGGGGCACCGGCTCGGCGTCCCGCGAGTTCCTCTATGTCGACGACGCCGCCGAGGGAATCGTGCTCGCCGCGGAGCGGTACGACGGACCCGATCCGGTGAATCTCGGCGCCAACCAGGAGCGGCCGATCAGAGAGCTCGTCGACCTCATCGTGAAGGTCGTCGGCTTCGACGGCGAGGTCCGGTGGGACACGTCGAAGCCGGACGGTCAGCCGCGGCGGCGCGTCGACCCGAGCCGGGCGGCCGATGCGTTCGGGTTCGCGGCCTCGACCTCGTTCGACGACGGACTACAGGCGACGGTCGACTGGTACCTCGAGCACCGCGCTGAAGCCGAATCCCGCGAGGTCTGACCTACTAGCTGCTCGGCTCCGGGCGTCGCTTCGCTCGTGCCTCCGCCGAGTGCGGCTCGTCGCTGGCGCTTCCCTCGCCGCTCGCACGCAGAGTCACACGCCGAGCTGTTCCGCGAAATAGGGGATGGTGCGGGCGAGGCCGTCCCGCAGCGAGATCGTCGGCTCCCAGCCGAGCTGTGAACGGGCAAGGGTGAGGTCGGGCTGGCGTTGCGTGGGATCGTCGACCGGGAGCGGCTCGAAGATCACCTGCGACGACGAGTTCGTCAGCTCGAGCACGATGTCGGCGAGCTCGAGCATCGTGAACTCACCGGGGTTGCCGATGTTGACAGGTCCCGTGACGTCAGAATCGAGCAGCGCGAGGAAGCCGCGGATCTCGTCCTCGACGTAGCAGAAGCTGCGGCTCTGGCTGCCGTCGCCGTAGACGGTGAGCGGTTTGCCTTGCAACGACTGCGTGATGAAGTTGGACACGACGCGCCCGTCCTCGGGTCGCATGCGCGGTCCGTAGACGTTGAAGATCCGCACGATGCGAACCTCGAGGCCGTGATGGCGGTGATACGCCATCGTCATCGCCTCGGCGAATCGCTTCGCCTCGTCGTACACGCCGCGTGGACCGATCGGGTTGACGTGTCCCCAGTACGACTCGGGCTGTGGGTGCACTTGCGGGTCGCCGTACACCTCGCTCGTCGACGCGAGGAAGTACCGCGCGCCCTTTTCCTTCGCCAGCCCCAATGAGTTGTGGGTGCCGAGGCTGCCGACCTTCAACGTTTGGATCGGCTTCTCGAGGTAGTCCTTCGGCGATGCAGGGCTGGCGAGATGCATGACGGCGTCGACGTCGCCCGGCACCCAGATGTAGTTGCTCACGTCGTGCTCGACGAACGTGAAGCCCGGCCGTCCGAACAGATGAGCGATGTTGGCCTTGTCACCCGTGACGAGGTTGTCGAGCACGACGACCTCGTCACCCCGGTCGAGCAACGACTCGCACAGGTGCGACCCGAGGAAGCCGGCCCCGCCTGTCACCACGACCCTCGGCATCAGACTCTTCCAATCCCCTGGTAGACGAAGCCGCGACGTCGAAGCGCCTCACGATCGAGCAGGTTCCGGCCGTCGACGATCCGAAGTGAGGCCAAGGATTCGGCGACCTTGTCGAAGTCGAGCCACTTGAACTCGTCCCACTCCGTGAGCAACACGAGAACTTCAGCACCCTCACAGGCCGAGTAGGGATCGCTCGCGATCTCGATTCCTTCGAGCCTCGCGGCCTTGTGCGGCTCGACGGGCGGCGAGATCGACGGGTCGAAGGCACGGATCTTCGCGCCCTTGTCCCGCAATCGCTCGACGATCGACAGCGAGGGCGACTCACGCAGATCGTCCGTGCGTGCCTTGAAGGTCAGACCCCACACCGCGACCTGGACCCCTTCGACGCTGCCCCCCACCAACTCGATCGCCTTGCCCGCGACACGGTCGAATTGCTCGTCGTTGACTTCGACCACGCCTTCGAGCAGATCGAAGCTGTACCCCGCGTCCTCCGCGATACGAATCAACGCCCGCGAATCCTTGGGGAAACAGTTGTGCGCGACGAGGCCGAACGACGTGACGATCGTGTTGGTGATCGGCACCTCGACGGAGTACACCATGCCGGCGAACGGGCGGCGCTCGAGCGACGTCACTCGTACCCAGGCGACGGCCTTGTCGTCGAGTCGGCGGTACCCAGTCGGCAAGGTCCGCTTGGTCTGTCTGGTTATCGCAGCGAGAACGGTTGCCTGTTCGTCCTCGGGCAGCAACCACAGGGCCGCCTCCACCTGGTCAGCACCGCTGACGATGAGCCAGTAGGTGTCGACGGTGGACTTCGGCGTGCGCCCGACCTTGACCCGAGCGACGATGCCGAGGTCTCCGAGGAGACGGACGATGCCATCGGCGAGCGCTCGGGACACAGTCCCGTACTCGAGTACCACGCTCGGACCGCCCTGGACCAGAGACCAGGAGCCGTCGCCGTCCCACAGGCCACGCAGGAGCGCCCGCTTCTGCGACTCGGGAGCGCTCCAGATCTGATCTGGGATCCGGTGATCGTAGGCGCCACGCCCAAGCGCGAGGACGTGTTCGAACCAACTCGCGAGTAGACGCGACGAGATCGAAACCTGTCGCGTCGTCGCGAGCGTTCGGACCGCGACGCGCACGCCCAACGAGCGCCAGTATGCGGCGACTGCTTCAACGAGGTCTTCCTCGCCGATCGGACCGAACGACCACGCGATGCGGGTACGGGCAACGTCGGTCGACATGTGGCCCTCAGCGAGATACAAGCCGATCACCCGCCAGAAGTCTTCGTCGAACGGGATCACGTCCGGGACATACGTGCCGTTTGTCGTCGTCCCAAAACGGCCACGCAGCGTAGGAATGCTCATGGACTGCAGTTCGGCAACCCGCGCCGTTGAAGCCCTCAGAACGTCGCGACGTCGTGATGAGCCCAGCGCTGCCGATCGCTGTTCAAGGAGTTCGCGCTGCAGGGGATCCACGCGCGCAATCACTTGCTCCGGCCCGATGCCGGCTGGTCCTGCGCCCTCGAGCAGGCGGCCGAAGCCCGGGTCATCGACGACGAGCGGAAAACCCTGCGCGATCGGGAGCCAGTCGGTGACGGCGAGATCGGCCGCGAGCTTGTCGTCCGACCGTCCAGACATGCCGTCACCGACAACGAGGGGATGGTCGGCCGTGACGGTGATGCGGCGTCCCATCTTCGTCTTCACCGTGATCACGTCGCCCTCGTACGGACGCGCCGTGAACCGCTCGATCCTCTCGAACTCAGGCGACGAGGAGCCCTCAGCCCACGTGAGGATCTCCCAGCCGCTCGCGCCGACCCTCTCGACCTCTGAGAAGAGACGGTCAAAGGCGAGCAAGCGAATGCGGCCCTCGCGCCGCACGAGCGCAGTCTCCTCACCGACGAAACAACTTCCGCCCCAGCCTGGACCGGGACGAAGGAACTCGTGGCCGATGCGCTTGTCCGATCCCATGCCGAGAACGACGTCGTTCATGTCGGCCCCGACGGCTTCGCACACGGCCGCGACCGCGTTGACGAAGCTCACCTTGGCGGCGAGGAACGCATTGCTCGCGTACTTGATCAGCTCGGCCGACGGCGGGTCAGTCACGATCAGTGGCGCCGGGATGCCGAGATACAGCGACGCGACCCGCATTGCAGCCGACTGGTCGTCGGCGCCGATCACGATCCGGTCGGGGTTGAGGAAATCGTGCACGGCTGAGCCTTCGCGCAGGAACTCGGGGTTCGACACCACGAACACGTCGCTGCGTCCGAGCGCACGCTCCACGACCCGCGTGGAGCCCACGGGCACGGTGGACTTGTTCACCACGATCGCCTCGGAGGGCAGCACCGGCCCGATCTCGGCCGCCGCCGCCTCGATGTGGGTGAGGTCAGCCGAGCCGTCGGTCCCCTGCGGAGTCGGGACGCAGAGATACACGAACTCGCTCGCCGCGGCCGCTTCGGACGATCCGACGACGAAGTTCAGCTGTCCCCCGGTGAGCCCTTCACGGATGAAATTGTCGAGGCCCGCCTCGAGGATGGGCACTTCGCCCCGGTTGAGCATCGCGACGCGCTCGGGATCGATGTCCGTACAGGTCACGTGGTGTCCGAGGTGGGAGAAACAGGCGCCGGTCGTCAGCCCGACGTATCCGGATCCGATAACGGTGATGCGACTGGGCATCAGCAACTCACGTCCTCTGGGGTCTGGGGCACGACGCCGATGGTGGTGGTCGTGGACGGCACGGTGGCCGTCGTCGTCGTTGTGGATGTTGCGTCCGTGTCCGTGGGCAGTGAGTCCGTCGCGCCGGGCGACGAGCGTGCCCCTTGCCAGTCGGCGCCCACCACCACGACGACGTCGGCACTCACGATGTAGTTGGTCTCCTCGACGATAGGCGGTGCGTTGAGGTGGCTCGCCACCTGCAGCGCTTTGCCCTCGTCTCCGGGCAGGTAGCGCACGACCGTTCGCGGATAGTCGAAGCGGTCGGCGTCGCCGACGTAGTCGGGCGGGACGCTGAAGCCGACCGACCGGAGGTCGTCAGCCGCCTTGTTGCCGAGACCCGCGGTCGGCGTCCCGTTCTCGACCACTACGACCGTGCTGTCCACTGCGTTCGCGTCCACGCCACGGAACAAGTCGAAGATCGGTTCCGCCTGCTGCACGTTGAGCAACTGCACGGAGGCGCCCTGGATCATCGCGCTCGACGACGGCGCCGAGTACGTGTCGAGGTTCTGGGGGTTGAAGT
>DATAES010000220.1:0-5190 GCA_036257895.1 Acidimicrobiales bacterium
GCGAGCACCCCCAAACCGATGAGCACATCGCAGTGCCCAGCATGCACAGCGGAGTAGATGATCAGTGGATTCAGTCCGATCAAGGCAACGGCGGCAGCGTCGTGAGTGCGCTTCATCACCAGCACGATGGTCACGAGGACAGTTGCTCCCGCGAGCCCTTGCCACGCCAATCGCCCAGCGAGCTCACTCGGTCCCGTTGCTGCGTAGATCACCGTGGCCGTGCCGACCAGTACAGGCCCGTACTCGGGACGCACGCCGTCCCAAAAGCCGCCGGTGCGGCCGAGCACAGGGTCCGGGGCGTACTCGATTGGGGCGTGGCGGTACGGGTTCGCGTGGTGATGGACCACCGTCCGTCCGTACATCTGGTAGTACCAAAAGTCTGTGTTGTTCGGAGGGGTGACGACGGCCACGAGGACAAGCGCGACGCTCAGAACAACGGTTCCCCGTAGCGGAAGCGTGGATCGCAACCGGGGGACGAGCACCACGGCGCACGACGCCACCAGCGACAGCACCAACACGAACGTCCGTCGCGGCTCGCTCATGTTCTGAAAGATGAGAAACACCGAGAGCGCGACCGACGACACCACCGCGATAGCGAGCGCGAGGCCGTGCTTGGCGTGACTCTCGGCGTCAGGAGACGTCACTCGATCTTCCGCCGCGCTAGGAACGCCGGGGTGGCACTTCGATGCCGTAGTTGGCGAGCAACCTCGCGACCGTTTGGCGCGTGACACGCCAGCGGCCGTCGGCGTGGCGTGCCGCGGAGCCTTGGAAGCTCCCCATGGGATTGCCGTTCATCAGAATCTGGCACCGAACCTCGGCAAGGTCGGAGCTTCGCGATCGCGCATGCGTTTGTTCGAACATTTGTTTCGGGCGAGGAACAGCTCGACGATGATCTCGAAGACGCGGTCGACAACCTCTCGACCGACAAGACGCCAGCGGTGCACAAGTGGCTGGTCCGGCACCGCCGGTTCCACTTCCATTTCACCCCGAGCTACGGGTCCTGGATGAACCTGGTCGAGCGCTGGTTCGCCGCGCTCACCACCAAGAAGCTCACCCACGCCGCGCATCGCAGCGTCAAAGAACTCACCGCCGACATCACCGCCTGGGTCGAGACGTGGAACGACCACCCAACCCCGTTCGTCTGGCACAAGACCGCCGAAGAAATCCTCGACCACCTCGCCAGCTACTGCGCTGCCATCAACCAGAACGCAACCCCATGACACACGTTTCACGGCGCTTCAGCCTTACAGGACACTAGCTGGGGGCTGCGCCCCCCGGGCCCCATCGCCGCCCGGCACCCTGGCGGTCGCTCGCTCGGCCCTACTCGGTCCCGAAACATGTCACAACGTCTCGACCTGTCGGGACCGACCAGATCTAGCCCTCAGCGGCGACGCCACTGCACACGCTGGCCGGACGCGAACCGGTCCTGGCCGGCTTTGAACGCGGCCGCGTCGGAGCCGATGCGGGTGAACAGGTTGGCGAGGCCGATGGCCTGTGTGCGAGGCACTTCCAGCGCAGTCCACAGCGCTCGCATCGTCCCTTGGATGACCAACGGCGGCGAGTCCGCGATCACGCGCGCCGCCCACCCCGCGCGTTCGAGGAGTTCGTCACGCGGAACGACTTCAGTGACCAATCCGATTTGACATGCCCGCTCGGCCGACATGCGCTCGTGCGCGCCGAGGAGCGAGAGCCGCATGATCTCGTGGAACGGCATCTTCGACAGCATCTCCATCGGCTCGAAGGCCGCGGTCATCCCGTAGGTGACGTGAGGATCGAAGAAGACGGCGTCGTCGCTGGCGATGATGAACTCGACTTCTCCCAGCATGTAGAACGCGCCGCCGCAGGCGATGCCCTGAACGGCGGCGACGACGGGCTTCCACAAATCGCACTGCTTCGGGCCGATGTCCCGTCCGGGATCGTCGTACATCCACGGCGTCGGATAGCCCGGATAGTCGCCGGCCGCCATGGCCGCGTTGTTCGCTTCGGTCAGCGCCTCTGCTCGGTCGATGCCGGTGCAGAACGACTCACCTTCGCCGCTGAGGACAACGCAACGAACGTCGTCGTCGTACCGGAAACTCGTCCACACCTCGCGCAGCTCGCGCTGCATCTGCATGTTGACCGCGTTGCGCACCTCGGGTCGCGCCAGTGACACCCATGCCACGCCGTCGTCCTTGCGCACCACGAGACTCTCGTACTCTGCCATGGGCAGGCGATCTTACGGACCGGCGCTGGGTGCCTACCTAGGTGCTCAGGATCGACACGCCGGCGGTCCCCGGTGCGCCGTAAAGCTGGGCGTACCCGACACGCGGTGTGCCCGGCACTTGCCGTTCGCCGGCTTGTCCCCGCAGTTGGAGCACGAGTTCGTGCACCTGGCGGAGGCCAGAGGCGCCGATTGGCTCACCGTTGGCGATCAAGCCACCGTCCGTGTTGATCGGCAGCGGTCCGTCGATTTCCGTGGCGCCGTCTGCGAGCAGCTTCTCCTGCTCGCCGTCCGCGCAGAACCCGTTCTCGGACATGTGGATCACTTCGGCGCCGGCGTCGGTGTCCTGCAACTGGATCACATCGACGTCTTCGGGCCCGATGCCGGCCTGCTCGTACGCGGCGCGCGACGCGTACACCGTCGGCGCGGCATCTTGGTCGACCGCAGCCCACGACGCGTGCACCTCGAACGCGCCATAGCGACGCGTCCGCAACGTGCTCGCCCGCAGGTAGATCGGCGTCGAGGTGAACCGGGCAGCGAGGTCGGCCCGGCACAGCACGACCGCGGCCGCGCCCTCGTCCGGCGCGCAGAACATGTACTGGGTCAACGGATGGTTGAGCATCCGCGACGCCAAGATCTCGTCCTCGGAGATCGGCTTGCGCCGAAACGCGTTCGGATTCAACGCGCCGTTGCGATAGTTCTTCGCCGCCACCTTCGCAAGGGTCTCGCGCGAGATGCCGTGGTCGTGCATGTACCGGTTGATCTTCATGGCGAAGAACTTCGTCGTGAGGAAGTGGCCGATCTCGCCGTACCAAGGGGGCGCGCCGTAGTACACGGGATCGGACGTGAATGCGCCGGGCTCGTGCTTGTCCATGCCGACGGCGACACCGAGGTCGTACTGGCCTGCGCGGATCAGGTCCGCTGTCATCTGCAGCGCCGTGGCCGCGGTGGCGCAGCCGTTGTAGACATCCATGAACGGGATGCCCGTCAATCCCAAACGTCCGATGACCGCGTCCGGGTTGTCGACCTCGAAGCTGCCGCCGATGGCGAACTGGACGTCTCTCCACTGGACGCCTGCGTCCGCGCACGCGGCCCGGGTCGCCTCGGCCGCCATGTCGATTGCAGACTTCGGACCGAAACGGCCGAACGGATGCAACCCCACTCCGATGATCGCGACGTCGTCCACCGTCAACCCTCGGCTGCCGGTGCGAACGCGTACACCATCACTTCGGTGCCGTCGGGCTCGACTCGGAACGGAACGACCGTGAGCTCGACGTCCATGCCGAACGCGAGCTTCGTGGTGTCGCTCTCGGTCAGCCGGCCCTCGACCCGCACTTCGTCAGCGAGCTGCACGATGCCCACGCCGTACGGCTTGAAGGTTTCCATCGTCTCGCCGCCCGCGTAGGGCTCCTTCGGCAGGAACTCCTGCGTCGTCCACGTCCACAACGAGCCTCGCCTCGGCAACAAGTGCTGCTCCATCTCGGTACCGCCACACCGCGGACACGAACCCTGGAACGGGAACGTGATCGCCGCGCACGAGGGGCAACGCGCGCCGATCAACTGCGGCTCGTCGGACGGCCATGTGAACACGTCAGGAGCAAAGGGAATCTGCGGCACGGGCGCACGCTACTGTCCACGCCGCGCGTGAGGTGGGGCCCGCGCCGCCGAAGGGGGAATCGCGCACATGGACAACCTTGAGACGCTGATCTACGAGGAACGCGACCGCGTCGCGATCGTGACCATGAACCGGCCCGATGTGTACAACGCGTTCAACCGGCTGATGGAGCGCGAGCTGCAGCAGGTGTGGCGGTCGCTGCGCACGAACGACGACGTGCGTGCCGTGGTGTGGACTGGCGCCGGCGACAAGGCGTTCTGCACAGGCATCGACCGCGACGAGTCGATCAAGGAATACCTCGATGATCCGACCGGTGAGAAGCGAGGCGAAAAGGCCGGTCGCGTGTCGACGCCGTTCATGTTCAACGACCCAGGCGTCTTCATCAACCCGAAGCAGAACGACATGTGGAAGCCCGTCGTCGCAGCCGTGAACGGCATGGCGTGCGGTGGCGCTTTCTACATGTTGGGCGAGTCGGACATCATCGTTGCCGCCGAGCACGCAACGTTCTTTGATCCGCACGTGAGCTACGGCATGGTCGCCGGATTCGAGACCGTGCATCTGATGCAGAAGGTGCCGTTCGGCGAGATGCTGCGCATCGCGCTCCTCGGCGGAACCGAGCGCATGTCCGCGGCTCGTGCCCACCAGATCGGCTTGGTGTCCGAGGTCGTGCCCGCTGAAGAGTTGATGGATCGTGCCATGTGGGTCGCCGAAGCGATCGCGTCGGCTCCGCCGCTCGCGATCCAAGGAACGCTGCGTGCCGCGTGGCTCGCGCACGAGCACTTCCGTCGCGACGCGATCGCGCAGATCTCGATGATCGTGTCGTTGGGTACCCAGTACGAGAACATCCAGTCGGGCCAGGAGAGCTTCCACGGCCGCCGCGAGAAGCCGCGAATTCGTTGACGCGCGACGTTCTCGTCGTGGTGGGTGCTGGCGGCATGGGCCTCGCCGTCGCCCGTCGATGTGGATCCGGGATGCAGGTGGTGCTGGCCGACGTCACGGACAGCGTGCTGGACGCTGCGTCCGCACCACTGCGCGAGGAAGGGCACGACGTCACGACCCACCGAACCGATGTCACCGACCGCACATCGGTCGACGACTTGGCCGAAGTTGCGAGCAGGCTCGGGCCCGTCCGAGCCGTCGTGCACACCGCCGGTCTGTCGCCAGTGCAGGCACCTGCTGACGCGGTCATCGCGGTCGATCTCCTCGGAGCGGCCTCTGTTCTCGATGCGTTTGGCCGCGTCGTCTCACCGGGTGGTGCGGGCGTGGTCATCGCATCGATGGCCGGCCATCTGATGCCACCGATGCCGGCCGTGGACGAAGCCGCGATCGCGGGCGCGACGCCGTCGGACCTCGGCTCGCTTGCCTGTGTCACGGC
>DATAES010000221.1:0-21003 GCA_036257895.1 Acidimicrobiales bacterium
GAAGGATCAGATCGCGTTCTACGCGTCGACACCCGCGTACCGGCCGGTGCTCGAGTTGCACGGCTGGGGCGACCTCCAATCGGAGCTCAACGGGCTGTCGAAGCGCGGCCTCTGGTCGGAGATGGGCGACTTGATCGACGACGAGGTGCTCTGCGAGTTCGCGGTGGTCGGCGACCCGGCCACGGTCGCGAAGGGGTTGCGCGACCGATGGGAGGCTGTTGCCGATCGGATCTCGCTCTACACGCCGTATCGCGTCGACCCTGCCGTGACGGATGACGTGGTTACTGTCATCAAGGGTTAGCCACCCGCCAACTTCCCGACCAGTGGCAGCAGCGGTTCGATGTCACGTGGCGGAAATCCGGCATCGAGTTGGAGATGGCTGAAGCCGAAGCGCTCACGTCGTTCGTGGAGGACATCGACCAGCCGCGGCACCGTGCCGACGAGCACCGCCGGTGAATCGGCCAGGCGGCCCGGGTCGACACCGTGACTGGCCGCCACCTTGCCGAGGTATGCGGCCGCGTCATCCTCGGTGTCGGTGATGCGGACGAGCCAGTGGTTGATCGAGAGCACCACGGTGGCCGGATCACGTCCTGCGCTCACGATCCCTTCGCGAATCCAGTCGAGCTTCTCCGAGACGCGCTCCGCCATCAGATCCTCGACTGCATGCGAACCGAGCGCGCCGGCGCGCAGCGAAGCCACGATGCTCACGATGTCGGCCTCACGTCCGGCGAACCGCAACACGCGAGGGCTTCCGCCGCCCAACATGATCGGTGGGTGAGGTCGTTGCACCGGCGCCGGAACGCCGACGAGACCGTTGATGCGGTAGTAGATGCCTTGGTGGACGACCGGCTGGTCCTCGAACAGTTGCTTGACGATCGACAGCGCTTCTTCGAGTCGAGAGATGCGTACACCAGGAGCGTCGAACGGGATGTCAGCTTGCTCGTAGTCGGAGCGGAGCCAGCCCGCGCCCATGCCGAGGATGAGCCGGCCGTCGGAGATCCGGTCGGCGGTCGCAGCGAGGCGGTGGGTGAGGACGGGATGGCGGTAGTCGTTGGAGAGCACGCCGGTCTGCAAGCGAAGCGTGGTGGTGGCCATCGCGGCCGCGGCGAGCGCCACCATCGGCTCGGCGTCCCACCCCTCGGTGAAGTGATCCGCAAACACGACGGAATGGAACCCGGCGTCCTCGAGGCGGCGGAGAGCGTCGATCCACGTCCTGCTGTCGGTCATCGCCGGCGGGGTCACCGCAAACGTGAACTGCATCCGAGCAGTATTGCAAAAGGGTTAGTTCATCTGCCTAAATCATGACATTGACAGTCAACGAAGGGACACCTCATGTCCACCTCGGAACCTCCCGTGCTCGTCGAGAGCGATGGTCCAGTGCGAATCGTGACGCTGAACCGGCCTGATCAGTTGAACGCGTTCAGCGACGAGTTGCACCTGGAGTTCCCGCGTGTGTGGCAGTCCTTGGAGAACGATCCGACCGCCAACGCTGTCGTATTAACGGGCGCGGGTCGGGCGTTCTGCGCGGGTGGAAGTTTCGAAGAGTTCGAACTTCATCGACGTGACCAGCAGGCTCGGCGGCGGACGATGCGCCTGGCGCGACGGCTCGTCGACGAGATGCTGAACGTGTCGCTTCCGGTCGTCGCGGCCGTGAACGGGCCAGCGGTCGGCCTCGGATGCACGCTCACCACCCTGTGCGACATCGTCTTCATGGCCGACACTGCGTTTCTTGCCGATCCGCATGTGTCCGTAGCGCTCGTCGCCGGCGACGGCAGCGCGATCACGTGGCCGTCGATGACCAGCTTGCTGAGGGTGAAGCAGTACCTGTTCACCGGCGATCGCATTCCTGCCGACGAGGCCGTGTCGATGGGACTGGCGAACTTCGCCGTTCCCGCCGATCAGCTCATGAGTGAAGCGGTCGCGTTCGCGCAGCGCATCGCCGCGCAACCCTCACAAGCCGTGCAGGACACGAAGGCGGTGTTGAACCAGCACCTCCGGCAGGCCGCGGTCGCGACCCTCGGGATGGGGATTGCCGCCGAAACGCACTCGCACGACACCGACGACTACGGCGCGGTCATCGAGAAGCAGCGATCACATCGGTGAGGGCACGGTGCAGGCGCGCCGCGGCTGGATGGGCGCCGCCTTCGAGGATGTCCTTCTGGAGACCTCCACGCCCACTGGGCAACGGACCCCGCGATGATCGAGATCACCAAGTAATTCCGCCACTCCGAGGTCTCCTTCGCCCGGCAGGCGACGGTGGACGATGTCCTGGATCGGCGGTCCACCGGCTCAGCGGTGCCGTCGCTGACCTGGATGCCAAAGACTCGATCCGGTGGCACGCGAGCGAGGTCAGCATCCGTGCCGGTACTGCGGCGGTGATGCCAGATGTCGAGCAAGATGGCGCCGTTCGGATGATCGGCTCTTTCCACGATCGCCCACGCCTCACTCACGTCTGCGACCGTCGCCATTGACGGGAACTCGAGCGCGACGCGCATCCCCGCTCAAGGGCTCGGTGGCAGAGTTGTGCGAACGCGCGAGCGGCATCGTCCAGAGCGACCGGCGCGCCAAAGTGGGTCGCCACCAGAGTCCTCGCCTCGAGCGCCTCGCCGACGTCGAGCAACTCGTCGACCGTGTAGACGGGGTGGAACATGCTGTCGGCGGGGAAAGGCACCGGACCCAGCCAGTCGCCGGCCGCTTCGATCTCGCACACGAAGAGCCCGCGGTCGGTGATCAACTCGCACAGCTCTCGGTTCGTGCGCCCGTGACGCACCGCTCGTGCATGTGGGCGGGCGAGCATCGAAACCCCTTCGAAGCCCGCAGCAGCGGCGGCGGGAAAGACATCCTCGAGCGGGAACGGCGCGACCGACACGTTGCAGAGCACCAGCTCGTCACCCAGCCGCTCGCTGCTCACTTACCGGCGAGTGCGGCAATCACTGGCGCCACGGGTTCGAGGTCGATCCCGCGAGGACCGGCGTGCACCTGCACATAGCTGATCCCGAGCCGCTCCCGAAGCTCGTACAACTTCTCGACGACACGGCCGACGGATCCGACGAGCACGCCCGGCGCTGCTTCGAGCCACGCCCGGTCGACTCCGACGCGACCCGCGAGCTTGTCCAGCACCGCGTCGCACTCGCTCTTCGAGTCGTTGATGTGCAGCAACCACTGCGCCATGGAGAGCTCGATCTCGTCGAACCGGCGACCGGACTGCTTCGCACCGTGCCGCGCCCACTCCACCTTCTCGGCCATCTTCTCCCAGCTGACATCCAGAACGGAGTGCGCGCCGATGTCGCCCGCCGCGAGGTTGGCGTTGATCCCGACGATGTCACCCTGGCGACCGGCAAGGCGCAGCATGCGTTCGCCACCGCCGCCGATCAGGATTGGCGGATGCGGACGTTGCACGACCGCCGGAACGCCGACCAAGCCGTCGATCGTCACGTACTCGCCTTTGAAGGTGACCGCTTCGTCCCCGCACAAGAGCTTGAAGACGGTGACCGTTTCCTCGAGTCGCTCGATCCGCACGCCGGGCCGATCCATCGTCATGCCCGCGGCGTCGTAGTCACTCCGCATCCATCCGGCTCCGATGCCGAGCTCGACGCGCCCGTTGCTGACCGCATCGAGCGTGGCGACCATCCGGTGCAGCAGCACCGGATGGCGATAGTCCACGCCGAGCACCGCGGTCTGAAGTCGGAGCGAGGTCGCGGCCGATGCGGCGGCAAGTGTCGTCAACGGCTCCATGGTGTAACCACCGGTGAAGTGATCGGCGAGCGCCAGCGTGCTGAAGCCCATGTCCTCGACCCGACGGATGGCATCGCGCCACTCCGCCACCGAGCCGGAGAGATCAGGAACCTGCGCGGTGAAGCGGAACGGCCGCATGAATCAGTGAGATGATAGAGGGGATTCGATGGTCCGGAAAGGCGAACACGGCGACGACCGGACGGCCATCATCGGCGCGGCTTGGATCGTGCTCGAGCGTGCCGGCTTCGAGGGGTTCAAGATCCAACTCGTCCTCCGAGAAACCGGACTCTCCGCGCGTTCCTTCTACCAACACTTCACCGACAAGGACGAGCTGTTGCTCGCGTTGATGGAGGACGAGTACGCGCGATCAGCCGCTCGTCTACGGCGTGTCGTCCGCGAAGCCGATGGAGCGCCCGAAAAGGTCGCGGCCTGGATTGCCGAGTTGGTCGCGGCGGCAGAAGACCCGCGCCGAGTCCAGCGTGCGCGTCTGTTCTCGTCGCAGCAGCGAGTGATGCGCCGGTTCCCGGAAGCGGTCGCCAGCGCATCACGCCTGCTGGTGGAGCCGTTGGAGCGTGCGCTTCGCGATGGCGCCGAGACGGGCGAGTTCTCGACCGCCGAGCCCGAACGCGATGCCGAGATCATCCTTCGGCTCACCGGTGCAACGATGAACGACGCTCTCATCGACTGGACCGATCAGTCGGTGGCCGAGCTCGTGGCATCGAGCGTCGACTTCGCCCTGCGTGCCCTCGGCAAGACGAGTGGAAATGGTGAGCGGTCCGAGGCGTGAGGATCAGCGGTCGCTTGCCATACAGAGCAATCAGTTGTACGATTCACCCCTATCCCGGCGACGACGGTCGTCGCGCGGGGACCACGCAAGGGGGAGTGCATGGCCATCCTGCGAACGAAGATCCGTCGATCGGCCGTCGTGATCGTGGCGGCGGTGTTGGTGTTCGCTGCCTGCAGCAGCGACAACGAGAGTTCGACGTCCGCGAGTAGCGCAAGCGGCGGACAGGGCGGGGCCAGTTCTGCTCCGAAGGCGACGGGCACGCCGATCAATATCGGTCTCATTGGTTCGTTCACGGGATCGCAGGCGTCGTCGTCCAATCAGGGCCAGACCGTCGGTCCGGCTTGGGAGCGGTACGTCAATGAGCAGCTGGGCGGCATCAACGGACATCCCGTGAAGGTCATTGCCGAGGACGACGGCGGCGATCCTGCGAAGGCGCAGGCTGCGGAGAAGAAGCTCGTCGACGGCGACAAAGTCGCGGCGATCATCGTGAGCTCCGACAATCTGATCACGGCGTATTCCGACGATGCGATCGCCAAGGGCGTCCCGCTCATCAGTGGAACGGCCAACCAGCAGGACTGGTACACCAAGCAGAACGTGTTCGTCACGGTCACCGATGTGCTGAGCGGTTTGAAGGCGCAGGTCGCGGTGGCCAAGGACTTCGGCAAGGCGACGAAGTTTGCGGACTTGTACTGCTCGGAGGTGGCGGCGTGTCAGCAAGCGGACCCGCCGTTGAAGGGCGCGGCTGAAGCGGCCGGCGTGGGCTTCACCTCGATCGCGATCTCCTCGACGGCGACGAGCTATACCGCCGAATGTCTGCAGCTCCAGCAAGAGGGCGTGGACTACGTCCAGCTCAACTTCACGACGGCGGCAGCCGCGAAGCTGGTGCAGGACTGCCAGTCGCAGAACTACAACCCGACGTACGGGTCGTCGGAGCAGGCGATCGGCAAGGACCTGCTCGACATCGACGGCATCAAGGTGTTCGGTCCGGCGTACGCCTTCCCGTCGGTCGCTGACGCCCCTGCGGCTCAGGAGTTCCGCGACGCCATGGGCAAGTTCGCCAAGGACGACAACTGGAAGGAAGGCACCGGCTCGTTCACGTGGAGTGGGCTCGAGATGCTGCGCAAGGCTCTCGCCTCGGCTCCGGCTGCATCGAGTCCCGTCGCTGCGAAGGATGTCGTCACCGGTCTGAGCACGGTCAGCAGTGAGAACCTCGGCGGACTCCTGGCGAACAAGGTGACCTACACCTCAGGGAAGACGGACTCGTTCGGCTCGCACCCTTGCTATTTCGTCGTCGGGATCGACGGTGGCAAGACCATCGCTCCCGCCAACCTCGACGCGAAGTGCGTCTCGTAACACACTGCTGAACTTCGCGGATCCGAACCATTCCGGGAACTGTCTGCGTACAGGGGGAGGAACGCCAGGATGAAGGATCTGCTGCCCTTCATCGTCAGCGGCATCGCAACCGGCTCGATCTATGGACTCGCCGGTACCGGTCTGGTGCTGACGTACAAGACCTCGGGGATCTTCAACTTCGGCTATGGCGCGCTCGCCACCGCTGCGGCCTACCTCTTCTACTTTCTGCACGTCGATCAGGAGATCGACTGGAAGATCGCCTTCTTCGTGGCTGTGTTCGTGCTGGGTCCGTTGATGGGGCTCGCTATGGAGTTCATCGCGCGGCGCCTGTCTCGGCAACGTACGGCGTGGAAGATCGTGGGAACCGTCGGCATCATCCTGCTCGTCCAGGGTCTCGCCACGATCAAGTACGGATCCGACACCATCCGGGTCAAGCAGTACCTGCCCAAAGGCACCGAGCACTTCCGGGTCGGCGGGGTCAACATCCTGTACTCCCAACTCGTGCTCGCGGTCGTGGGCGTGGTGGCCGTCGTGGCGCTGTACGCCCTGTTCCGGTTCGCTCGAACGGGAATTTCGATGCGAGCCGTCGTGGACGACCCCGACCTGCTGGCGATGCAAGGCACAAGCCCGGTCGTGGTCCGTCGCAGCGCCTGGATCATCGGCGCGACTTTCGCGGCGCTGTCGGGTGTGCTCGTGCTCCCGTTCATCGGCCTCAATGCCATCGCATTGACGTTCCTCGTCGTCCAGGCCTTCGGCGCGGCAGCGGTCGGGGCGTTTGCCAGCATCCCGTTGACGTTCCTCGGCGGACTGCTCATCGGCATCGCCTCGGATGTTTCCAAGAAATACGTCGTCTCCGTCAACTGGCTCTCGGGACTGCCCAACAGCCTCCCGTTCATCATCTTGTTCGTCGTGCTCCTCGTCACCCCTCGACGGAAGCTCGTGCCCCCGTCGTCAGTCGAGCAGCGTCCCTCGTTGCAGTGGCGCGCTCCGGTCCCGGTTCGCCTGGTCATGGGGTTCGTTCTCCTCATCCCGTTGGCGCTCGTGCCGCAGGTGGTCGATTCGACGAAGCTCGGCTTTTTCACCATCGGTCTGACGCAGATGATCATGCTGCTGTCGCTGGGCTTGCTCGTCCGTATGTCGGGCCAGGTGTCGCTCTGTCACGCGACGTTCGCCGCGGTGGGCGCGGTCGCGTTCTCGCAACTCGCGGTCGATCACGGCATGCCTTGGTTCCTGGCTCTGGTCATTGCGAGCCTCATCGTCGTCCCCGTCGGTGCGTTGGTGGCCATCCCTGCCATTCGGCTCTCCGGGTTGTTCCTCGCGCTCGCGACGTTCGGCTTCGGCATCATGGTCGAGCAGTTGTTCTACGCACGTGGGTTCATGTTCACGACGTTGCAGAGCGGCCGGCAGGTGCCGAGACCATCGTTCGCGACCGACGATGTCGCCTTCTATTACGTCGTGCTCGCGATGGTCGTGATCGTTTCACTCGTGGTCGTCGTGATCCGGCGCGCGCGGATCGGGCGGATGCTGCAAGGGATGTCGGAGTCGCCAACCGCGGTCGCCACGATGGGCCTCAGTACGAACACCACCCGCGTGATCGTGTTCTGCATCTCGTCGTTCCTCGCCGGAGTGTCGGGCATTCTCTACGCCGCCTCTGTCCACTTCGCGACGACCAGTGACTCCCACTTCACCTCCTTCTACTCGTTGATCCTGCTCGCGGTTCTTGCGCTCGCACCGTTCGCGGAGCCGTGGTACGCGATCTTCGCGCTCATCGCCGCCGTGATCCCCGGCTACCTCACCGGCGAGAACACCACGAACTGGCTCAACGTGTTGTTCGGGTTCTTCGCGATCCAGGTCGCCATGATGGGAGGTCCTCAACCGATGCCGGCACGCCTGCGCACCTTCTTCGAGCGGTTCGGGCGTCGCCGTGCGCCGGCCGAGGTCGGCGTCGAACTGGCCGCCGAGCGGCCCGAGCGGGTTCCGGCGTCCGCCGGGCTCGAGGTGGACGGCCTCAGTGTCCGGTTCGGCGGTCTGCTGGCCGTCGACCGGCTGAGTTTCAAAGCTCCGGTCGGACGGATCACGGGGCTGATCGGTCCCAACGGCGCGGGCAAGACCACCACTTTCGACGCCTGCAGTGGGTTGAACCGGCGCGTCGAGGGCGCAGTCAGGTTGCACGGCGAGGTGGTCACGAAGTCGCCGCCGGCGGCCCGAGCGCGGCTGGGCCTCGGGCGCACGTTCCAACGGATGCAACTCGGTGACTCGCTGACAGTCGCCGAGAACGTCGCACTCGGCGCCGAGTCGAGCCTCGCGGGCGCCTCGCCGCTCTCGCAGCTCGCGTCATCGAAGAGCCAAGCCCGCGCCACGAGCGACGCGACGGCGTCGGCCCTGGCGACGTGCGGAATCACAGGGCTCGCGCACGCCCAAGCCGGATCGCTCTCGACCGGCCAGCGCCGGTTGGTCGAGTTGGCCCGTTGTCTCGCCGGCGAGTTCGACGTCCTCCTGCTCGACGAGCCCTCATCTGGCCTCGATCGTGCCGAGACAGCCGCGTTCGACGAAGTGCTGCGCAACGCCGTGGCCGAGCGAGGATGCGGGATCCTGCTCGTCGAGCACGACATGTCGCTGGTGATGAACGTGTGCGACTACATCTACGTGCTCGACTTCGGCAAGCTCATCTTCGAGGGTGAACCATCGACGGTCGCGTCGAGCGCCGTCGTGCAGGCGGCCTATCTCGGCGACGACGCCGTTGCCCCGCCCGAAGTGCAGGAGGCGACCCTGTGAGTGGGTCAGTCAACTCGGCAGACGTCGACCGATCGTCGAACGGCGCGGTGGATTCGATGGACGCAGCCCTCGACATCAGCGGGATCGAGGCCGGCTATGGCCGAACCACTGTGTTGCGCGACCTCTCCCTCCGTGTGTCCCGCGGCGAGGTGGCCGCGCTGCTCGGCCCGAACGGCGCGGGTAAGACGACACTGTTGCGTGTGGTGTCCGGATTTCTTCCGGCGACACGGGGCTCGGTGTCGATGTTCGGCGAAGACATCACCTCGGCACCAGCGCACCGGCGATTTCGTGCCGGCCTCTGTCACGTCCCCGAGGGTCGCGGCGTATTCCGGTCGTTGACGGTCCGTGAGAACCTCGTGATGCAGGCGAAGCGCGGGAGCGAATCCGAGGCGATCGAACGGGCCGCGTCCGTGTTCCCGATCATCGGCGAGCGACTTCACCAACAAGCCGGGACCCTCAGCGGCGGTCAACAGCAGATGCTGGCGATCGCGTCTGCATATGTCCGCCAGCCCCGGCTCATCCTCGTGGACGAGGCATCGCTCGGTCTCGCGCCGCTCATCGTGGACGACATCTTCGGGTTCCTGCGGCAGGTCAGCAGCGAGGGGTGTTCTTTACTGATCGTCGACCAGTTCGCGCACCGCGCCCTCGAGTTGGCCTCATCGGCGTACGTCCTGAATCGCGGCGAGATCACCTTCGTCGGAACCGCGAAGGAGTTGCTCGAGGGCGACGTCTTCAGTCACTACGTCGGCACTGGATGACCCCGCCATCGTGACCGGTGCCCGTCCGTTGACCGGAAGGGTCGCGCTCATCACCGGTAGCGGGCGGGGCATCGGCCGAGCGCATGCCATGACGCTCGCGCGTGACGGGGCGACGGTCGTGGTGAACGATCTCGGCACCGACCTGAGCGGACGCGGCTCCGATCGAGACCCCGCCCGCGCGGTCGTTCAGGCGATCGTCGATGCCGGCGGAAATGCGATCGCGGATACCACTGACATTGCGTCGATCGAAGGTGGCGCGGCGGTGGTCGGAGCTGCGATCGACAGGTGCGGACGCATCGACATCGTCGTCAACAACGCCGGATTCGCTCACGGCGGCGGGACCATCGAGTGTCCAGTGGAGGAGGAGCTGGACGCACTCATGAGCGTCCACTTCAAGGCTGCGGTCGGGACGATGTCGGCCTGCCTCGGGCCGATGCGGACGCAAGGGTTCGGACGAGTCATCAATATGGTGTCGGAAGCAGCGCTCGACGACCGATTCATCTCCGGTTTCGGCTACGCGGCCGCCAAGGCCGCGTTGTGGTCGCTCACGCTCGCGGCGAGCAAGGAGGTCGCGGGCACCGGCGTCACCGTGAATGCCATCTCACCCGGCGCCCGTACGCGTATGAACGAGGAGCTGCTCGATGCGAACTTCCGCGAAGGTGCATCCTCCGACCTCGACCTTGATCCGATGCACGTAGCTGCTGTTGCTGCGTTGCTGGCGAGAGAGGAATCGGGCGACATCACGGGGCGTGTAGTCCATGCCGCTGGAGGGATGGTCCGCGAATACACGACGCAACGGTCGTCACGCTCCGAGCTCGTGGCGCGCCTCCAGCTTGGGTTGGTGCGTTGACTCCGCATCGGATCGCAACGCGATCGTGCCGCCGCGGGGGAGCGGCGGCACGATCGGGGGGACTACGTCGACCGTGACTCACTGTAGAGCAAAAGATAAGATGAGTGAACTCTGTTCTCCCGGAATGGCGTACCACCCGACCGGGGTTGATGCTGGCCACGAACCACGCGAGAAGCGGTGATGGACGAGACCGTCAGCGACGACGAACTGCTTGCTCGGTTCCCCGGGTACCCGGTGAACCGTGACAGCGCGCCTCACTATCGTGGGCGACTCCAGCGCCGGCTGCTGATCAACCATTGCCCCACATGCGGTACCTGGCACCACACGCCGAAGCCGATCTGTCCGGCATGTTGGTCGACTGACGTCGTCCCCACGGAGGTCAGCGGCGCAGGCACGTTGTTCATGACGATCTTCCTCCACCAAGGCCCGCCCGCGGAGGGCGTCGACTACTCGACTCCCTATCCCGTCGTGACGGTGGCGCTCGACGATGCCGATGGAGTGCGGTTCACCAGCACCGTGGTCGACGCCGCCAACGACGAGATCCGTATCGGCGAACGGGTGGAACTCGACTGGATCGATCGAGGCGGTGCGCCGTTGCCTGTCTTTCGTCTCGCGGAGGCAGCTCCGTGATCTCCTCCCGCAACCCCATGAAGGATCGTGTTGCCATCGCCGCCGCGGCGACGACGGGCTTCGAAGCGCGGAACACGGATCGCAGTCAGGCTTCGTACGTCGCGGAAGCGTGCACCACTGTGTTGCGGGACTGCGGGCTCACCGCCGCGGACGTCGACGGTCTCTGCGGCTCGACGCCGCCGGCGCCCGAGGTGCAGCAGATGTTGGGGATCCCCGAGTTGTCGTGGTTCGCCACGCCAATGATCCCATTCGGCAATCACATTGCTGCAGCAGTGAGCGCGGTTCACAGCGGTCTCTGTGACGTGGTGCTTGCCTACCACGGGGCGTACCGTCTGCCGTGGAACACGGGAAGCGCGATCAAGGACCCCTTCCGCCGTGGGTTGAGCGTCGGAGGCGGTTCGCACACCGCACCTCCACCGGAGAGCGTCGCCGCGTCCGCCGGTTACACGGCATGGGCATCGCGGTACATGTTCGAGTTCGGCGTCCCGAAGGAGCACTTCGGACTCGTGGCGATCAACGACCGCACCAACGCCGCTGACAATCCGGCAGCAGCGCTGCGCGACCCCATCACGATGGACGACTACCTCGACGCTCGGATGATCCGATGGCCGTTGAGCATCCTCGACATGGACGTCGCGGTCGACGGCGCCGACGCGTTCGTGATCACCACCGCCGAGCGGGCTCGGGACCTACCGCTTCCGTCCGTCCTCGTGAACGCGGTGGCGTTGGGAATGGTCGACAAGAACGAGGAGGACCAGTCGCCGAGTCTCCGCCGCCACGGTCAGCACGTCACCGTGGAGGCTCTGAAGGGAAAGAGCGACTTCTGGATCGACGACATCGACGTCTACTTCCCGTATGACGGCTTCTCGGTCATCACGCTGAACTGGTTCGAGAACACGGGGTTCTGCGAGCCGGGCGACGCGGGTCCGTTCCTGCTCGACAACTGGGACAAGGACGGCAACCGGATCCTCATCGACGGCAAGGTGCCGGTGAACCCGCACGGGGGCGCACTGTCGGAGGGCGGCACTCAGGGCTCGGGCCACATTCGTGAGGCGGTGCATCAGCTGCAAGGCCTTGCCGGCGATCGGCAGGTGAAGGGTGCGCAACGTGCGCTCGTCACCGCGGGTGGTTTCTTCTTCAACGCGCAGGGCCTGACGCTCCACCGAGCGTGATCAGGAACTGGGGGGAGAGTCGTGCGGCAACTGTCTGCGGCTGATGGCTGGCAACTCTTTCTCGAGACGCCCAACGCGCCGAATCAGGTGGCGGGACTCGGGATCTACGACCCGAGTACCGCCCCGACGGGCAGGGTCACGTTCGAAGCCGTACTTCAGCACGTCGAGAGTCGCTTGCCCTTGGCGCCTCCGTTTCGGCGCAGCCTCCTCAAGGTTCCGTTCGGACTGGACGAGCCGTACTGGATCGAGGACGGGCGATTCGATCTCGAATACCACGTTCGGCACACCGCACTTCCACGACCGGGAACGTGGAAGCAACTCGCAACCCAGGTGGCCCGCTTGCACGCACAGCGGCTGGACCTGTCGCGCCCGCCGTGGGAGATCTACATGATCGAGGGAATCGACGGGATGGAAGGTGTGCCGTCTGGTTCCTTCGCCGTGCTGGTCAAGCTCCACCACGCCGCCATCGACGGCGTCGCGGGCAACGAATTGCTGACTGCCATTCACGATCATTCCCCAAAGCCCGACGAAACCGAGCTCGAAGATCCGTGGAAGCCCGAGGCCACCCCGTCTGACTGGCAGCTCCTTGCACTCGCGGGTACTCACAATCTCCTCCTCCCGGTTCGCATCGGGCGAGTGATGGCGCGACAAGTTCCCGCGTTGCGCGAAGCCCGTTTGTCGATTCGACGGCGGACTCGGCCGTACGACGACGTCAAGCTGCCGGGAATGAGCATTCCCAACACTCGCTTCGGCGGCCGCGTGTCGCCCCACCGCGTGATCGAGTACCGCGCGTGGCCGCTGTCACGGGTTCGGGCGATCAAGGCTGCGGTGGAAGGTGCGACGGTCAACGACGTCGCGCTCGCGATCTGTGGTGGATCCCTGCGTCGCTATCTGGCAGAGAAGGACGAGCTTCCCGACCGCACCCTCGTGTCCATCGTGCCGGTCTCCATCCGAACCGAAGAAGAGCTACAGACCGGCGGCAACCGGATCCGCGTCATGCGGACGGCCCTGTACACCGACGTTGCCGACCCGGTCGAGCGCCTTCGGGCGATCCGAGCGATGACGGCACGAGCGAAGGCGGTACGAGTTGGCGTGCCGGCGCAGGTTCTGGCCGGCATCTCCGAAGAGATGCCGGGTCGCATCATTGGAGCCGCGCAGCGAGCGACCGTGAACATGACCACGCGCCTCGGTACGGCAATGGGGGCCAACACGACCGTCACCAACGTTCCCGGTCCGCGGGAACCGCTGTATCTCTGCGGCGCGCAGGAGGTTGCCATCGTCGGTGCGGGCCCGGTCATCGACGGCATGGGAATCATCCACATCGCCAGCAGCTACCGCGACGACTTCAGCATCTCTGTGACGGCTTGTCGCGAGATGCTGCCCGATCCCGAGACCTACGGCTTTTGCATGCAGCACGCCTTCGAGGAGCTGTTCGAGCGGGCGACGGCATGACGCATCAACAGATCTCTGCACCGCTGCGTGGAGGAGCACCCATGTCACGTCTGGGCCCGTGGAACCCGACCACCATCGAAGACCGACTCGACCGGATGGAGTCACTGGCCTCGATCCGGCAGTTGCCGTACCGGTACGCCGTGGCCGTCGACTCGCGGGACATGGACATGATGGTCGACCTGTTCGTCCCTGACGTGCGCGTCGGGAAGGACGAGATCGGTCGCGAGTCGCTGAAGCGCTGGTTCACCGACACGCTGAGCAAGACGAAGTCCTCGTGTCACTTCGTCGGCAACCACATCGTGGACTTCGACGACGCTGACCGCGCGCGGGGGATCGTCTACTGCCACGACGAGCTCGAACATCCGACGAAGGACGAATGGGCGCAGGGGCAGCTCCAGTACTGGGACACGTACCGCCGCGTCGACGGTGAGTGGTGCTTCGAGCGTCGCAGGTTCCACCGCCTCTACATCTGCGATTGGTTGACACGGCCGTCGCACGGAGCGTCCGCTGAGGCCGATACCGCGGTGCTGAGCACACATCAGTTACCGGAGGCCTACCCGTCATGGCACGCGTACTGGGAGGGCATGGGGGCGACCGATGGCTGACCTACTCGTGCGGGGCGGGACGGTGGTCGACGGCACGGGTGCGCCTGCTGTGCGCGCCGACGTTCGGGTGCGTGCCGGCCGCATCGTCGAAGTGGCACTGGGTCTGCGGCCGGACGGAGAGCCGGAGCTCGACGCGTCAGGGGCGCTGGTCACGCCGGGGTTCATCGACTCGCACACGCACTACGACCCGTCGTTGTTCTGGGACTCGTTCGCCGATCCCATGCCGCTTCACGGGATCACGACACTGCTGGTCGGAAGCTGTTCGCTGTCGTTGGCGCCTGTTCGAGCCGAGCAACGCGAACTGCTGACAGAGGTGTTCTGCTACATCGAAGACCTGCCGACCTCGACCTTCGAAGCCGCCATCCCTTGGACATGGGAGTCGTACAGCGAGTACGTGCCCGCGTTGGAAGGCGACGGCCTGGGGCTGAACGTCGTCACGCTCGTCGGGCACACCGCGCTGCGCATGTTCGTACTGGGTGACGAGGCGTGGGAACGGCCGTCGACCGAGAACGAGCGAGCGGCGATCGCTCAGTTGCTCGACGGCTGTCTCGAGGCCGGCGCCTACGGAATGTCGACGTCGCTCGGCTTCGATGTGCACCCGGACCGCGGTCCGGTCCCCAGCCGGGTGGCCGACGACGAGGAACTGGGCGCACTGATTGATCGACTGGCGGCGCGCGATCGGCTGCTGCAGTTCATTCCTTCGCCCGGGAACAAAGCCTTGAGGCGCGATGTACAACGGATGGCCGACCTCACCGGCCCGGCCGGTGTCACCAGCACGTGGATCAACATCTTCCATGACGACGCCAACCCGGAGCTCGCAGGCGAACTGCTCGACTTCGCCGCGGGGCTCCAGGAACAAGGCGTCCCCACCTATCCGCAGGTGTCACCGCGAACGCTCGACATGCGGGTGAACTGGAGCGGGGGCATGTCGTTCGCCAAGCTGCCGGACGGTTGGTTCCGGTTCGTGCGCGCTGGCGACGAGGAGAAGCGCCATCTGGTCGACGATCCCGCGTGGCGAGCGGTGGCTCGGGACGAGTGGGACCGAGTGCCGTGGGCGATCATTCCGCACAAGGACCCGTCGCGGATCCGTCTCATCGACGCGCAGACCGCCGACGGCGCCCGCTTCGTCGGCGCATCACTAGCGGATCTGGCGGCCGAGCGGGGCGGTCACCCGTCGGACGTGCTGGCGGACTGGGTGAAGGAGAACGATTTCTCGCCGGGCATCGTGGGGGTCGGCGTTGCCAACAGTGACCCGGAGGGCGTCGCCTTCACCTTGAAGCATCCTGCTGCTGTCGTCTCCAACAGCGACGCCGGAGCACACCTCGGGATGATGTGCGGAGCCGGCGACTCGACACTCCTCTTGACTCGACATGTGCGTGACCGCGCGGATATGACGATCGAAGACGGAGTTCGCGCGCTGACGGGTCGGCAAGCCGAGCTGCTGAACCTGTCCGATCGCGGCACGATCATCGAAGGAAACCAAGCAGATCTCGCTGTGTTCGCACTCGATGAACTCACATGGGCGGCCGACGAGTTCGTGGAAGACCTTCCCGCCGGCGGAGCACGGTTGCGCCGGCCGGCCGGCGGCTACCGCGCCACGGTTGTCGGAGGAGTGCCGACCACCGAAGCGGGGAAGGACACCGGCGCTCGTCCGGGCACGGTTCTGCGCGCCGGACGCGAGTGAAAGGGGACCTGATGAGAGCGTGGATGCTCGAGCGCACGGGTGACCCTCGTGAGGTGTTGCAGCTCGTCGAGGTGCCCGAGCCGGCGATCCGTCCCGATCAGTTGCTGGTCGAGGTCGAGGTTGCGGGGGTGATGTTCCCGGATCTGCTTCTCGTCAAGGGGGAGTACCAGATCACGCTGCCGTTGCCTTCGACACCGGGAGGCGAACTGGTGGGGCGCGTCGTGGCAGCCGGTGCAGACACGAGCACACCGGTGGGCACGCGAGTGATGGCGACGACGTTCGGCGCACACGGCTCCTACGCCCAACGAGCACCGGTCGTCGAGTCCCACAGCCAACCGATACCGGACGAAGTGGCTGCCGCCGAGGCCGTCGCCTTGCCGACGAATTACGTCACGGCTCATCTCGCCCTGCACCGCCGAGCACGTGTAGTTCCGGGCGACGTCGTCGTCGTCCACGGCGGCGGCGGAGGAGTCGGCAGTGCTGCGATCGAACTCGCGCACGCTGCCGGCGCGACCGTCATCGGCGTGGACATCGGAGAAGACCGGGCCAAACTCTGTGAGGCGGTCGGGGCGGACGTGGGCGTCGACAGTGCCAGTGAGGACGTCGCCGACGTCGTCCGCGACGTGAGCAACCACCGTGGCGCGGACATCGTGATCGACATGGTGGGCGGAGACCTGTTCGAAGCGGCCCGTAGGTTCATGGCGTTCGAGGGTCGCATCGTGATCGTCGGCTACACGAGCGGAACGATTCCACAACTGCGGCTGAACCAGCTCGTTCTCCGGAGCTTCACGGTGATGGGCGTCAACGCGATGGTCTCGCTGTTCGAGCATCCGCATGTTCACGAGGAGTCTCGGCGAGCCGTCGTCGAGTTGCTCGCGCAGCGAGCGATCGTGCCGCGCATCAGTGCCGTGTACCCCTTCGAGCACGTGCCCGACGCACTCGTCGGCCTCGCCGAGCAACGGATTCCGGGCAAAGCAGTGATCGAAGTCGCGCCTGCGCCCGTGCTGTCGCTGTCGTCCTGAAGGAGCCGAATGCCCACGTACATCATGTTGACGTCGATGACGAGCGAGGGGAGCCAGCGGCTCCACTCCGAACCCGACCGCCTCAACGAAGTCAACGAAGAGGTCGCCGAGCTCGGCTGCCGCGTGGTCACGCAGTACGCGACGCTCGGTCCATACGACTTCGTCACGGTCATCGAAGCGCCTGACAACGAGACCATCGCCGTTCTGTCCGCCGGACTCTCGTCGCGCGGCACGATCAGTGTTCTGACGATGCCGGCCATGCCGACGGCTGACTTCCTCGGACGGCTCAAGGCCCACACGAACTTCGGCAAGCGATGAGCGCCGTGGCCGACGAGTTGGTGCTCGCGGAGGCCAAGGACGGAGTGCTCACGCTCACACTGCACAACCCCGAGCGTCGCAATGCGTGGAGCATCGCGATGGAGGAGCAGTACTTCGCTCTGCTCGATGATGCCGACACGGATCCTGATGTCCGCGCCATCGTGCTCACCGGCAGTGGCACGACGTTCTGTCCGGGCCTCGACGTTCAAAGGCTGACCGCGCAGTCGACGAGCGCCGGTCCGCTCGACGTGCATGCACGGCGACCCCAGACCTATCCGCTTCGTGTCCGCAAGCCGATGGTCGCGGCCATCAACGGCGCATGTGCAGGCATCGGCTTGATGCAGGCACTCAACTGCGATGTGCGGTTCGCGGCTCGAGGGGCGCGGTTCACGACTGCGTACGCTCGTCGTGGCTTGCCCGCGGAGTACGGAAGCTCATGGCTGCTCCCTCGCTTGATCGGTGTCGAGAACGCACTCGATCTCCTGCTGTCGGCCCGTGTCTTCGGCGCCGACGAGGCGAAGGCGCTCGGCCTCGTCTCGAGAGTGACCGATCCCGAGTCGGTGCTGGCCGACGCACAGGCGTATGCCGCCGATCTGGCGACGAACTGCTCACCTCGTTCGATGGCGGCGATCCGCCGTCAGGTCTATGGGGATCTGTCCCGATCCTTCGACGAGTCGATGGCCCAGACGCTCGTGCTGATGCGCGAGTTCTCCCAGACCCCCGACTTCACGGAAGGTGTCGCCAGCTTCGCCGAGAAACGCCCAGCAGCGTTTCCGCCACTCGATCCGACGTTTCGTGTGCCGGGCGACCACGCCTACCACTGAGATCTCGAGCAGTCAGACCTTCCGGGTCACGCCACCGTCCACTCGGATGATCGCGCCCGTCGTATAGCTGGCGGCGGGTGACGCGAGGTACAGCGCGAGCGCGGCGGCTTCCTCCGGCTGACCCAACCGACCGAGCGGGATGTACCTGCCTTCGCGTTGCTCAGGACTCCACGCGTCCGTGATGTCCGTATCGAACGCGCCGGGCAGGATCGCATTGACGCGCACCTTTGGCGCGAAGGCGTCGGCCAGGCCGACCGTCAACGCGTTGAGCCCCGCCTTGGCACACGCATAGGGCAGTTCTCCCGCGCTCGCGAGCAACGATCCGATCGTACCGACGTTGATGATGCAGCCGCCGTCAGTCGCGGCCATGTGCGTGCCGGCACGTACGCCGAGGCGAAAGGGTCCCTTCAGGTTGACCGCGAGTGTCTTGTCGTACAGCTCTTCGGTCACTGCACCAAGTGATTCGTACAGCGGAGACATCCCGGCGTTGTTGACGAAGACGTCGAGACGGCCGAACCGTTCCAGCGTCGTGTCGATCAGCCGATCGCACTCATCCCAGTGACCGACGTGGCAGCTGACCGGCAAGGCTTCACGGCCGGTCGACTTCGTGACCTCTTCTGCCGCGTGCTCACAGGCATCGAATTTGCGGGATGCGATCACCACGTCAGCGCCGGCTTCTGCGTACAGCTGGACGATGGCGCGGCCGATGCCTCGGCTCCCACCCGTGACGACCGCGACCTTGCCGGAGAGGTCGAAGAGCTCGTCGACCGAGCTCATTTCCGCTCACCGCGGGCGAACTCGGCGGCGCCGCGGAGAAGGTTCGGCACGTTGTTCGTCATCATGTTCTCGCTGTCCGGCACGCCCGCGGCGTGGTCGCGTGCGTATCTGCCTTCGAGGATCACGGCGAGCTTGAACAGCGCTAGTACCTCGTAATAGGTGAGCGAGCTCGTGTCGCGGCCGCTGACGTCGGCGTATCGAGCTGCCATCTCCTGCCGGCTCGGATAGCCGTCGACGCCTCCGGCCTGCACGCCGATCAGCGGCTCCTCACCCGGTTCGGTCCATCGGGCGAGCAGGTGCCCGATGTCGAGCAATGGATCGCCGATCGTCCCGGTGTCCCAGTCGACGATCGCGGCCAGCCGGGCGGGTGGAGCCGGCGCCACCATCACGTTGAACGGGCTGTAGTCGCCGTGGATGATCCCGGGCGCACTCGCCGACGGCCGGTTCTGCTCCAGCCAGGCTGTGACGAACGCCAGCTCCGGAAGGTCGCGGGTCCGGTAGCGATCGAGCTGAGCCATCCAGCGCGGGACCTGGCGTTCCAGGAAGCCGTCGGGTTTGCCCAGCCCCTCGAGGCCCCGGGATCTCCAGTCGACCTTTGCCAGCTCTGCGCATCCGTCGACGTACGCCATGCCGAGATCCCACCGAAGCGCATGGTCGTCGGCGAACGGCTGTGGCAACTCGAAGCCCGGCGTGAAGCCGTCGACGATGTCCATGATCATGAACGGCGCGCCCAACACCTCGACGGCTTCACACAGCAGACGCGGTGCCGGGTGGGGGACAGGCGTGCCCTCGAGGGCGTTGAGGATGCGCCACTCGCGGACGGTGTCGGATGCGCTCGGATCGTTCTTGACTGCGGGTGGTCGCCGGAGGACCCAGCGGTGGTCGCCTCGCCGCAGCACGTACAGCGCGTTGGCGATGCCGAGCGACGCACCGAGTCTCGTTACGTCGAGCGGCGACTCGCTACCGGGGAGCCGGTCGCCGAGCCACGCTTCGAGCCGTGGAACGTCGACGAGGTCATCCTGCATGGACGAGGTCCGCTTCCCATTGCGCGCGCTCTGCGAGCGCGTCGGCGTACTTCTCCTTCGCAGCTTCGAGGCGGGCAGGAACCCATTCGGTCGGCCACAGCCCGGGCGACGGGGCGTAGTCCTTGAAGATCTGGCGGGCCGCAGTCGTCACGTGTGCTTCCGTCGGCCCATCCCAGATGCCATAACCCGGCACCAGTTGCCACAACCGACCGAGAGGCGTTTCGTTCGACGTGCCGAGGGCGCCGTGGATGTGCACCGCCTTGTCGATCACGCTGCGCATCACTTTGAACGACAGCACCTTGGCAATCGCGATGTCCTTGCGGACCTCACCTGTGTAACCGCGCCCTTGATCGATCTTCCATGCGGTGCGCAGCACGAACAAACGGAACTGCTCGATCTCGGCGTAGGCCTCGGCGATAGCTTCCTGGACCATCTGCTTGTCGGCGACGGGCTTGTCGCCGGACCAGCGCGACAGCGCGCGCTCGCACATCATGTCGAACGCGTACTGCGCCTGACCGACGGCGCGCATGGCGTGATGGATGCGGCCGCCCGACAGTCGCGTCTGCGCGATGACGAATGCTTCGCCTTCGTTGCCGAGCATCGCATCGAGCGGAACCCGCACGCCTTCGTAGCGAACGTGGGGATGGTCCATGCTGTCGCCGGGCTCGCCCATGTACCGGGTCGATCGCAGGATGTTGATCCCCGGCGTGTCACGCGGCACGAGGAACATGGACATGCCCTTGTACCGGCTCACATCGGGATTCGTCACCGCCATCACGATGTAGAACGCCGCATGTTCGGCGTTCGAGGTGAAGAACTTGTCACCGGTGATCACCCACTCGTCGCCGTCGCGCTCCGCCCGACATTCGAAGAGCGTGGGGTCGGCACCGGCCTGCGGTTCGGTCATCGAGAACGCGGAGAACAGCTCACCGGCGAGAAGCGGTTCCAGGTAGCGCGCCTTCTGCTCGGCGGTGCCGTAGTGGGCGATGATCTCGGCATTGCCGGTGTCGGGACCCTGAACACCGAAGATCGTCGGACCCCACTCGTACGGGGCCAAGATCTCGTTCATCAGGCTGAGCTTCACCTGACCGAAGCCCCTGCCGCCGAGCTCGGGCCCGAGATGGCAGGCCCACAAACCTCGATCCTTGACCTGCTCCTTCAGTGGGTCGATGACCTTCTTCAACCATGGCGGCGGCACGCGGTGGTCGTAGTGCGGGAAGACGAGGTCGAGCGGCG
>DATAES010000222.1:0-12462 GCA_036257895.1 Acidimicrobiales bacterium
GAAGGAGCTCCTCGACGCGAACGCGAGTGCCGGAAGCCTTCGACATGCGCTGCAGAACGAAGATCGCACGCAGGTGCTGTGCAACTTCACCGGCGACGTCGCCGAGGCTGTCGGCGCCTTTCGAGCGGGGCGCCCTCCGCGGTTCACGTGAGGGCTACCGCTGGATCTGGTCACGTAGCTCGTCAGGAATCGAGCCGGCTGTGATGTCGTCGGACTGACCCAAGTCGGTCGGGAAGATGATCGACGTTCGAGCGGAGGTGCCACCGTCGCACGATTGGATCGTCTGCCCGGACATGTACGCCGACTCGTCCGACGCGAGGAACAACGCGACGTTCGCGTTGTCGCGCAATGTCGGCGGGCGGTCGAGCCGCAGTGGCATCGCCCGCTGATCGGGATCCCACGGCTGCATCTCTTCGTATGACTTGCCCAGGACGTCGGCCTCGGGTGGAAGGGCGAAGTTGATCGACATCCCGTGGGTCGGGCACAACGCGTTCGCGCGGATGCCGAACTTGCCGAGCTCGAGTGCCGCAGCTCGCACCAGGCCATTCGCGGCAGCCTTGCTCGCCGCATACATCGGGAAGCCCGGGTACGCGACGAATGCGGACGCCGACGTCGTCGCCAGCAGTGTGCCGCCCTCGCGTCGCTCGACCATGTGTTTGGCCGCTTCGCGCCACGCGAGGTAGATGCCAGTGGCGTTCGTGGCGAAGATGTTGTTCCAATCCTCCAAGCGCGAGTCGATGAACTGCTGCGCACCGAACCCGGGCTCGGGCACGCCGGCGTTCGCCCACATCACGTCGACGCGGCCGTACGCAGTGACGGTCTCTTGCACGAGGCGCCGCATGTCGTCCTCGGATCGGACGTCGGCGTCGAACCCGATCGCGGTGCCACCCGCAGCCTCTACTTCCTTCGCGACTTTCTGCGCTCGACCGGCGACGAGATCACTGGTCACGACCGTTGCGCCCTCGCTGGCGAACAGCAGCGCGCCTTCACGACCGAGTCCGGATCCCGAACCGGTGATGATGATGACCTTGTTCTGGAGTCGCATGAAACCCCCACGCAATCGAGACCCGACATTGGCGGTCATAAAGTACAATGATTTGACTGCATCCTGCACCGGGGAGTTGCGTGTCAGATCCAACCGTCAATGCGCGCAGGGTGCCTGCTCTGGGCCGGGTCGGGATCTGGACTCGCCAACTCGACACTCAGCCAGCCTCGCAGGCACAGGACGCGGTCGCCGAGCTCGAGGCGCTCGGCTATCCGACAGTGTGGATTCCCGAGGCCGTCGAACGCGAGGTCATCTCGCACGCTGCGTTGTTGTTGTCGGCCTCGTCCACGATCATCGTCGCCACCGGCATTGCGAACATCTATGCCCGCGCACCCCGCACGATTGCGCTGGCCCAGCTGTTGCTCGCCGAGCGGTTCGAGGGAAGGTTCCTGCTCGGGCTCGGGGTCAGTCATCCTGCCGTCGTCGAGCGACGCCTCCACCAGTCGTATGAGCGGCCAGTCGAAGCGATGCGGTCGTATCTCAAAGCACTGGACCATGAGTTGAGTGCACCCCATCCAGCCCCGCCTCGCACCACGCCAAGCCGCGTTCTCGCCGCGCTGGGTCCCCGTATGGTCAGTTTGGCCGCAGAGCGGTCCGCCGGCGCTCACACGTATCTCGCGCCCGCCGCCCATACGGCATGGGCGCGCGACCTGCTCGGTGAGTCCGCCCTGCTTGCACCAGCAGTGAAGGTGGTGCTCGATCGCGACGCTTCCCGGGCTCGCGAAGTCGCCCGGACGTCGGTTGGACCGATCCTGCGCGTTCCGGCGTACCGCGAGAACCTTCGACGGGTCGGCTTCAGTGACGGCGACGTCGAAGGTGGGCCGAGCGATCGCCTGGTCGACGCGCTGGTCGCGGTTGGCGACATCGATGCCGTGATGACCCGCCTTAAGGAGCATCTCGACGCTGGCGCCGACCACGTCTGCGTCGAGGTCCTAACTGGTGACGACACGACGGTCCCGCGGCAGCAGTGGTCTGAGCTCGCGCCCGCACTGAAGGAGCTGTGATCGATGGGTCATGGTCTGTTCGACCTCTCCGGTCATGTCGCGCTGGTGACCGGAGGTAACTCGGGCATCGGTCTCGGTATGGCCGACGGCTTGGCTCGCTGCGGCGCCGACGTGTGGGTCTGGGGAACGAACCCGGACAAGAACGCTGCCGCGCTCGAACAGCTGGAGCGTCACGGCACCCGCGTCGCGGCGAGACGCGTCGACGTCGCAGAGGAAATGGAGGTGATGAAGGGGTTTGAGGAGTTGATCGCCACGTTCGGACGAGTCGACTCCTGCTTCGCCAACGCCGGGCTCGCGGGCGGGCTGCGGAACCCGCGCTTCATCGATTCGACGCTCGATGACTGGCGGGCGGTGACGCGTGTCAACCTCGACGGCGCGTATCTGACCTTGCGGGAAGCTGCCCGTCACATGATCGACGGCACTGGTGGCGGCAGCCTGGTCGCAACGGCGAGCATCAGCGTGGCGTTCGGCGCACCGCGGGAGCAGGCGTATGCAGCATCGAAGGCTGGTGTCATCGCGATGATTCGCGGGCTTGCCGTCGAGCTCGGCAAGCATGGCATCCGCGCGAATGCGCTCTTACCGGGGTGGACCGTGTCTCCGATGATGGAGCCGTGGGCCCGCAGCGCGGCGGTGGTCGAAAAGATCCTTCCGCGCATCCCGGTGGGCCGATGGGGGAAGCCCGACGAGTGGGCCGGAATCGCGGTGTACCTCGCCAGCAACGCATCTTCGTTTCACACCGGTGACACGTTTCGGATCGACGGCGGCTACGGCGTGTTCTGATGACGCTGACCCTGACCGACGAATTGGAGGCGTACCGCCGGGCCGTGCGCGCCCAGGCCGAGAGCACCATCGGTCCGTTCGTGAAGGCCCTGGACTGCGAGCAACGCTTCTCACGTGAGGTGTGGGACGCACTTCGCGCCACGGACATCTTCGCCCTGCCGTTCCCCGAGACGGCCGGCGGCCTCGGAGGATCGTTCCTCGCCTTCGTCGTCGCTACAGAGCAGATCGCCGCGGTCGGCGCGACAGCGGCCCTGTACCCGGGTACGACGGTACAAGTGGCGTCGACGTTGTTGCACTACGGCACGCCGTCGCAGATCGAGTGCTGGGTCCCGCTGCTCCTGCGCGGCGACGCTCCTGCCGCGTGGGCGTTCACCGAACCGCAGACCGGCTCGGATCCAAAGCAGCTCCTCACTACTGCCGTGCGCGATGGGGATGGCTGGGTCCTCACTGGTCAGAAGCTGTTCATCTCCCTCGCGCGGCAGGCGGCCATTGCACTGGTGTTCGCACGCACATCAGACGACCGCGTCGGTGCATTCCTCGTCGATCCGTCGTCACCGGGTTGGTCGACCGGCCAACCGTTCGAGTTGATGGCGTTCGGCGGTGTCGAAGCGGCTCCCGTGTATCTCGACGATGTGCGGGTCCCGAGTGATGCCGTCGTCGGCGACTCGGCCCACGGCTTCGAAGTGCTTCTCGCGGGCGAGGGGCAAGGCAAGATCCGGGTCGCCGCCATCTGTGTAGGGATCGCGCAGCGTGCCCTCGAGGAGGCGCGGCGCTACGCCCTGGAGCGGAAGCATCGAGGCGAACCGATCGGTCGCAAGTTCGCCACGATCCAAGGGTTGCTGGGCGACATGCAGGCATCGACGCTGTCGGCACGAGCACTGGTTCGATCAGCGGCCGTGATGTTCGACGAAGGTGCCGACGTCCACGAGGTCGCCGCGGCCGCAAGGCTGGTGGCGGGTCGCACTGCTCGCGAAGTGACGAGCGCCGCACTCCAGGTCTGCGGCGCCTACGGGCTCACGCGCGAGCTGCCGTTGGAACGTCTGTACCGCGAAGGCAAGTTCTACGAAGTAGCGCAGGGTGTGGCCGAGATCCAGCGGGCGGTCGTCGCCCGGCGCGTGATGGATGCCACTAGATAGAGTACAATGATCTGACTATCCCAGCTGATCGGGGGTTCGATGGCCGCAACACAGGCTTTGGAACGCGGTTCCACTGGAATCGGTTCGCTTGTTCAAAGATCCGACATAGGTTCGACCACATGAGCGACGACAAGATGTGGGCCCATTCCGGCGACTCTCACTTCCTCGAGCCGGCAGATCTCTGGCACCAAATCCTTCCGAAGAAGCAAGCAGATCGCATGCCGCGTACGCGCATGATCAGCGACGACGAGGAACTCGTCGAAGTCGACGGGAAGAGCTTCACGAGAAGCGTTCCCAAGCTCATGACGGCGAAGGGAGCGACCGGCGAGACGATCGCGGAGATGTCGCACCGTCCGCCCGGGTCGCGCGATGTGCACCTCCGCCTCAAGGACCTCGATGAGGAAGGCGTCTGGGGTGAGGTGATGTACCAGTCGATCGGCCTGTGGTCGTCGCTCATCGAAGATCCCCGGCTCATCCGCGACGCGGCCCATGCCGAAAACGAATGGCTGGTGTCCGAGATTCAATCTGTCGCACCGGACCGCCTCGTACCAGCGGCGCTGATGCCGATGTTGCAGGTCGACGACGCGGTGGCGGAACTCGAGCACGCCGCCGAGCTCGGTTTGCACCTGATCAGCCTGCCCACCGGCCACCCACCGGGGACTGACGACTACAACCACCAATCATGGGACGCGCTCTGGGCCGCGGCCGACGCAGCCGGCATGATCGTCGGTTTCCACATCGGCACGGATGGTGGCGATCAGGCGGCGAAGTTCCGCGGACGCGGCGGTGCGATCCTCAACTACGTCGAAACGACGTATGGCGGCCAGTATGCGGCGATGAAATTGGTGACGGCGGGTGTGTTCGAGCGCCATCCGAACCTCAAGGTGCTCATCTCCGAGGGCGGCGCGACGTGGGTGCCGTTCATCGGTGACCGGATGAACGAGGCGTATCGCCAGCACGGCATGTTCGTGCGCCCGCCGCTGGCGAAGCTGCCCAAGGAGTACCTGTACAACAACGTGTACGCGAGCTTCCAGCATGACGAGACGGCACCCGCCGCGCTGTGGGCGATGGGCTACCAGAACGTCATGTTCGGCAGCGACTACCCGCACCTCGAGGGTACGTACGGTCATACGCAGAAGACGCTTCACGAGTTGTTCGACGACGTCGAACCAGACGTTCGTCATCGCATCACACGGGGCACGTTCGAGGAGCTCTTTCCGCACGTGTCCTCTCCGCCCAACTGATCGGAGATCACTCGATGTCACTCGAGGGCAAGGTCGCGTTCATCACCGGGGCGGCACGCGGTCAGGGTCGGTCGCACGCCGTGCGGCTCGCCGAAGAAGGTGTCGACATCATCGGTGTCGACGCGCTGACCGGTTACGACACGATCGCCTATCCGATGGGATCGCGCGAGGAACTCGACGAGACCGTGCAACTGGTGGAGAAGCAGGGCCGTCGCATGATCGCGACAGAGGCGGATGTGCGTTACCTGGCTTCGCTGGAGTCAGCCGTCGCCGCTGGCGTCGAAGAGTTCGGCCGGCTCGACATCGTGGCCGCCAACGCCGGCATCAGCCCCCCGGGAACGCCGCTGTGGCAGCTACCGCCGCAGGAGTGGCAAGACGTCATCGATGTCAACCTGACCGGGGTGTTCAACACGCTTCGGGCCTCCGTGCCTCACATGCTCGAAGCCGGCAACGGCGGATCGATCGTGATCACGAGCTCCGGTGCGGGCCTGAAGGCCGTGCAGAACCTCGCGGACTACAACTCGTCCAAGTTCGGTGTGATCGGGCTGGGCAAGACCGCAGCCAACGAACTCGCTCCGTACAAGATCCGCGTCAACATGATCTGCCCGAGCACCGTGGCGACGCCGATGGTGCTCAACGACGCGCTCTATCGCCTGTTCCGACCCGATCTCGAGAATCCGACCGTCGACGATGCGGCCGAGGTCTTCACGCAGATGAATCCCCTCGGGGAGCCCTGGGCCGATCCGGTCGACATCAGCAACGCGGTCGTGTGGTTGTGCTCGGAGCAAGCGCGAACTGTGACTGGGATCGTGCTTCCCGTCGATCTCGGAGTGAGCAACAAGGCCCTCTGAACGGTTCCACGCTGTGCCCACCAACACTCGCATAGGCATCCGTCTGCCGCACGAGCTCTTCCGGCATGGCGTCGATGCACTCGCGAGCTTCGCGAGTGCGGTCGAGAACTCGCCCATCGACCGCGTCTGGACCGGCGACCACGTCAGTTTCAAGGGGGGCAAGGGGTACGACGGACTCCTGGCCTCGACCGCAGTCGCCGCGGTGACGCGTCGCGTGACCATTCAGACCGCGGTATATCTCCTCCCGCTACGCCATCCGCTGCCAGTGGCGCGCCAGGTCGCGGGTATCGCCGAGCTTGTGCCTGGTCGTTTCGTGTTCGGCGTCGGCATCGGTGGCGACGATCCGTTGGAAGTGGAGAACTGTGGGGTCGACCCGACCACCCGAGGTCGACGCATGGATGAGTCGCTCTCACTTCTACGGCGACTGCTGGCTGGCGAGACGATCGACCACGAGGGCACGGCGTTCCATCTCGAGCGAGCATCGATACGTCCGACTCCGTCGACCATTCCCCCGATCATCGTCGGCGGCCGTTCAGCCGCAGCGCTGCGCCGCGCGGGGCGCTTGGGCGACGGCTGGCTCGGAGTGTGGGTGTCGCCCCAACGGTTTGCGTCCAGCGTCGCCGCCGTGGAGAAGGAAGGGGCGGACGCCGGACGCCCCGAGGTCGACTGGCAGCACGGGTTGCTGGCGTGGTGCGGCCTGGCGCCGAGTCGCTCTGACGCGAGGGAGCGGTTGGCGCGCGCGATGGAGGCGTTTTACGGGATGCCGTTCGAACGGTTCGAGCGTTCGTCGCCGTACGGCACGCCCGAAGAGGTCGCCGACGCGCTGCGGCCATACGTCGAAGCGGGTGCGACCTCCATCCTCCTGTCGCCGATTGCGAGCAACAATGATGAAGCGTTGGCTGGCGTCGCCCGAGTCACCGAGATGCTGTCGGCAGCCACCTAGACCGGGGAGCTAGGCCCCCGCTCGCTCCGCTCACGCCCCATCGCCGTCCGGCTCGCTGGCGCTCGCTCGGCCGGGCCTCTGCTTGGTCCCGAAACTTGTCACAAACGTCTCGTCTTCTCGGGACCAAGCAGAACTAGGCGGCGCCGGCCTCGACCATGAGGCGATGGATGTCGTTGGGGCCGAGCGGCGTCGACAACACGTCGATTCCGAGCGGTGCCAGTGCGTCTCCGATCGCGTTCGCCACCGCCGCGTGCGAGCCAATCGCACCGCCTTCGCCCATTCCCTTGAACCCTCCAGGGTTCGTCGTCGAGTCCGTCTCCAGGTGGCCGACCTCGATCTCGGGCACCTCGGTCGTCGTCGGCAGCAAGTAGTCGACGAACGTCGTCGTCAGTGGGTTGCCGTCCGAGTCGTACACGAAGTCTTCGAGGACGACACCGCCGATGCCTTGCACGACCCCGCCGTAGATCTGGCCCTCGACGATCTGGGGGTTGATCATGCGGCCGCAGTCCTCGGAGACGATGTAGCGAAGAATCTTCGGGATGCAGGTGTCGCGGTCGATCTCGACCACGCAGACGTGGGTGGCGTTGGACCAGGTCGGAAACGACTGCGGCCGGAACCGAGCGGTCGCCTCGAGGCCAGCCGACAGCTCCGGTGGAAGGGCGTCAGCATCGCGGTAGGCCGCGGCCGCCACTTGTCTCATGGTGACCGTCTTGGTGGGCGTGCCCTTGACCACGACCGAGCCATGCTCGATGTCGAGATCCTCCTCGGCCGCTTCGAGCACGTTGGCCGCTACGGCGAGCACCTTCTCGCGAACCGCGAGCGCCGCCTCACGAGCGGCGCCGCCCGCGACCACGGCTGTACGGCTTCCGCCGGTGCCCGGCCCCCACGGCGTCGACTGCGTGTCAGCCTGCACGATCGTGACGTCGTCGTAATCGACGCCGAGTTGGTCGGCGACGATCTGCGCCATCGTCGTCTCGACACTCTGACCGTGGGATGTCGTGCCGAAGAACGCGACGACTTTGCCACTCGATTCCACTCGCACGGTCGCGCCTTCGCTCGCAAGCCCCGGCGCCTGCATCGACGAGGGCTCGATGTAGACGCTCACGCCAAGACCGAGCAAGCGGCCTTCGGAGCGCGCCGCTGCTTGCTCACGGCGAAACGCGTCGAGGTCGAGGATCTCGAGCGCCTGTTCGAGCGTCTCCAACGGCGTGGACTCGATGAACGTGTTGCCGCCTGGTGAGGTGAACGGCATGTCGGCGAGGGAGAGAAGGTTCTTGCGGCGCAACTCAACTGGGTCGACGCCGAGTTTTCGCGCGGCATGGTCGATGGCCATCTCGCGCGCCGTCGTCTCGAACATCCACGGGCCGCGGTAGGCGCCCTTGCCCATCGTGTTCGTCCACACCATCGCCATCGAGAAACCGAGACGCGGGATCTTGTAGGGCCCTGGTAGTAGTTGGTGATTCATGATCGCCGGGCACGCCGGATAGGCGCCGAGGTCGGCGATGTGATCGACGGTGATCGCCTGGATGACGTTGTCCCCGTCGACAGCCATTCGCACGGTCCCCAGTTCGTTGCGCGAGTGCGCGGCTGCGACGAGGTTCTCGCGACGATCCTCGATCCACTTCACTGGCCGACCGAGCAAACGTGATGCGAGGACGATCGCTGCTTCCTCTCGGAACATGAACATCTTCTGGCCGAAGCCGCCACCGACGTCGCGCGCCGTGACCCGCACCTGCCCCTCAGGAATGCCGAGATAGCGACCGAAGAAGTTGCGGGTCTCGTGCACCGACTGTGTGGAGCACACGATCTCGAGTTCTTCGCGCCCTGCGGACCACGATGCGAGGATCCCGCGCCCTTCCATCGGCACGCACACGTAGCGGTTCTGGCGGATCGTGCACTCGACGACATTGTCGGCGTCCTTGAAGGCGGCGTCGAGGTCGGGGGAGAGGGGCGTGAAGGGGACCTCGACCATGTTGTTGGACGGAAACCCCCAAGCGCCGTGCACGATGTGGTCGGTGTCCGCACCCGCAGTGGCGAAGTCCACCACCGGCTCTGCCATGTCGAGGTCGACTTCGATCAACTCGATGGCGTCTTCGGCGATGTAGCGACTCTCAGCGACGACAAGCGCAATCGGATCGCCCACATGACGGACGTCAGTGATCGCGAGCGGCGGCGGAACCTGCAGCTCCTCGCCGAGCATGGTGTGCCATGCCTCGCCGAACCGGCCGTCGAAGTCCTGCGAGGTGAACACGGCGACGACGCCCGGTAGCTCGCGCGCCGCCGTTACGTCGAGCTCGGTGATGGCTGCCCTTGCGACCTCGCTGCGGAGAAAGGCGGCGTGCAACGTGCCGGCGACCGCGACGTCGTCGACGTACTGCCCGTGCCCGGTGAGGAGGCGGCGGTCTTCCTTGCGGTGCACCGACTGGCCCGTGTAGCGCGCTGCCGCTGACGTGACTGGCGTCGTGCTCATGCCGTCCTTGCCTTCGTCGCTTCGGCGGCGGCGCGCACCGCTCGAAGGATCCCCTGGTAGCCGGTGCACCTGCACAGGTTTCCGGACAGCCCCTCACGTAGCTCGTCGTCGGTGGGATCTGGGTTGCGGTCGAGGAACGCGGTCGCGGACACGACAAACCCGGGAGTACAGAACCCGCATTGCAGTCCGTGCTCCGCGCGGAAGGCTTCTTGTACGGGATTGAGCTCGTCGCCGGCGGCCAACCCTTCGACGGTGGTCACGTCGGAGCCGTCGGCCTGAACCGCGAACACGAGACATGATCGAGTCGCACGCCCGTCGAGCATGATCGTGCACGCCCCGCACACGCCGTGCTCGCATCCGAGGTGCGTTCCCGTGAGACCGCAATCCTCGCGGAGGAAGTCGGCCAGGATCTTCCTCGGTTCGACGTTGCCGGTTCGCTGGTCGCCGTTGACCGTCATCGAGACCACGGTCTCGTTCATCGGTTCTGTGCCTCCTGCAGTGCGCGCGTGACCGCGCGAGTCACCACCGTCCGACCGATGTGCTGTCGCAACCCGGACGACGCGTGTAGGTCATCAGGCGGTTCAGTGCTCACCACCGCGGCGGTGCCGATTGCGGCCGCGTCGATCTGGTCGACCGCGGAGTCCACGAGAGCCGCTTCGGCTTCCGCGGCGCGCAACGGCGTACTACCCATTCCGAAGAGCGCGACTGCTGCTCGCGCCACGCGGCCATCCTCGACGTGGACTCCTACGACTGCACCAGCGATGGCGAAGTCGCCATAGCGGCGGGCGACCTCTTCGACCGCGAACCCCGAACCCGAAGGCCAAACGGGAAAGCGCACGGCAGTGAGGATCTCGTCGTCTTCGAGCGCGGTCATCCACGTGCCGGCGAAGAACTCGTTCGCGTCGATCGTCCGTTGCCTGCTCGGAGCTGCCACGTCCAGCTTCGCGTCGAGCGCGAGCGCCACTGCCGGATACTCGGCCGCAGGATCCGCATGCGCGATGGAGCCTCCTACGGTTCCGCGGCTGCGAATCTGAAAGTGACCGATCAACGGCGTCGCCGCGGCCAGCAACGGAACGGACTTCGCGACCGTCCCGTCGACCTCGATGTCGCACTGGCGTGCCGTCGCGCCGACGACGACCTCCTCACCGATTTGCTCGACGCGTCGCAGCTCGTCGATACGCCCGATGTCGACGAGGACCTCGAAGCGCGCCAGACGGAGGTTCAGCATCGGCACGAGGCTCTGCCCGCCGGCGATGACCTTTGCTTCGTCGCCGGCGTCTCTCAACAACTGAACCGCCTCGTCGACCGTGGCGGGCGCGTAGTAGTCGAACGGCGCTGGCTTCAAGTCTCCCCCTTCAACGTCGTAAAAAGTACAATCAGATTACGGATTTGTCGAACGGTCCGTCGCCATTGCAGCCTCGCGATAAGACAGCCCCGGCACGTCGAAGTAAGTGGCAATCGCGCGAACGCCGGAGCGTCGCTCGATGTCCTCCAGCTGCTGGCTGCACGCTCTCGGGCTCCCGTGGATCACCAGCTCGTCGATCACGGAGAACGGGACCTGAGCCTGCGCTCGGCCTCTGTCGCCCGCCCTCCATGCTTCCCACATCGGCTGGAGGGCCGTGCCCCGCCCCAACCGGCGCTGCTGGTCGGCGTAGGCAGGCGCGCCCAAGTACTCGGCGAGCACTGGTCGCATCGTGTGGTCGACGACGGCTACGTCAGGGCTGGGACACACTGGCACGACGAGCGAGATCCGCGCCCGGTCCGTGGGGATCGGTCGGATCCGTTCGAGGTCATCGACCGTCAGCCAGTTGAGCACCACACCATCTGCCTCATCGGAGCCGAGTCGCAGCGCTCGCGGACCGCATGCCGCAACGAGGAGCCGTGGTGGTTCAGGCAACGGCGTCCCCAGCCGGAAGCCATTCGCTGAGAAGGTTGCGAACTCGTCGGTCACCCGCTCGCCCGCCAAGCTGATTCGGAGGAACCGAAGTACGTCGGCCAGCCGTGCAGCAGGCCGCTTGTACGGGATGCCATTCCATTGCGCCACAAGCAAAGGTGACGCCGACCCGAGGACGATGTTCACGCGTCCGGGAGCGAAGTGGCCAAGGCTTGCGGCCGTCATGGCGAGCGTCGCCGGTGCTCGGGTGAACGTGTTGAGCAACAAGCCGATCTCGGCCCGTGTCGTCGCCGACGCCGCCAAGGTCGCGGCGGTCACCGCGTCGATGTCGTTGACCTCGCCGGCCCAGAGGGCGTCGTAACCGGATGCCTCGAGATCTCCGGCGAGAGCGGCGAACTCCCGAGCGACCGAGCGGTCCTGTGGCAGATGAACAGCGGGCACGTCGACTCAGCGTGCCGTCGGTGTACCTACGCGGCGGGCGTCGAGTACTGGTCGATCAGTTGCCGCGACAGCGGAAACCCGAACAGCTCCTCCGCATTGAGGTGCGTCATCTGCTCGATCTCGCCCGCCGGCACACCTTCGAACTGTTCCTTGACCGAGCTCTGCGTGTACGGGAACGGCGTGTCGGCGTGCGGGTAGTCGGACTCCCACAGGATGTGATCGACGCGGAAGTCGTACCGGTACTTGAGGCCGATCGGCTCCTCGATCATGCAGAACCACATGTTGCGCTTCGCGACCTCGGAAGGCAGCACGTCGGCGTAGGGCACGTGGGTCCAGTACTGGTGGCGTTCCCACTGCCGATCGGCCCGCTCGATGGCCGCGGTGATCCAGCCGATCCCGCCCTCGGACCACACGAGCTTGACGCCGGGATACTTGCGGGGGATGTGGCTGCACATCATGTTCACCGACGAGCGGCCGGCGTGGGCGAAGGCGGCCGCGATCTCGACCATGGGTACCTTGCCCTCGAGTGTCACTTGCGGCAGCGCGCCACCGATGTGCATGCACACCGGCAGTTCCGCCTCTTGTGCGAGCGCGAACAGCGGCTCCCAGTAGTCGGTGTGGTAGCCGGGGAGATCGATGTTCGCAGGATCTTCC
>DATAES010000223.1:0-30143 GCA_036257895.1 Acidimicrobiales bacterium
CGACGCCGAGGTGGGCTCGTCGCGCCACATCCCACAGTGCGAACGTCGTGTACGCCTGGAACACCTGGTGGGCGATCTCGGCCGGATGGAAAGGTGCCTCGAACGGGAAGCGTCGCTTGTCGTCCGGCTTGTACGACCACCGAGGACGCTCGTCCGACTTCCTCAGCCGCCGGATCGTGTCGAGCGCTTCTGCGCCGCACACGACCGCGACGTCGACAGCACCGCGGACGATGGCGTCGGCGGCATCGTCGACGAGCACCTGCGGCGTGGTGCCGCCGATGCCGGAGTAGAAGCGGTGCTTCGGCTCGATGCCGAGGCGATCGCACAGCCGACGAACGGGGTCGTCGTACTGCCATGAGTGGCAGTAAACGATCTGCATCGACTCGACGGCGCCGAGCACGTCCTGCTTGGCACAAGTGTCTTCCACCGCGGCGCGCACCGCGCGCTCCCACAGCTCGAGGGGCTCAGGCGAGGGCCCGTCTTCCGGGCGCGAGATCGCCTGCGCGACCCCGATGATGCACGGACTGCGCGGGTCGACAGCCATCACCGGTTCTTCCAGTTCGCCTTGCGCTTCTCGGCGAAGGCTTTCGGTCCTTCTTTGGCGTCCTCGCTGGCAAAGACCCGCTGCGAGAGCTCCCGTTCGATCTCGTACGCATCCTTCATCGTGACGTTCAGTCCGCGCAGCACGCTCTCCTTCGTGGCCCGGACGGCAAGTGGTCCGTTGGCGAGGATGCGGCCGGCCCACGAGAAGGCGCGATCCATCAGCTCGTCCGGTTCGACGAGCTCGTTGAGCAACCCGAGCTCGAGTGCCCGCTCGGCGGGCAAGGGCTCTGCCGTGAGGAGGAACTCCATGGCGGCGGGGAACGGAATCTGCCTCGGGAGCCGGACGGTCGTGCCGCCGCCGGCGAACAGTCCCTGCTTCGGCTCCATGACGCCGAAACGGGCATTGCGAGTGGCGACTCGGATGTCGGCCCCGCCGAGCATCTCCATACCTCCGGCCACGCACGGCCCGTCGACGGCGGCGATGATCGGCTTGTAGAGCTTGGCGTTGCGGAGCACGGCGTCCGAGCCGTCGCGCAGCTTGCAGCCGTCGATCTCGGTCACCTCACCGCTGCTGATCTTGTCGGCCAGCTCCGTGATCTGCGGGATGTACGTCTTGAGATCGGCGCCGGCCATGAAACACCGATCGACGCCGGTGATGATCGCCAGCCAGAGGTCGTCGTCCTCACCGAAGTCGCGCCACGCCTTGGCGAGATCGCGGAAGTGGTAGAGGTCGAGCGAGTTCTTCGCCTCGGGCCGGTCGATCGTGATGACGACGATGTGATCGTCCCGCTTGTCGTAGTGAATCGGCACCTTGCTGTCTGTCTCCTTACGCGAACAGAAACGCGCCGCCGTCGACCATGAGGGTCTGGCCGGTGAGGAACCGACAGGCGTCGCTGCAGAGGAAGAGCGCGACCGGTCCGATGTCTGCTTCGGGGTCGCCTTGCCGCCCCATCGGATGGTCGCGCAGATAGTCGCGGTATTCGGCTTCATGGCGCGCGGCCGCATCCTGACCGCGCTTGGACGCCGCGCCGGGCGCGATCGCGTTGACGACGATGCCATCGCGGCCCCACTCGCGCGCTGCGGTACGTGTCAACGCGCGGATCGCTTCCTTCGACGCGTTGTACGCGCCGTAGCCCGACATGCCGGTGATCCCAGCGGCCGACACGAAGTTGACGATGCGTCCCCACTGTTGCTGCTGCATGTACGGGTAAACCGCCTGCATCGCCCACAGCGTGCCCTTGACCGCGCCGTGATTGAGGTCGATGTCATCGGTGGCGACTTCCGCGATCGACGCCTTCGGTGTGAACGTGTGCGCGTTGTTGACGAGCGCGTCGACGCGGCCGTACCTGTCGATGATCGCGGCGACCGCCGCTTCGATCGACGGCTGTTCGAGGATGTTGCATTCGACGCCCAGCGCGTCGACGCCGAGGTCGACGAGCTCACCCACCACCCGCTCGAGCCTGTGCGCCTTCCATTCCGCGACGACGATGCGCGCGCCGTGCTTGCCGAGGTGGAGCGCCATCCCACGACCGATGCCCTGACCGGCGCCCGTGATGACGACGACCTTGCCGTTCACGCCGTCGGCCCGGTCGTCCCCCACGACGCCGCAGTATGACAGCGGCGTCAGGTTGCAACATATATTGGCGATCCGATATATGTTGACTCTCCTATGCCGGCGCAGACGCAGGAAGAGCGGAAGGCGGACACCCGGGCGCGCCTGATCGCCGCGGCCGCGGACCTGTTCGCCCGCAAGGGATTCCACGCCGTGTCCGCCGAAGCCGTGGCCGATGCCGCGGACCGCACGACAGGCGCTCTCTACAGCCACTTCGGCAGCAAGGACGGTCTGCTGCTCGCGCTCGTCGAGCAGTGGCTCGACGAGTCGGCGGCTCGGATCTCCGCCGACGTCGAGGGGTCGTCGGACCTCGACGAGCGGCTGCGAGCGCTGTGGTCCGACTCCATGACCGCTGAGCCCGACGACGGTGACGCGTGGCTGTTGCTGGAGCTCGAGCTGTGGTTGCATGCCGCCCGCAACGCCGAGTTCGTCGACGACCTGGCGCAGCGCTATGCGGAGCGGCGTTCGTCGCTGGCCGCGCCGCTCGCCGAGTGGGCGAAGGACGAGGGACTCGGCCGCTTGCGTCATCCGCGGCGCACTTCTGGCCTCGTCATCGCGCTTTTGCTCGGCGCCGCGCTGCAGCAGCGCCTCGACCCGGAAGCGTTCTCGACCGCCGACGTCGTCGCCGGTCTGCGAGCACTCATCGAAGGAGATGCCTCATGACTCTGATCACGTTGGACCAGATCGATTTGCTCGAAGACACGTGGGCGCGAGGCGTCCCCCACGATCAGTTCGCCGTGCTCCGACGGGAGGCGCCCGTGTACTGGCACGAGCATCCGAATGCGCGGGGCTTCTGGGCGATCACGAAGCACGCTGACGTCAAGGCAGTCAGCCACGACGCCGCCACGTTCTCGACCGAGGTCGGCTCCGCGTTCATCCTCGACCAGGACCCGTCGGCGCTCGAGTTCCATCGCATGACGCTGCTGCAGATGGATCCGCCGAAGCACAACCGCTACCGCCGACTCGTGTCTGCGGGGTTCACGCCCCGCATGATCTCGATGCTTGCGGATTCGATCGCGACGCGCGCCCGCACGATCGTGGAGTCGATCGAAGGTCGCGACGAGATCGAGTTCACGTTGGACATCGCCGCCGAGCTGCCTATGCAGGCGATCTGCGAGATGATCGGCATCCCCGAGGAGGACCGGCATCGCGCGACGGCGCTGGCGAATCGGCTGGTGGGCGCGCAGGACCCCGACTTCCAGTCCTCCGAGGAGGACAGCCAGCTCGCATCGGCCGAGCTCTACGCGCTGTGCGACGAGCTCGCCGCGGATCGTCGGAAGAACCCGCGCGACGACATCATGTCGATCCTCGTCGGCGCCGAGGTCGACGGTGACCGGCTGACCGACACCGAACTCAACCTGTTCTTCGTGCTCCTCGTCGTCGCTGGCAACGAGACGACTCGCAACCTCATCGCCCATGCCATGCTCGCCCTCATCGAGCGGCCGGACGCGCGCGCCGAGCTCGTGGCCGGCATCGATGACGATGCGCTGTGGGCGACCGCGGTCGAAGAGATGCTCCGGTGGGGCGTGTCGATCCAAAACTTCCGCCGCACGGTCACGCACGACACGGAGATCCGAGGCGTCCCGATCAAGGAAGGCGACAAGGTCGTCACCTTCTACGCGTCCGCCAACCGCGACGAGGACGTGTTCGAGGATTCGATGACGTTCGACATCCGCCGCACCCCGAACGACCATGTGACGTTCGGCGGCGGCGGCGTCCACTTCTGTCTCGGCGCCAACCTCGCCCGGCTCGAGATCAAATGGATCATGCGGGAGATGCTGCGCCGCTACCCGAATCCCGAGCTCGCCGGCGAGGTCCTCCGCCTCCGTTCCGACTTCGTGAACGGCATCAAGTACATGCCCTTGCGGCTCAACGGCTGACGGGCGCAGGCAAGGTCGGCGAGGGAAGCGCCAGCGACGAGCCGACATCACCAACGAGCGACCCGCAGGGGAGTGAGTTGGTGTCGAGACAAGGAGAGACGACATGCAGACCGAAGTGGCCAAGCAGCTCGGGATCGAGTTCCCGATCTTCGCGTTCACCCACTGCCGCGACGTGGTGGCCGCGGTGTCGAAGGCCGGCGGGTTCGGGGTGCTGGGCGCGGTCGGGTTCAGTCCCGAGCAGCTCGAGGTCGAGCTCGACTGGATCGACGAGCACGTGGGCGACCGCCCGTACGGCGTCGACATCGTGATTCCCGGCAAGTACGAGGGCATGGGCGAGCTCGATCCCGCGAAGTTGGAGGCGGACCTCCGGGCGATGATCCCGCAGCAGCACCGGGACTTCGTCGAGCAGATCCTGAGCGATCACGACGTGCCGCGGCTCCCGGACGAGGAGACCCCGCGCGAGCTGCTCGGCTGGACGGCCGCGACCGCGACGCCGCAGGTCGACTGCGCCCTCCGGCACGAGAAGGTCAGGCTCATCGCCAATGCGTTGGGCACGCCGCCGAGCGACATCATCGACGAGATCCACGAGTCCGGCCGTCTCGTCGCCGCACTGTGCGGCGCGTCGAAGCAGGCCCTCAGCCACAAGGAGGCCGGCATCGACATCGTCATCGCGCAGGGCACCGAGGGCGGAGGCCACACCGGCGAGGTCGGCTCGAGCGTGCTGTGGCCCGAGGTCATCGACGCTGTCGCGCCGACGCCCGTCCTGGCCGCCGGCGGCATCGGCAACGGGCGGCAGATGGCCGCCGCGCTCGCGTTGGGCGCGCAAGGGGTGTGGACCGGCACGTTGTGGCTCACCGTCGAGGAAGCCGACATCCCGCCGGCGCAGATGGAGAGCTACCTCGCCGCGACCTCTCGCGACACCGTCCGCTCGCGGTCGTACACGGGCAAGCCGTGCCGAATGCTGCGCAACGACTGGACCGACGCGTGGGAGCGTCCGGACACGCCCGATCCGCTGGGCATGCCGCTCCAATTCATGGTGACGTCCACTGCGGTGTCACGCGGCCACCGGTATCCCGAGCAGGCCAAGACGGTGAACTTCAATCCGGCCGGCCAGGTGATCGGGCAGGCGACCAAGGTCCGTCCGGTGAAGGACGTGATCTACACGATGGTCGAGGAGTGCATCGAGGCCACGGAGCGGCTCACCAAGCTCATGAGCGGCTGAGCGTCACGCCGACTTCCATCGCTGTTGTTGCACGACGGGCGGCAGCTTGTGGACTCCGAGCACGTACAGCTCTCGATCGCGGACCTCGTCGATCTCGCCGAGCACCGCATCGATGTCGTCGTGCACCGAGAGCTGACGTCCTGACAGCTCGTCGTAGTCGCCCGAAGCAAGCCGGACGATCAACTCCACCGCCTGTTCGGGCAGCGCTCCCCGACCTTCGTCGATCTCGCGCCGCACCCACGCGTAGACGTGGGCCTCGTCCGACTCCGGTGGCGCGGCGTCGACGAATGCCTGCTCACCCATGCCGACGGGCAGCAGGCCCGGGTGGACGCTGAACACCGCGACGTTGTGCCGACTGGTCTCGAGGGCGAGGTTCTCGGTGAACTTCACGACCGCGGCCTTCGACACGGAGTAGGCGGACACGAGCGGCCAGCGGAACACGCCAGCGTGACTACTGAGGTTGACGATGCGGCCGCGCCGGCGCGAGACCATGTCGGGGAGCACGAGCTGCGTGGTCAGGATCGTCCCGCGGACGTTGACCTCCATCGTGCGCCACCAGTCGTCGCCGTCGACTTCCCACGCCGGGCCGACCGGTCCGACGATGCCGGCGTTGTTGATCAGAAGGTCGACAGGCCCGAGCTGCTCGCGCAGGCTTTCGACTGCTGAGCCCATCGACCACTCGTCGGTCACGTCCGCGACCGCCGCGGCGGCTATGCCGCCCGACGCTTCGATGAGCGCGACGGTCTCGCTCAACTCGTCATAGGACCGAGCGACGAGACCGACAGCCATTCCCTCCGCGGCGAGCGCTCGGGCGAGGAGCCGCCCGATGCCTCGACCACCACCGGTGACGAGCGCGTGCTGTGCGGCAACCCGATCAACCCGCATGGCGGTCACGGTCCTTCGACGGTCGTGGCCCGGTGCGGTGCCGACCCGAGATCGCCTCGACCCACTTGGTAGCGGGCCTGCCGAGCAGATACGCGGTGCGGGGTGCGGGGCGGTGATGAGAGTTCGTGTGAGTTGTCATGCAGCGACTGTGCGCTCGCGCACTGCTCCTCGGCATGAGCAGCGCATACTCAATTCACGCCGTGACTACGGTGACCCCATGACCCCTGGTCGCGCGGCCTCCCTGGCCGGCGATTCTGTGCGGGCGCGGTGGCCATTCGTCGGCCGTCACGTCGAGGTGGAGGGAATCGTCTCGTCGCTCGACGACCTCGACGTACTCGGTGTCGTCATCCACGGCGCGCCCGGCGTCGGGAAGTCCCGGTTGGCCGAGGAGGTCCTCGCCATCGCGGAGGCGCAGGACCGATGGTGCGTCCGAGCCGTCGCTAGCGACCGGACGCGGCAGGTTCCACTCGGAGCGGTCGCGCACCTGCTGCCCGCGCGCATCCTCCTCGACCGGAGTGATCCGCTCACGCTGTTCCCCAAGGTCGCCGAGACCGTCAAGGCCAGGGGCAAGGGCCGCCGGGTGCTGCTGCTCATCGACGACATCCACCTGCTCGACTCGACGACGGCGACACTCGTCGGCCAGCTGCTCGATGCTCGCTTGAACTTCCTCGTCGGGACCGTACGCAGTGGTGAGTCCGTGGCCAACAACGTCGCCGCGCTTTGGCGCGATGACCGCATCATCCGTGTCGATCTCGGCGACTTCTCGCGAGACGAGCTCGACGGCCTGCTCCAGACAGCTCTCGGCGGTCCGATCGCCACCGACGCGGTCGACTCGATCTGGGCGGTCAGTCAAGGCAACCCGCTGTACACCCGCGAGCTGGTCCTTGCCGGCATCGACGGCGGACAGCTCCGGCAAGAGCGCGGCGTGTGGCGCCTGGAGGGGCCCTTGGTGGCGAGCGCCCGACTCGCCGACGCGGTCGCGGCGAGGCTCGACGTGCTCGATTCCGAGACGCGCGCGGTGATCGACAAGGTCGCTCTGTGGGAACCGGTCGGGCTGACGATGCTCGAGTCCGTGGTCGGTGCGGGCGCCGTCGAGCACCTCGAACGCGCCGGACTCGTCCGCATCCGCTCTGACGTGCGCCGCCAGCCGGTGACGCTCGCCCATCCTGTCTACGGGGAGATCGTCCGCGCTGCCGTTCCGGCGACGACCCGCCGACGGCTGCTGCTCGACCGGACCGACTGGATCGAAGAACACGGTGCACGGCGGCGGGACGACGTCGTCACCATCGCCGGCGCCTATCTCGACGCCACCGGCTCGGCGGATCCCGAACTGTTGATGTCGGCCGCATGGTTCGCTCGGCACAATGACGACCACGTGCAAGTCGAACGGCTCGCGCGCGCCGCTGCGAGTCACGGCACCACACCCGAGTGCGGGCTGCTGCTGGGCGAGGCACTGCACGAGCTCGCTCGATACGACGAGGCGGGCGAGGTGCTGGCCGCCGCGCTCCAGTCGATCGGTAGCGACGAGCGACTGTTCGCGCCGCTGGTCGAGATGCACGTCCGCAACCTGATGTGGGGCCTGCATCATCCCGATCACGCGTTGTCCGTCCTCCACGACATGCGCGCTCGCGCCCGCGACGAGAACACGAGCAATGAACTGGTCGCGGAGGAAGGAATGGTGCTGTCGTACAGCGGCCGGCCGCTCGAGGCGCTCGACGTACTCGGCGCGCTGACCGATGACGTCCACCCCCGCGCATGGGTGATCGCGGCGATCGCCGCCGAGCCCGCGCTCATCGCTACCGGCCAGTTCAGCAGTGCCATCGAGGTGGGCAACGACGCATACGACGACCACACCCGGCTCGGCGAGCACATCGCGATGGCCCGTCCGCACGTCCATCTCAGCTTCAAAGTCGATGCGCTCGCCTATCTGGGACGCTTCGACGAGTCATCGGCGCTCGCGCTCGAGTGCTACGCAGCCATCCCCCGCGACGCGCCCGCCAACGCCGCGCTGTGGTTCGTGACTCGACTGGGCCGGAACGCGATGGTGGTGGGCCAGCTCGAGACCGCGCGGCGGTGGTTGGTCGAAGGCGTCGCACGGTGCGAGCGGCGCGACGTCGGCCCGCGCCGCGTCGTGCTGTCCCTACTCGCAGCTTGCGCGGCATGGATCGGAGACGTGGACGTAGCGACGGCGGCGGTCGACGAGCTGGAACGACTCGAACCGTTCGCCTACCTGCCGGGCGAACAGGTCCTCGGTCCGGCATGGACAGCAGCCGCCACAGGGTCGCTCCCCCGTGCTCGCGCGCTCCTGCTCAACGGTGCCCGGGCGCTGGAAGACAGTGGGCATCGCACCATGGAGGCGTGGCTGCTGCACGACGCGTACCGCCTCGGCCATCGAGGTACGAGTGAGCGACTCGCCGAACTAGCCGAGCTGTGCGAAGGCGAACTCGTTCCGGCGTGGGCGGTACACGCTGCCGCCTTGGACAGCGACCGGGCTGCCGATCTCGTCGACGCCACCGACCGTTTCGAACGCATCGGCACGTTGCTCCTCGCCGCCGAGGCGGCGACCGAAGCGACCCATGCGCTCCAGCGCGAGCGGGACCAGCGTGCCGCGGCCGCCATGCGAGCTCGCGCCGCCGCGCTGATCGACGCGTGCGAGTCGCCTCGGACGCCTGCGCTCGTCACTTCCGAAGCTCCTGTACCACTGACGGCGCGTGAACGGGAGATCTGCACGCTCGCCGCCGCCGGAGTCAGCAGTCCGGAGATCGCCGAGAAGCTGTACCTGTCCGTGCGGACCGTGAACAACCATCTGCAGCGCGCGTACACGAAGCTCGGCGTCACCAAACGACGCGAGCTCGCGACTGCGCTCGCGTCGTCCGCTTCTTCTTCGCAACGCCCGGGCGTCTGACTACCTGTGCGGTAGTGAGACGCCCGGGCGTGCTATCCCCCCTACCCCGGACGGATGACTCAGCGGGACGGCAGCGCCGCGACTGCCGCCCCAGCGACCTTGACCTCGCCGTTCGCGTTGGCGAGCTCGACATCGAGGTCGACGAGGTTCTCGCCGTTGTCCTTGCGTTTCCCGGTGACCACGATCTTCGACGTGAGCGTCTCGCCGGGCCAGGTCTGCTTCGTGAATCGCACCTTGAAGTTGCGCAGACTGCCGATGCCCACCCAGTCGGTGATCGCTCGCCCGAGCAGGCCCATCGAGAACATGCCGTGACCGAACACGCTGGGGAGACCAGCGTCCTTCGCCTTCACCTCGTCGTGGTGCATCGGGTTGAAGTCACCCGAGGCTCCGGCGTACATCACGAGGTCGGTCCGGGTGAGCTCGTGGGACACCACCGGCGCCTCGTCCCCTTCATTCACGTCCTCGAAGAACAGCTTCTCCTCGGCCACTGACGGCTCCCCTTCGTCAACAGTCGTACCTGACGATCGTGTCATGTTTCGCGGCCGCCTGCGAATGTTGGTGCGCCGTGGCCCCTCTGGGGGCCACGGCGACCCAGAGTTGCGAGGCGGTCAGCCCAGGATCAGGTCGGCGAGGCGGTCGTGATGCCACCCGACCGTGCCGAGCAGGTGCTCGGAGGCGTATGCCCGCCGGATGTACAGGTGCAGGTCGTGCTCCCACGTGTACCCGATGCCCCCGTGGATCTGCATGCCGTCCTTGGCGCAGTGGGTGGCCGCCCGTCCCGCTGCCGCCTTGGCGACGTGCGCGGCGCGGTGACGTTCCGGATCGTCGGCGTCGATGCACATCGCCGCGAAGTAGACGGCGCTGCGCGCTCGCTCGAGGTCGACCGAGCAATCGGCGAGCTTGTGCTGGATGGCCTGGAAGCTGCCGATCGGCACGTCGAACTGCACGCGCTGCTTGGCGTAGTCGATGGCGGTGGCCAGCATCCACCGGGCCGTGCCGAGCATCTCGGCGGCGAGCGCAACGGTGGCGCCTTGCAGCCACCGCTCGACATCGACCGGCTCGGTGAACGCCGACACCCCGGCGACGTCGACTTCGAAGATGCGGCGGGTCGAATCGATCGAGCCCACACTGCGCTGTCCGACGTCCGCGCTGCGAACCAGGCTGACGGTGCCGTCGCCGTTGATAGCGAGAACGTGGTCGACGCGGTCGGCTTCGAGCACGAACGTCTTCGTGGTCTCGTCGTTGGCGCACCAGTTGCCGTCCGCGCCCGCGATCGCCACCGTTGCTGCGCCATCCCCCTCGCTCAGGTCGTCGGCGACGTCGAGACCGGCCGCCCGTGCGAGCGGCAAGGCCAGCGCGGTCGTGGCGAAGAACGGCCCGGGCGCGAGCACCCCACCGCACTCCTCCAAGAACAGGCAGAGGTCGGTCATCGGCCCGTCGCCGAGCACGACCCACGCGCGCAAGTGCTCCCACAACGGATCGGCCGCGGCGGGGTCGTCGATGTGCGCTCGGACGAGCGAGGTCGGGCAGTGGCGGGTGAGCAACGCGCGTGCGGTGTCGCGCAACAGCACCTGTTCGTCGGTGAGGGTGAAGTCCACCGCGGTCAGGCCCTCGGCAGTCCGAGCACGCGGGTGGCGATGATGTTGCGCTGGATCTCGCTCGATCCTCCGGCCACCGTGTTGGCAAAGCTCACGAAGAACGACCGAGCCCACCGGCCTCGCTCGTCACCTCGCTCGGGATCGTTCACCGCGCCGTACGGCCCTTGCAACTGCATGCCGAGCTCGTACAGCGTTTTGCCCATCTCGGACGTCGCCAGCTTCAAGTAGCTGTGCTCCGGCGCTGAGCTTCCCTGCGCGAACGACGAGAACCCCTTGTACCCGAGTGCCCGCAACGACGCCACCTGCTCGTACGCCTCGGCAAGGCGGCGGCGCACTCCAGCGTCGGCATCGAGACCGTGCCGGCGCGCCATCGCGCACAGGTCGTCGACGGTTTGCTGCACCATCGCGACCGATTGCAGCCACAGTCCACCCCGCTCGTGCGCGAGCGACCCCATCGTGATGCGCCAACCATCGTCGACGGCACCGACCACGTTGTGGACCGGCACCTCGACGTCGGTGAAGAACACCTCTGCGAAGTCCTCCGAGCCGGTGATGTGCTTGATCGGACGCACGTCGATGCCCGGTGTGTCCATGTCGATGATCAACACGGTGATGCCCTTGTGCTTGGGCGCCTCGTCCAACGGCGTCGTCCGCACGTAGCAGAAGCACTTCGCCGCCACCATCGAGTACGACGTCCACACCTTCTGGCCGTTGACGATGAAGTGATCACCATCACGCACCGCACGGGTCGTGAGCGACGCGAGGTCGCTCCCGGCGTTCGGTTCGCTCATGCCGATGCACCAGATCATGTCGCCACGGATGGATGGTGCGACGAACGTTCGCTGTTCCTCGTTGCCGAACTCGAGCAGGCTCGGCGCGACGATGGCGTACCCGGGGAAGTGGAGACTCCGCACGATTCGCCGTTTCGCGAGCTCCTCCATGTAGATCAGCGTCTGCACTGGTGTGGCGTTGCGGCCACCGAGCTCGGGTGGATAGCTCGGGACCATCCAGCCGTGGTCGAACAGCGTTGCCTGCCAGTCGCGACCCCACTGGGGGATGACCTCGTGGCCGCCGACCTCGTCGACGCCACCGTCGGCGAAGTCACGACCGACCTTGATCTCCGGTGGCGCGTGCTCGTCGAGGAACTGGACCAGCTCGGCGCGGAAGGCTTCGTCCTCCGCGCTCCACTCGAGCTTCATCTGCTATCCGGGTGACGGGAAGAAGAACGGAGGGATCGACCCGTCGGACTCGGCGAACAGCTCGTCACGAACCGCGTCGACCGAGTCGACCGTCCACGGCTTGTCGCTGGTGGCCTCGGTGAGCGGACGCCAGCCCTCGAGCAGCTGCACGACACCGCCCTGCACCTTCACGATCTGGCCGTTGATGCCGTTGCACAGGTCGGACGCGAGCCACACCGCGACGGCGGCGACGTTGTCGGGCGCGAAGCGATCGAACCCTGCCTCGTCGGGCTTCATGTGCTCACCGGCGAGCGCCTCGGTCAGGCGAGTGCGCGCCACCGGCGCGATGCAGTTGACGCGAACCCCGCTTCGTTCGAGCTCGCGCGCCATGACGATGGTCATCGACGCGATGCCGGCCTTGGCGGCCGCATAGTTCACCTGGCCGGCGTTGCCGTACAGACCTGACTCGCTCGTGGTGTTCACGATCACGCCCCGAGCGGGCTCGCCGGTTTCCTTCGCTTTGGCCCGCCAGTACGCGGCTGCGTGCCTCGACGTACAGAAGTGGCCCTTCATGTGGACGTCGATGACGACGTCCCATTCGGCCTCGTCCATGTTGAAGCTCATCTTGTCGCGAAGGATGCCGGCATTGTTGATGAGGACGTCGAGGCTGCCGTAGGTGTCGACCGCTTGATCGATGAGGGCTTTCGCGTCAGCGAAGCTCGCCACGCTTCCGTAGTTCGCAATCGCTTGGCCGCCGGATGCTTCGATCTCGTCGACGACCTGCTGTGCCGGCGTGGCGTCCGAGCCCGTGCCTTCGGCCGAGCCACCGAGATCGTTGACGACGACTGCCGCGCCCTCTGAGGCCAGAAGCACTGCTTCGGCACGACCGATGCCGCGCCCGGCACCCGTCACGATCGCCACCTTGCCGTCGAACAACCCCATTCGCCCCCCTGTTCGTTCGCTTCCGATTCGACTCGCGGCAACATCTCCACCGGATTCCTGACACGAGCGTCAGGTCGCTACGGTAGCGGCCGTGGCTGACGAGACGCCCATCGACGACCAGATCCAGTGCGCCATCGATGACGGCGTCGCGCGCGTGACGATCAATCGACCAGAAGCCGGCAACTCACTGACCTCACACATGCGCGACACGCTCGCCGAGCACTTCGACGAGTTGTCGGCGACGCTCGGCGTGCGCGCCATCGTGCTGACAGGTGCCGGCGAACGTCATTTCTGCACGGGCGCTGGGCTCGGTGGACCACAGAAGCCGGGTCCCGAACGTCCGGCGGACGCGCCCGATCGCGCGTTGGGCGACGTCGCGCGGATGATCAGGCGTGGCTGGCAACGGCTCGTCGCGTCGATCCTCGACTGCGAGAAGCCTGTGATCGCAGCGGTGAACGGCACAGCGGCAGGCGGCGGAGCGAACCTCGTGCTCGCATCCGACCTTGTCGTCATGTCGGAGAACGCGCGGCTCATCGAAATCTTCGTGCGACGCGGCATCATCCCCGACGCCGGAGGTTGTTATCTCCTGCCGCGCATCGTCGGGCTGCCGAAGGCGAAGGAGATCATGTTCTTCGGTGACGACCTTCCCGCCACGGAAGCCTTGCGGCTCGGCGTCGCGAACCGAGTGGTGCCGGCACAGGATGTCGCCAAGGTCGCGGACGAGTGGGCCGGCCGGCTTGCGGCCGCGCCGAGCAAGGCGATCACGATGACCAAGTGGCTGCTCAACCGGTCGAGCGAGTCGAGCCGGCAGGCGGCGTTCGAGGAAGAGGGCTACGCGCAGGAGCTCGTGCAGGCGACCGCCGACTCCGCCGAGGGCATGAAGGCGTTCATGGAGCGCCGCGACCCGGATTTCAAGGGTTGGTAGGCGGCAACCCGATCCGTTCGTAGGCCTCGTCGGGGATCGCGGCCACGTCTCTGTAGACGTGGTGGACGCAGCGCTCGCCCGGTTTCGTCGGAGGGAACTCGATCGACGTCGGCGCACCGCCGGCTTCGACTCGTTGCATCTCGTTGTTGACCGAGCAGTGCGCGCAGTACACGGGCAGCTCGGCGCGGCTGAACGTACGTCCACTTTCCTCGTGCAACGTCAGGTACGGACCGCCCTCGACGTCGTACCTGCCTTCGTCGATCAGCCGGCCGCCGCTCCCGCACTGGAACGACAGCACGATCTTGTCGTCCTCCTCGTCGACTTCGCATGCGCCACCGTTGGCAACCATCGCACGCGCGATCACCTTCGCCCTGACGTTCGCTGGCAGCTCGTCCCACGGGCCTTGCCGTCGGTCGTCGATGAAATCGTCGCCCGACGCCCGCAACGCGCGCTCGACTGCTTCCTCACCGAGCTCGCGGCCGATGAACGACAGCAGCGACGTGATCCACTCGATCGAATAGATCTGCAAGCTGCGCGTGCGGGCCGCACCCTCGTCGATGAGCGCTACGGCCCGCTCGTGGTCGCCCACGGCGATCGCGCGCTTTGCCCGCTCAAACGCCGGCACCGTCATCGACTCGAGTTCGTCGGACGAGAACATGGTCGTCACTTCTCCCCCCTCCCTGCCCGCGTTTCGGCGTGCGTTGTGGCCCCTATAGGGCCATCCTGCACGCAATTTCACAGGGAGAGGTCAGTCTCGGGTGAGCAACAGGCAGCCGGCGAGCGGTCCCCCGCCCGCGGCTGCGACGGCGACCTCCGGTTGGCGGCCGCCGGGCCGTACGACTTGGCGGTCACCGCCTTCGCCCCGAAGCTGCACGCATGCTTCGTGCAGGAAGCCGTAGCCGTGCAGCCGCCCCGATGAGAGCTGACCGCCGTGTGTGTTCAACGGCACGACTCCGTCGCGGGCGATGTTGGCGCCGCCGTCGATGAACGCGCCACCCTCGCCCTTCGCGCAGAACCCGAGCGCTTCGAGCCAGCACAACGTTATGAAGCTGAACCCGTCGTACAGCTCGGCGACGTCGACGTCGGCCGGCGTGAGGTCGGTGCGCGTCCACAACTGCGCGCCCGCGTCGCGCAAGGCCATGGTCGTGAGGTCGTCCCACTGGTCCCACGAGGGACGGCCGTGGATGGCCGTGCCGACCGCGTTCACGTGCACCGGTGGTTGACGGAAGTCGGCGCTCGCGTCGGCTCGGCTGACGATCACCGCGGTCGACCCGTCGGCGGGGACGTCGCAGTCGTAGAGACACAGCGGCGACGAGATCATGCGTACGCCGAGGTAGTCGTCGAGCGTCATCGGGTCGCGGTAGACGCCCTTCGGGTTGAGGGCGGCGTTGCGACGAGCGTTGAGCGCGATCCACGCAAGCTGTTCGCGCGTTGTGCCGAACTCATGGAAGTGACGCATCGCCATCATCGCGATCCAGTTTGCAGCGGACGGCGCGCCGTACGGGAGCGTGTACTGCATGAAGCCGCCGACGCGCGGCAGTCCACTACGCGAGCCGCCGCCGATGCCAGGCATGACCGCCGACCGTCCCTTGTCGCCTTGCGCGCTTCCTTCCCACACCGTGCGGAAGCACAGGACATGGTCGGCGAGCCCCGTGCTGACCGCCATGCACGCGTTGACCACCGAGCCGAGTTGACCTGGCGCCTCGAGACCACCCGCATACCAGCTGAGATTCAGGCGCAACGCGTCGTGCACCTCCGTGACCCCGACGCCTGAGAAGCCGGGCGGCGTGTCCATCGCGCCTGGATACGTCGCGATCCCGTCGATGTCGCCGCGCGTGAGCCCCGCATCCTCGATCGCTTCGAGGCAGGCGTCGAGCGTGAGGTCGAGCGGGTCGCGATGCAGCCGCCGGCCGACATCGGACTGCCCGATCCCGCTGATGACGGCTTGGAGATCCCTCATGGGACCCGTTCGAAGAACGGGAGCCAGACGTCCTCGTACTGCTCGAACGTCACTTGCAACGGCATGCCGATCTCGACCTCATCCGACGCACAGCCGACGATGCCGGTCGTGAGGCGGAGGCCTTCCTGTTCGGGCAACTCGACGATGGCGATCACGTAGGGCGGGTCGAGCCCCGGGTACCACGGCTGATGGTTGACCGTGAACGTGTGCAACGTGGCCTGTCCCGAGACCGCCTCGACGTCGAGCTCTTTCGACAGGCACGACGGGCAACGAGGTGCGGGCGGATGCAGCCAGTAACCGCACTGCTGGCAACGTAGGAAGCGGAGCTTGCCGTCCTCCCCACTCGTCCAGAAGTAGCGGTTGGTGTCGTCGAGGCGGGGGAGCAGACGGAACGGCTGTACGTGCTCCGCCGCGTCAGGGCTCTCCGTTGTCATCGGCCTCGATCTCCGGAGCCTCGTCGAAGCCCCGCTTCGCATGAGGCAGCGCCTCCACCGCAGCGAGTATCCCGAACGCCGGTGTCGTGAGCATGATCGAACCCACGATGTCGTCCCACGAAGCGCCGACCTCGCGGGCGAGCATCGCGTGCCGGCTGACTCCTGGCGGATTGCGGGCGATGACCGAGCACGCCATGCGGATGAGCTCGGTCGTCTTGCGATCCGGTGCGCTCAAGGACTCGATCTGGCCCAGCCACGCGCTCTGAGCCTCGTGCAATGAGGGGAAGACCTCGTGGACCGGCGCCTCCCACCGGAACGTGAACGCCTCGCGCTCGGTGCCTTCCGTGCCCTCTGCCATCGCGGCGCACGTTAGTTTCTGGCGTTCCCCGGCCACGCAGGCCGGTGTGGCCGCTCCTCCGCTGGCGCTCCGTCGCTCGCATCTGCGCGGTGGTCATGACTGTGTCACGCAGGGCGGAAGACCGGGAAGGTGAACGCTTCGGTCTCTTCACGGAAGTCGACGACGAGCGACATGCCGATGTGCAAGTCGTCCTCGTCGCAACCCTCAACGTTCGTCTGCATACGCGGGCCCTCTTCGAGATCGACGACGGCCGCGACATACGGCACGCGCTCGCCGAACGGCGGCAGATCGTTCCGCCGGACGATCGAGTAGGTGTACAGCGTCGCCCGGCCGCTGGCTTCCTCCCACTCGACCCGATCGCTCCAGCAGTGTGGGCAGAACGGCCGGGGGTAGAAGTGGGCCTTGCCGCAGGCCGCGCATCGCTTGAGCAGGAGCTTGTGGTCGCGAGCCGCGTCCCAGTACGGCTGCGTCTCCAGATCGGGTCTCGGGAGATCGAAGCGAGGTGTCGACATCGATCAGTCCTTCGGCAGTCCGAGCAGGCGTTCCGCGATGACGTTGCGCTGCACCTCGCTCGTGCCGCCCGCGATCGTGAGACACCGATTGGCGAAGAACGCGCCGACCCACGACGCCGCGTCACGATCGTTGGCCGCGCCTTGCGCTCCGTGCAACGCGAGCCCGACCTCTTGCACGCGCTGGTCGTGCTCGACACCGAGCAACTTGCGGACACTCGACTCGGGTCCCGGATCGGCGCCACGGATGGCGCGGGCCGTCATGCGCAAACCGAGCACCGCGAGCGACTGCGCCTCCGCCAGCAGCGCGCCGACCTCGTCCACCGCGACCGGATCGTTCACGTCGACCATGCCGAGCAGCATCTCGACACCGAACCCGAACGACGAGCCCGATCCCATCGACACCCGTTCGTTCGCGAGCGTCGTCCGTGCGGCGCGCCAACCGTCGTTGACCGCGCCGACCACGCAGTCGTCGGGGACGAACACGTCCGACAGGAACACCTCGTTGAACATTGCGAACCCGGTCAGCTCGCGCAGCGGGCGGATGTCGATGCCGTCCGCCTTCATGTCGACGCAGAAGCAGGAGATGCCTTCGTGCTTCGGCACGGTGGGATCGGTGCGGGCGAGGCAGAGCCCCCAGTCGGACTCCTTCGCCATCGTCGTCCACACCTTCTGACCGGTGAGGAGCCAGCCGCCGTCGGCGCGGCTCGCCTTCGTCGTCAACGACGCAAGATCGCTTCCCGCGCCCGGCTCACTGAAGAGCTGGCACCACGTGACGTCGCCCCGCAGTGTCGACGGGATCCACCGTTGCTGCTGTTCGTCGGTCCCGTGCTCGATCAGCGTCGGCAGCACCCATGCTCCGACTTGGAGATGATGGCGACGGACGTGAGCGGCATGCATCTCGTCGTCGATCACGAGTTGCTCGACGGGGTTCGCGCCACGCCCCCAAGGCTTGGGCCAGTGCGGTGCGAGATAACCGCGATCGGCGAGCAACTGTCGCCAGTCGCTCTTGTCGTGGGACGTCAGGTCTGCGAGATCGGCCCGGATCTCGTCCCGGATCGCCTCCGCTTCGACGGGTAGGTCGACGGCGAGCGTGCGCCTCGCGCCTCGGCGCGCGAGCTCGAGCGTGCGCGCGCGCCACTGGTGCGGTCCGCCACCGGTCAAGGATCGCAGCGCGGTGGCGCGCTTCAGGTACAGGTGTGCGTCGTGCTCCCACGTGAACCCGATGCCACCGAGGACCTGGACACAATCCTTCGCGCACTGGAAGAACGCCGCCGGCGCGAGCACGCCCGCGACCGATGCCGCGAGTGATCCTTCGTCGGCTGTCGCCGCGGGTCTCGCCGCGTCCCACGCGACGGCGCGCGCCTGCTCGAGTGCCAGCAGCATGTCCGCGCACCGGTGCTTGACTGCTTGGAACTGGCCGATGGGCCGGCCGAACTGCTCTCGCACTCGCGCGTACTCCGACGCTGTGTCGACGCACCACGCCGCGCCACCCGCGCATTCGGCCGCGATGAGGGTGAGCGTGAGATCGGTGACGGTCGCGCCGCCGGGGTCGGGAAGGAAGGCGATCGGTGTCGCATCCGCGGCGTCGACATCCGCGACGCGACGAGTCTCGTCGACGCTGACGCGGGGCGTGATCGTGCAGTGCTCCGCGCGCACGACGTTCCAACCGTCCGCAGTCGGGACCACGACCAGCTTCGCCAGCGATGCACCGAGCACCGGCGTGCCAGGACCGGCGAACTGCACCGCAGCGGTGGCGGATCCATCGGCGAGCACAGGAAGGAGCGCAGCCCGAGCGTCGTCATCGGCAAGGGCGTCGATCGCCGCAGAGGCGAGCACCGTGGGCAAGAACGGCCCCGGGGCACAGGCGCGGCCGAGTTCCTCGAGCACGACCGCGAGTTCAGGCAGCCCGTAGCCGGAGCCGCCGACGTCCTCCGACAGATGAAGGCCGAGCCAGCCGAGGCCGGCGAGCTGACCCCAGAACGGCGCCATCGGCTCACGGTCCGCGTCGAGCAAGGCACGAGGCACGGCAGCAGGGCAGTGGTTCGCCGTCCACCGTCGCGCCGTGTCGTGCAGCGCGAGATGATCGTCGCTGAGACCGAGGCTCACGCGTTGCTCGACTTACTCGTCGATCGACAGCGCCAGCGTCGGGCAGCCGTCGACGGCGAGCCGGATCTTGTCGTCCGGGTCGCCGCTCGCGTCGATCACGATGGCTTTCATCTCGTCGTCGAGATCGAACGTGCTCGGCGCGTGGAAGGCACAGTTGCCCGAACCCATGCACTTCTCGCGGTCGACGTGGATCGAAAGTGGCATCGAAGGTCCTCGTTGAGCACACTACCTGACGCCAACGTCAGCTTGAGGTGCCGAGCCCGTGATCAGATTCGATGGCAGGCCGGCCGTGGTAGCGCCAGCGTGCGGCCGGCACTGGAGGCGAACGAAGTGAGCCGAAGCGAGGTGATCGATGCGGATGCCCATGTGAACGAGGATCCGCTCGCGTGGACCGAGCTCGCGGAGCTTCATCCAGGGTGGCTGTCCGCCGGGCGGTCGGGCGATCGGTGGGTGGCGCAGATCGGCGACAAGCTCTATCCGACGCAGGAGGGCAACGGTCGCGGCGTTCCCATCGAGTCGGCCATCAGCCCGGCGTGCAAGGCCGGCGCGGCCGACCTCGACCAGCGGCTGACCGACATGGATGCCGAGGGCATCGACGTGCAGGTGCTGTTCGGCGGCCTCATCATCGGCCTCACGTCGTACGACGACTCCGGGTTCGCGCTCGACGTGGCCCGCGCCTACAACGACTGGCTCTTGACGAAGGTGTGCGGCCACAACCCCGAGCGGTTGAAGGCGGTCGCGGCGGTACCGCTGCAGGACGTGGCGCGGTCGGTGACAGAAGCAGAGAGGGCGGGGCGCCTCGGCGCCGTGGCGGTGACGATCCCACCGGTGGTTGGTGACGCCAATCTCGACGACCCATCGCTGCTGCCCTTCTTCGAAGCGTGCTCGTCGCTCGACCTCGCCGTCGCCGTGCACAGCGCTCCCGGCATGAACCTGCCGCTCCCGGGCGCGGAGCGGTTCGACAACTACGCGCAGGTGCACTGCCTGTCGTTCCCGGTCGACCAGATGGTCGCGTTCACCGCTCTCGCGATGGGTGGTGTCCTCGACCGGTTCCCGTCGCTGCGCGTCGCGTTCTTGGAATCGGGCACGGGCTGGGTGCCGTACTTCGTCCACCGGATGCACGAGCACTTCGAGAAGCGCGGCGACCTCGTCCCCGCGATGAAGAGCGATCCGCGCGCCCTGCTCGAGCGCGGGCAGTGCTACTTCAGCTTCGAGGCCGAGGAGCCGCTCCTGGTGACGTGCGTCGAGCAGCTCGGCGACAACTGGCTCGTCTACTCGTCCGACTATCCGCACTGGGACTCGGACTTCCCCGGCACCGTCGCCGAGGTCCGCCGCCTCACCACGTCCCTCGGCGACGACGTCACCGCCAAGCTCCTGGGTGGCAACGCCAAGACCCTCTACCGCCTCTGACCCTCGCCCCCCTCGGCCAACTCAGGGTCGCCGTGGCCCCTATCGGGGCCACGGCGCACCAACATTCGGCTCAGGAGAAGCGGGATTCGAGGTCGTAGAAGGCGAGGGGGGCGTCCCAGAGGATGATGCGGGCGTCGTCCTCGTCGACGCCCTGCTCCTCGCACTCGTGCAGGAACGCCGCGGGCGCGCCCGGGTACACCGCATCCGGATGGGGAAAGTCGCTGGCCCACACGACGTACTCGGGGCCGACACGGTCCACGACCATGCCGACGCAATCGTCGTCGGCCTCGGACGAGATGATGCAGTGCTGGTCGAAGAGCGCAGTGGCAGACGTGCGTCCGGCGTCGAGCCATTCGAGGTGGTCGTCGAGGCGCGCCAGCCAGTACGGCAGCCAGCCAGTGCCCGACTCGAGGAACGCAACTCGCAGTTCGGGGTGCCGGTCGAGCGCGCCGTCGAGCACGAGCGACGCCATCGCCGCCATCTGCTCCATCGGATGCGAGAGCACGTGACGCGCCGCGAAGCCCGAGAACCGATCGCTCCCGATCGTCGGGCTCCGCAATCCGAGTCCCTCGTGCACCGACACGGTCAGTCCGAGTTCCGCGCACGCGGACCACAGCGGGTCGTAGGCAGTGTCGCCGAGATTGCGTCCGTACAGGTGGTTCGGGCGCACCATCACGCCGACGAGATCGAGATCGTGCACTCGCTTCGCCTCTGCTACGGCCAACCCGACATCGGCAAGGGGCACGAGCCCCGCGGCCGCCATGCGGGACGGCTGGTGCGCGCAGTAGCCCGCGATCCAGTCGTTGTACGAGCGGCACGCGGCAGCGGATTCATCCGGGGACAGCGCGGGCAGGAACGGAACGAACAACCCGATCGACGGATACAGCACCACGGCGTCGATCCCCTGCGCGTCCATGGCCCGCACGTACGACGCCGCATCGAAGCCGTGCTCGAACTGATCGGCGACGAGGTCGAAGTCGCCGCACGGCACGAGCGGCGTGTCGGCGGGGAGGTCGGCGGGCAGCGGGTTATCTGTCCACGCCGAGAACACTTCGGCGGGCTCGACGACGTGCGCGTCGGCGTCGAGGACCCGGAAGCCGTCGACCGCCACTCACATCCTCCGTGCCGCGAGCCCGCCGTCGAGCGGGAGCACAGCGCCACTCGTGAACGCCGCGCCATCGGACACCAGGAACGACACCGCCGCGCACACTTCGCCGGCACGGCCAAGCCGGCGCATCGGCAGGTTCGCCGCGACACCTGCCCGCACCTGTTCCGGATCGGGAGCCATGTCGGTCAGCCGCATGAACAACCCTGTGTCGGTCGGCCCGAGCGACAGCACGTTCACGCGCACGCCGTCGCCCGCATGTTCGATCGCCACCTGCTTGCAGAGATTCGTGAGTCCGAACTTCGAAGCGCAGTACGCCGGGTACTGGGGCGCGACGATCGACCCGAGCGTCGAACCCATGGCAACGATCGATCCGCCACCTGCGGCGACCATTGCCGGGACCGCGTGGCGCAGGCACAGGAACGGCCCTTTCAAGTTGGTGTCGATCACGCGCTGCCAGTCGTCGTCGCTGCAGTCGATCACCGGCGACCGCGTCTCGACCGCAGCGCTCAGCACCATCGCCCGCAAGGGCCCGAGTGCGGCAGCCGCCTCGACCACCCGTTTCACGTCGGCGTCGGAACGAACGTCGCACTGCTCGATCCACGGTTCCGTCGCGTCGAGATCGGCGCCGACGACGTCGTAGCCGTCCTCGCGCAACCGATCGGATACCGCGGCGCCCAGACCGGATGCAGCACCGGTGACCAGGGCGACACCGACACTCGGGTCTGTCATCGCAGCGCCGCCAGGCCGCCGTCGGCCGGCACGATCGCGCCCGACACGTACGCAGATTGATCCGACGCGAGGAACAGCGCGATGCCGGCCACGTCGTCGGCGGTGCCGAGTCGCTGCAGCGGGATCACCCGCGCCAGACCGGAAAGGAACGCTTCGGGGTCATCCATCGCCGCGGCCACCTTGCGGAACCGCGGGGTGTCGATCGATCCCGGCGCGATCACGTTGGCGCGAACGGTCGGCCCGTACTCGACCGCGATCTGCCGAGTGAGTGCGACCAATCCCGCCTTCGCCGCGCCGTAGGCAACGTAGCCTTCGGAGCCGATCAGTCCGAGCACCGACGCAGTGCTGATGATCGAACCGCCGTCACCGTCGAGCATGACGGGAAGCGCGGCGCGGCACGCCCAGAACACGGCGTTGAGGTTGGTGGAGATGGTGCGGTCCCAGTCGTCCTCTGTGCACTCGAGAAGCCGGCCGGACATCTGCACCGCCGCGTTGTTGTACAGAACATCCAGTCGCCCGAACGCCGCAGCACACTCGGCCACCATTCGGTCGCAGTCCTCCCGCGCTGAGACGTCGGCGTGGATCGCGACTGCCTTCGTCCCCACCGACTCGACCATCGACACCGTTTCGGCCGACCCCTCGTCGTCGATGTCGACCGCCGCGATCGACGCCCCGTGCTCGGCGAACAGCACCGATGCCGCACGCCCTTGGCCGGACGCGGCGCCGGTGATCAGCGCAACTTTGCCCTCGAGCATCAGTTCCAGATGACGGGCAACGACGTCGGCGACCGGAAACGCTCGCCGTGGATGTGCGGATCGTCGCGCTCGACGGCTTCGGGATCGAGCCGCAGGTTCGGACACCGGTCCAGCAGCGCCGCCACGGCCGAGCCCATCTCCATCCGTGCGAGGTGCATGCCCAGGCACATGTGCGGACCGACGCCGAAGCTGATGTGCGGGATCACCGGCCGGAACAGGTCGTAGTCGTCGCCGTGGTCCCAGCGCGTCTCGTCGTGGTTGGCCGACCCGATGTTCGGCGTGACCATCGTGCCCGCCGGAACCGGCACGCCGTCGATCTCGACGTCGCTCGTCACCAGCCGACTCGTGATCAGCAGCGGCGACTCCCACCGGATCGCTTCTTCGATCGCCTGCGGCATCAACGCGCGGTCGCGGCGCAGCGCGTCGAGCTGGTCGGGGTTGGTCAGGAGGCCGTACAGGAAGCTGCCGGTGGCGCGGTACGTCGTCTCGGCGCCCGCGGGCAGCAACAGCCGGAGGAACGAATAGATCTCCTCGTCGTCGAGTCGCTCGCCATCGAGCTCCTCCTGCACGAGCAGGCTGATCACGTCGTCGCCTGGACGGGAACGCTTCTGCTCGACGATCACGCTGAGGTACTCGCGCAGATCCTGCGACGCCCGGATACCACGCTCAGGGTTGGCGGCGACGTTCACGACCCAGACCGCCATGTCGTGAAATCGCTCGTGGTCCTCGTGGGGAACTCCCAGGATCTCGGCGATGATCTGCACCGGGAAGCGGTACGTGAACTCACGCACCAACTCGGCCGAGCCGTGCTCGACGAACGAGTCGATGAGCTCGTGCATGATCGGCTCCACGACGTCGGTCTCCCACCGCGTCAACGCCTTGTGACGGAACGCGGCACTCACGAGACCACGGTGACGCTTGTGCTCGGGCTCGTCCATGCCCACGAGGACGAAGGAGCCCATGACGAGCTCCATCAAGTCGCGGATCGCGCCCGACGAGAACGTCACGTTGTCGCGCAACACCTGCGCGCACAACTCGTAGGTGTAGACGTTGCACACCGTGTCCGGTGCGCCGTTGAAGTCCACGACGTCGACGACCTCGACAGGCGACGACAGGCGCTTCTCGGCGAGGCCGGGATACGGGTCACGAAGATCGCCGGCGACCGTGTCGGTGAACTGCCCCATCGCGTCGAACGAATCGTCGAACGCGTCCACCCGCGTATCCGAAACAGGAGCGGAGCGAGTGCTTCGGACCGACCGCGCGAGCGCCAGCTCGCCGGGCGGAGATGGGTGCGGGGCGCCGCCCTGCGGGAAAACTGACATGCGTGTCACATTACGTCGCCGCTCGCGGCGGCGCCTGCCGTGAGCCCGCGGAACTGCTCATAGCGGACCTTCGCCGCCGCGGCCCACCGGTCGTCCGGCTCGATGCGCCGAGCTACCCGCGCCCAACGGCTGCCATCGCTCATCTGGGCCTCGAGGCCCGCGACGCAACGAGCGATGAAGGCCGAGCCGAGCGCGGCGCCCTCAGGGACGGCGACGACATCGACCGGCAGGCCCGTGCACGCAGCCAGGGCGTCGAGCCACGGCTCGACCCGGGTCCCGCCGCCGGTGGCGACGATCCGTTGCGGCGCGATTGCGTCGCCCGCCAGATCCAGGTGGTGACGCACGACGAAGCCGGATGCCTCGTACGCAGCTCGGCGCAGGTGCGCGGGTCCATGGGTGAGGTTGAGGCCGTGCAAGGAGGCGCGCAGGTCGTGCCGGTGCAACGGTGTGCGCTCGCCGCGGACGTACGGCAACCAGATCGGGACGTCGTTCGGGTCGACCTCGTCGCCGCCACCGTTGACACCGTTGCCAGCGAGCGCGCACGCCCAGTTGAGGAACAACCCACCGGCATTCGACGGTCCACCGATCAGCAACCGCTTGGGCGCAGTGTGCGGGATCGTCCACAACCCCGGCTTCTCGATCCATTCCTCACCCATCACCGACCACGTGATCAGCGTCGTGCCACAGATCACGAGCACGTCGCCTGGTTCGTCGGCGCCGGCGACGATCTGCTCGCCCATCGCGTCGATGGTCCCGCCGCCGAGCAACGGCCCATCGGCACCGCCGACGCGCCCGGCCGGCTCCACGCCGGCCACGATCTCCGCCAGCTGCGCGGGTTCGACACCCGCTTCGGCCGACAGCGCGGGGTCCCACTGCGCGCCGTCGAACAACGGGTACGCCGTGAACGCGGTCGTCGTGTCGAGCGCGGCGCGACCGCACAGTTCGTGATTGGCGGTCGCCTGCGCGGGCCAGAAGCGCTCGGCGTCAGGACAGTTCGTCCGCAACCACCCGAGGAAACCGAGCAGCTCGCCGCTCTCCACGGGATTGGCACCGTCGACGCCTGCCCGTCGTCCGCGACGATCGCCGTACAACAGCCCCGGCCCGGCGGCGGAGCCGTCGGCGTGGAGTGCGCCGAGCGATGGGACCATTGCCGCGACATTGACCCCAACCACGTCGAGGTCGCGACTCACGTCTGCGTATGCACGGCGCACACCGTTTCGCCACGCCTCGTCGACGTCGTGCTCGAGCGAGTCCGCGTCGGGCACGTGGATGGCGTGGGGGATGCGGGTCGACGCGACGACGTTGCCGTCACCGTCTGCCGCGATCGCCTTGACCGACGTGGTGCCGATGTCGATGCCGATCGTCGTCTGGGTGGCGATGCCGAGTTCCTCTCCCGAACCTGACGGAGATGTCAGGTAGTTTCGGAGCCTATGCCGCCGTATGACCCGCGGCGCTTGGGCCCGGAGCAGCGCGACCCGTCGCAGAGGTACTGGGACCCGGCGATGCAGACGATGCCGCGTGAGCAGTTGCGCGACCTCCAAGTCGAACGGCTGCGGGAGTTGATCGGCAAGGTGCTGGGCGGCAAGGCCCCCTTGTTCGGCGAGAAGCTGCAACAGGCCGGCATCACGGCGCCGCACGACATCCATGCCGTCGACGACGTCAACCGCATCCCGACCACGGTCAAGCAGGAGTTGCGCGACAGCGAAGCCGCGCATCCACCGTTCGGTCACTATCGGTTCACGCCTCGGGAGGACTGCGTGCGTCTCGGCTCTTCGACCGGGACGACCGGCACGCCCACGCTGACGCTGTGGACTCGGCACGACATCTGGCTCGAGTACGAGTCGGCGTGTCGCGCCTGGTGGCGCAACGGCTGGCGTCCTGGCCAGATCGTGACGCACGCCCATCCTGCGTACCTCTACGGCGGTGGCGTGATGCTGTCGGGCTCCCTCGAGTACTTCGGGATGCTCAACCTCTGGGTGGCACCGCCGGACACCGACGAGCTCGCCGAGCAGGGCATCCACATGTGGGAGCGCGTGCACCCCGACGTGTCGATGGTCGCGTTCAACTACGGGCGGTTCGCCGAGGTCGCCTCCAAGCTCGGCAAGGACCTCACCGCGGACGTCGGACTCCCCTCGTTCGTGTTGCGCGGGTTCGGCAAGAAGGGTCTGCCGATCATGACGTGTGGCGTCGAGGCGTACGCGTATGCCGGCGGTCCCTGCACCGAGGGCGACGGCGGACACGTGCACGAGGACTGGGCGATCGTGCAGGCCGTCGATCCGGTGACAGGACGCGACGTGCCCGACGGCGAGTGGGGCAACCTCGTCGTGACCACTCTCGATCGAGACAACGGGCTGCTCCGCTACGACCTCGAGGAAGCGGCGTGCTTCGTCACCGAGCCGTGCCCGTGCGGCGAGACGACCAAACGGGGCTTCTGGGGCGGCCGGTTCAAGGACCTGCTGTCGAGCCAAGGCAAGCACTTCCAGCTCAACGAGCTCGAGGGGGCGTTGCGCACGGTCGCGGCGATCACCGACCCGACGCTCGAGTGGCAGGTCGTGAGGCCGGCTGACGACGCCGCCGCGCTGCGAGTGAGGGTCGAGCTCGGTGCCGACGGCGGCGACTCGGCGGCCATCGTGGGCCAGTGTGCCCACGCCATCGCAGCCGAGGTGGGCGTCGAAGCGCAGGTCGAGGTCGTCGAGCGCGGCTCGCTCGAGCGCCACGGCTACAAGCAGGTACGTCTGGTCGAACGCTGACTCGGGCATTGCCACACGGGAGGTCGCGCGCGACAGTCGCGGTCGAGGCAGCGAGGGGAGGCGTGTCATGAAGCAGCTCTCGGGACTCGATGCGACGTTCCTCTACATGGAGACGCCGTCGCAGTTCGGACACGTGTCGAGCCTTTCGATCTTCCAGCGGCCCGACGACCCGAACTACGAGCCGTTCGCAGCCTGGCGATCGCAGATCGAATGTCGGATCCACCTGCTCGAGCCGCTGCGACGGAAGCTGCGGGACGTCCCGATGCACCTCGACCATCCGTTCTGGGTCGACGACGACGAGTTCGACCTCGACTTCCACGTCCGCAACACGGCCATCCCGCCGCCGGGCTCCGACGCCCAACTCGCCGACGTGGTGGCCCGGATCGTCGGGCGGCCGCTCGACCGCACCCGTCCGCTCTGGGAGACCTACGTCATCGAGGGCCTACCCGACGACAGGTTCGGGATCCTCACGAAGGTCCACCACGCCACCGTCGACGGCGCTTCGGGTGCGGAACTGCTCACGCTCATGCTCGATTCGATCCCGGAGGGTGACGAACTGTCGGAGGTCGAGGAGTGGATCCCCGAGCGCCCACCGTCCGATGCGGAGGTGCTGGTGCGGGCGCTCACCAACCTCGCTCGCAAGCCCGGACGCGCACTCGTACTCAGCGCGCGCACCGCCCGTGAACTCGGCAGAGCCACACGGAACCCCGCCCTCACCGCGGCCGCCAACCAGATGCGCAACAGCCTGCGCGGTCCGCTCGGCACCGCCTTGAACTTCGGCCGCGAAAGGTCGCCGGAGACCGACGTCAAGGGACCGTTGCCCTCCCTCTCCTCGCCCTCGACGCCGTTCAACGCGCCGATCACCCCGCACCGCCGATTCGCGTTCCGGTCGGCGTCGCTCGAATCCGTGAAGGGCATCAAGAACGCGCTCGGCGCGACGGTCAACGATGTCGTGATGGCCGTGTGCGCCGGCGGTCTGCGCACCTGGCTCGAGCAGCACGAGGCGCTGCCGGACAAGCCGCTCGGGGCGATGATCCCGGTCTCCATCCGCACCGGTGAAGAGACGGAGAAGTGGACGAACCGGGTGTCGGCCATCTTCGCCTCGCTTCCGACCGACGAGCCCGATCCGGTGAAGCGCGTCGAGCGCGTGCACGACGCGATGGCGAATGCGAAAGAGCTGTTCGACGCCATCCCCGCTGACGCCCTCACCGATTTTGCGCAGTTCCCACCACCTGCGGTGTTCGCCCGCGCCATGCGGATGGCGACGCGACTCTCCGCACGCGTCAGCGCGCCGGTCAACCTCGTGATCTCGAACGTGCCCGGCCCGCGCGAGCCGCTCTATGCCGCCGGTAGCAAGCTTCTGCACTACTACCCGGTGTCGACGATCGTCGACGGCCAAGGCCTGAACGTCACCGTGCAGAGCTATCTCGACACGCTCGACTTCGGCCTCGTGTCGTGCCGCGAGCTCGTCCCCGATCTCTGGGACATGCTCGATGCGATCCTCGACGACCTTGCCGCACTCGGCAAAGCCACCGGCGTCGACGTCGCCTTGTAAACACCGCCGTCAGGACGGGCTGGGGTCGTCCATCCCGGGCATGGCGTCGTCGCCGCGCCGGTCGACGTAGCGCCGCGAGTCGAGGTGGCGCAACATCGGAATCTGGTGCAGCTCGAGGTCGACCAGCATCAACGCGGTGATGGCCACGGCCAGCCACGCGTGACCGGCGCCGGCGACGATGCCGATGGCGGCGACGGTAAAGATCGTCGCCGCCGACGTGATCCCCTTCAATGTGCCCGTGTCGCCGTGGATCACGAATCCGGCGCCGATGAAGCCGATGCCGGTCACGATCCCTGCGATCGCTTGTGGCGCGGGGCCGATGGTGACGGCGGTTATAGCCGCGGCCCCCGTGCCGACAAGTGAATAGGTGCGATCACCCGCAGGCGCGCCTCGGATCTCGCGCTCGAACCCCACTGCGAACGACAACATGAACGCCACCACGATGTGCCACAGCAGAATTGCCTCGTCGTGATTCCACATCGGGTGTTCTAGAACCCCGGGGGAACGTCGTAGCCACCGACGAGCTCGGCGAGATGACCAGCGAGCGCGATTGCGTCCCGATCGCGCAAGTACGGCGTCACGACCTGAACGCCGACTGGCAGACCGTCGGGCGTGCGGCCGAGCGGCGGGACCGCGGACGGGAGGCACGTGATGCCGATGAACCCGGTCCAGGAGATGAGGCTGATGTAGGGAACCGGGTCACCGTTGACCTCGACCGACCGGCTGAACATGTCGCCTTCCTGCTGGTGCGTGATCGCCGGCGTGGGCATCACTGGACACAGCAAAGCGTCGTACGACTCGAACCATTGCGCCCACACCTTGCGGACCTCTGCCCGCTTCTCGTCGCCGCGCAGCCATTGCCGGTGCGAACCGCTCATGGCGTCAGCGGCCTCGTCGTCCATGCTCGGTGAGACGGCGCCGCTGATCATCTGGACGAACAGCCCGCCCTGCTCGGCGAAGTCGACAGGCGGATGGGCGTCCTCCACCTTGGCGCCGGCGTCGGCGAGTGCGTCGGCCGCGCGGCGAAGTAGTGCGAGCTCGTCACGGTCGATCGGCACGCCCGGCTCCTCGAACCAGACGCCGATGCGGTGCGACGCGACGTCATGATGACGCGCCGCCGGCAAGTCCACGCGCCATGCGAGCGCGCGCTCGGGCTCTGGCGCAGCGAGCACCGAGAGCAGCAACTCGAGATCGACCGCGCTCCGGGCGATCGGACCGAGCACGTTGATGTCGGCGTCGGTGGTGCCGCCTCCGACATGGTCGAGATAGCCGCGTTGCGGGACCACGCCGTAGCTCGGCTTCAGGCCGAAAACGCCGCAACAGTGCGATGGAATGCGGATCGAACCGCCGATGTCCGTCCCCAGTTCGAAGCTCGTGAATCCCGCGGACACCGCGGCGGCCGGACCTCCCGACGACCCGCCCGGCGCGCGGCTCGTGTCCCACGGGTTGTTTGT
>DATAES010000224.1:0-4304 GCA_036257895.1 Acidimicrobiales bacterium
GTGGTACACGACGATCGCCGCCGGCCATTGATCGTCCAAGACAACGAGGCACGCGCCCTGCTCGCGCTCCTGCTCGTTCGTGCCAACCGTCACGTTCCCACTGATCAACTCGCACACGAGCTTTGGGACGGAGCGCCTCCCAGAGGAGCGCGCTCGACGATCCATGCGCATCTCAGTCGGCTACGCGCGCTGCTCGGTTCGACGAACGGCTCAGCCGCTCTGAACATTCGGGCGGGCGGCTACGCGTTGCACGTCGATCTCGAAGAGCTCGATGTGCACCGCTTCGAGGTGCTCGCTCGGCGCGGCAGCGACGCCCTCGACGACGACCCGCAGCTGGCGGGGGCGCTGCTGACCAAGGCACTGGACGAATGGCGGGGGCCGGCATTGCGGGACATCCGCCACATCCCGAGCCTCCAGCTCGAGGCGGCTCGACTGGACGAGCTTCGGCTCGCGACCGCCGAGGCTCGCATGGCGGCCGAGCTGGCGACCGGCGGTGCAGCGCACGTCCTTCTACTCGCAGAGACCAATGACCCGTCAGCGACAGCTGCATTGCGGGCGGGGGTCGCGCGGCTACCCGAGGTTCGCAAGCACTGGTTGTGGCTCGGCACGGTCGCGCTTCTCGCCGACGCCTGCGTGCACCTCGGCGACCGACGCGCCGCCGGAGACCTGTATCGAGCTCTGTGGCCGCATCGCGCGGAGGCGGACGCCGTTGCGCACGGCGTCGCGCTGGTCGGTCCGATCAAGCCGAGACTCGATGCGCTGAGCCGCCTCGCAGAACGCGACATCGAATCCGCTCGCTAGCGAGCGACGGCGCCGGTCAGTCGGTGGTGCGGGCCCTGTAGCGGCGCAGGCAGAGCGGGATCACGATCACCAAGGCTGCGATGCAATAACCCACGCCTGCGACGACCGGGTGCTCGAGCGGCCAACTGCGCACCGCGACGGGCGCGGTCGGATTGCCGAACAGTTCGCGAATGGCGGCAGTGAGCACGCTCACCGGGTTCCAAGCTGCGATGTGCTGCAGGACCGTCGGCATCGACTCGATGGGCACGAACGCGTTGCTGATGAAGGTCAATGGGAAGATCACTGTGAACGCGACACCCATGACCGCGTCCGGCGTGCGCACGACGAGCCCGAGCAGCGTGCCCGCGGTCACCATGACGGCAGCGAAGAGCACGAGGAGACCGAGCCCTGCGCCGATGTGGATCGGATCGGTGTGGGTCCGCCATCCGACTAGGAGCCCGGACGCGAGGAGTATGGCGATCGACAGGCCCATGCCCCCCAGTTCGGCCAACACGTGACCGGACAGGTACGCCGAACGAGCCGAGGGCAACGAACGGAAGCGGTCAATCACACCCTCGGTCAGATCGGTCGCGATCGCGGTGGCCGGTCCGGTCAGGCCGAACGCAAGGGATTGCACGAGGATCCCCGCGATCAGGTACTCGCGGTAGTTGCTGCCCTGCACCGCGATGGCGCCACCGAAGACGTACGCGAACAGGAGCACGAACATCAGCGGCTGCAGCGTGACGTCGAGCAGTTTCTCGGGGATCTCCCGGATGTGACGAAGGTTGCGGGCGGCATAGACCCTCGTGTCGCTCCACCACGTGGAACGCGGTGCCGGTGCGCGGGTCGCCGGCGCAGTCGCCGTGATCGTCGTCATACGAGCATCTCCTCGCGCTCGGATTCGCCGCCGGTCAGTCGATCGGCATCGGGGTCGGTGAGGGTCAAGAACACGTCGTCGAGGGTCGCTTGGCGACGATTGACGTCGACGGCGTCGACACCGTTGTGATCAAGGGAGCGCATCACGTCCATGAGGCGAACGTCCGCGGGGATCGGCACGGTGACCGTCAGCTCGGTCTCGTCGACGGAGGCTGGTTGAGTCGCGAACCGGCGCGTGGCTTCGACCACGGCGGTCAGCTCCGAGCGCGTCGGCACCACGACTTCGACGCGGTCGCCGCCGATGCGGGCCTTGAGCTCGGACGGGGTGCCGTGGGCGATCGTGCGTCCGTGATCGAGCACGACGACGTCGTCGGCGAGACGGTCGGCTTCGTCGAGGTACTGCGTCGTGAGCAGGATGGTCGTGCCGTCGCGGACCAGGTCGCGCAGCACGTCCCACAGATCGCCGCGGCCCCGAGGATCGAGGCCGGTCGTCGGCTCGTCGAGAAACAGCACAGTCGGGTCGGCCACCAGGCTGGCAGCGAGATCCAGCTTCCGGCGCATGCCTCCAGAGAGGTTTTTGGCCAGCCGGTCGGCGGCATCCTCGAGGTTGAACTGTTCGAGGAGCGCGTCGGCCTTTCGTGACGCGACACGTTTCGGCAGGCCGTGGAGTCGGCCGACCATCACGAGGTTGCGTCGAGCGGAGAGCAAGCCGTCGACCGTCGCCTGTTGGGCGGCGACACCGATGCTGCGCCGAACGGCATCCGCGTCGACGGCGACGTCGTAGCCGGCGACCCATGCTGAGCCCTCGCTCGCCACTGCGAGCGTGGTCAGGATCCGGATGGCGGTCGTCTTGCCGGCGCCGTTGTGGCCGAGCAGCCCGAGCACCGATCCCGTCGGGACGGCCAAATCAACATCGCGCAAAGCCCACAGGTCGCCGTAGCGTTTCCCCAAGCCGGCCGCACGGACGGCGACCTCCTCGCTCCGAGGGGCGCTCGTGTGGATCGGCGTGGCCGGCAGGGTCGCTCGCCGCACCGCCCGACTCTCCAATGTCGTATCTCGTACTGCTGAGTCGTACATAGTACGAACAACCTAATGGTACGCTGTACGACGTGGCAAGAGACAAGCGGCGTGAAACCCGTCACGCCCATTACGAGGAACTCGAGCAGCAGATCAGCGAGCACGTCCGCGACCTTGTCGTCGACAAGCTCGCCAAGAAGGCGGCGAAGCGAGATCGACGCACCGCAAAGGGCCGGATACAGGCCGACGCGATCGACCTGCTCAGCGACCGGCTCTCCCAGCTCGACTTGTGGACCCGTGTACCTCCTGGCGAACGGCGCACGCGGGTCACGCGCGACGAGCTTGCCGCGGCAGCCGTACGCATCGCCGACACAGAAGGTCTCTCGGCCCTGTCGATGCGCCGGCTGGCCACCGAGGTCGGCGTCGGAACGATGACCCTGTACCACTACGTGCGCAACAAGGACGAGCTCCTCTCGCTCGTGGTGGACGCAATCATGGGTGAGGTCGCGTTCTCCGAGAGCGAGAAACTCCCCCGCACATGGCGCCCCGCGCTCGAGGCCATCGCCATCCGGACGCGTGAGGTGATGACGCGCCATCCGTGGATGTTCGACATCGCCGACGACCCGCCGATCGGGCCGAACGCGGTGCGCCACTTCGACCAGACGCTCGAGGCACTTTCGAGTCTGCCCCTGGCGCTGGCCGAGAAGCTCGATGTCGCCAGCGCCGTCGACGAGTTCGTGTTCGGCTTCTGCGTGCACGAGCGCAACAACGCCCGCACCGGTCAGCACGTCGAGTCCAAGATGATCGACTACGTCGAGACGCTCCTCGAGACCGACGCGTACCCCACCCTGAGCGCGCTGGCGGACGATCTCGGCCTCGATCGCATGTGGGACGAGGTGCAGCGAGCGGTCAACGCACCCAAACGTTTCGAGAAGCATCTCGATCTGCTGCTCGACGGCATCGAAGCCGACATCGCCCGTCGTCGGCACTAGCGGGAGTTGCGAGCGAGCGAGGAGGACCGCCGTGTCACCGACGCAGATGCCATTGGGGTCAGGCTTCGACGTCACGTCGACGGCGCACGATGTCATCGACGGGATCGACCTCACCGGCAAGGTGGCGATCGTGACCGGAGGCGCCTCCGGCATCGGCGTCGAGACCACGCGAGCACTGCGCGTCGCGGGGGCCCAGGTCGTGGTACCCGCGCGTGACCTGACACGAGCGCGCGCCACCCTCGAAGGGATCGACGGCGTCGAGCTCGACTCCATGGACCTGATGGATCCGACTTCGATCGCCGAGTTCGTGCAGCGGTTCAATGCCGACGGACGCCCGCTTCACATCCTGATCGCGAGCGCCGGCATCGGCGGCGCTCCGCTGCAACGCGACAGTCGCGGCTACGAGTCGCACTTCGCGACGAACCACTTGGGGCACTTCCAGCTCGTTGCCGGCTTGTGGTCCGCGCTGCGCCGCGCCGGAGGGGCGCGTGTCGTCCTCGTCTCCTCGTGGGCCCACCGCGCGTCGGACATCGTGCTCGACGATCCGAACTACGAGCGGCGGCCGTACGACTCGATGACGGCGTATGGCCAGTCGAAGACCGCCAACGTGTTGCACGCGGTCGCTGTCGACGCGAGAGG
>DATAES010000225.1:0-16718 GCA_036257895.1 Acidimicrobiales bacterium
GACGAGGAGGACCCAGCCCGTCTTCGCCCATCCCGACAGGTCGTCACTGCGGAAGACGTCGGCAAGCATGCCGAACACGACCAGGCACCAGGCGATGAAGATGAACACGCCGAGCATCGACCAGAACACTTCCAGGAGCGGGTAGTCGTAGGCGAGGGCCATGGACAGAAGTGTCGGTCCAGGGCTCACCTTTCGTCATCACCCGCACGGGATGACGCTGTCACGGCTGCGGGCGTCTGCGCTTCTGGCCAGCCTCGCGAACATCCATGTCCGGACTCTCGCGGAGATCGATCGCGTCGGGCCACTCGCTGCCGGGTTCGAAACCGACTTCGGCGCGATCGCACACCGGGCAGAACTGACCCGGGGTGCGTCCGTGGCGGCATCGGTCGAGTACGCCGTCAACACCCGAGTCGCGATCTGCATCCGCCATCGATTCCCGATCCCCCCTCTCCAGGCGAGGCGTCGCGGGCTTGATGGCAGGGAGGCTACCGCTACACCCCCCGCGCGATTCACCCTTTTGGGTGATATGAATCCGGCCAACACGATTGTGAGTTCGCATACGGCTCGTTACCTTTCGGCGCAATAGATCCCGGAGCGTCAATGCGTGTGCGATACCAGCGTCGTGTGACTCCTGTCAGCGGTGAGACGCCAGGATGTCGACGGCAACGGGGCCGAGCGCGATGACGGCGTCCCCCCCGGATCAGCGGCTCCTCGTCGACGTCGACGCGCTGCCGTTCGGCGTCATCGTCTTCGATGCGGCGGGGAACGTCGACCGCGTGAACTCGACGTGGACCCGGATGACAGGCCAGACCCAAGCGCGAGCCCTCGGCGACGGTTGGCTCCACGTCATCGTGGCCAGCGACCGTCACAACGCGGAATTGCACGTGCGATCGGCGCTCGCCGGCAACACGACGCGCGTGACCGACTGGCGCATCCAGCCGGAGGGCAAGCATCCGCAACGCTGGATCCGGGCGCGCACGATGCTCACCGAGGACGAGGGCTCGACGACCGGCGGCTACGTCTTCATCGAAGACAGCGACGAAGAGCACACGCGGGAACAGCGACTCGAGTACGACGCCACCCATGACGGGCTGACCGGCGTGCTCAACCGCGCGCAGTTCGTCGAGCAGACGCGCCACGCGTTGTCGCGGCTGATCCGGCATCCCGGAACGCTCGCCCTCGTGTTCATCGACCTCGATCAGTTCAAGGAGGTCAACGATCTGCATGGCCACGTGTTCGGTGACCGCGTGCTCGCGACGCAAGCACAGCGCTTTCCTCGGGCTGTGCGTCCGAACGACATCGTCGCCCGCTATGGCGGTGACGAGTTCGTCGTGCTCTGCGAGGACCTCGGCTCACCCGAGGAGGCGCGTGCTGTTGCGCAGCGCATCGCCCTCGACCTGTCGCGTCCCCACGAGATCGACGGCTTGACCATCGAGTTGCACGCGAGCATCGGTGTCGTCACCACCAACGACCCATTCGCCGACCTCACGACACTGCTCGAGCACGCCGACCACGCGATGTACCGGGCCAAGCAACGAGGCCGCGACTGTGTCGAGCTCGAGTCGCTCGACCGTGACCCCGACGCGTACGACGAGGTCCTAGACCTCGACGTCGAGCATCAACGCGATTGGGAGAACCTACTGGTGCGAATCCATCGCCAACTCCGCGATGCCGAATCCGCACTCGGTCGGCTCTGGGCCGATGAGATCCCGCGTCACGATGTCGAGACAGCACATCGCTTGGCCGACGCGGCGCGTTATGTGAGCCGCGCCGTCCGCTCGCTCTCCGACGACGTCATCGCCTGAGCGCCGGGACGAGAACCTCCGCCGGCCTCGCCGCCCCTCCTGTAGCGTCGGCCCGGATGGAGCCTGTCGAGGTCACGGAGTTCACCGACCCGTGGTGCTCGTGGGCGTGGGGGACCGAGCCGAAGCTGCGCCGGCTGCGATGGCGGTGGGGAGACCGATGCGCGTGGCGGATCGTCATGGGCGACCTCGTCGCCGACCGTCGGACGCCCGATGGAGCGTTCGATCCGGTGCGTGCTGCGCCGAAGACGGCCGAGCATTGGCAGCACGTGCACGAGCACACGGGGATGCCGTGGCCGGTGCACCTGCGCTGGACACCGAGCCTGAGTGCCGACGCTGCGCACGCAGTGAAGGCCGCGCAGTTGCAGAGCGACATGGCCGGTCGCGCCTTGTTGCGTGCGTTGCGAGAGTCCTGCTTCGTCCACGGCGCGCCTGCTGACACGCGGGAGCGCATCCTCGGGCTTGCCGCGACCGTCGACGCGGTCGACGTGGCGCGGTTGGCAGTGGAGGTGTCGAGCAGCATCGTGGAAGAGGCGTTCCGGGCCGATCGATCCGAGACTCGCCAGCCGAACGACTACGTCCTTCATCTACAAGAGACGCACGAGGGTAAGGGCAACGCCAAGCGGGCCGGGGACGATTGGCGTTACGTGTTCCCGACGTTGCTCTTCAGTGGACCCGACGGCGAGGCGACCGTCCCCGGCTGGCAACCGTGGGAGAGCTACGTCGAGGCCATGGAAACCGCGCGGCACGGGAGCACGCGCGATCCGCGCCCGGACCCAACTCCGACAGAGGCCCTCACGGAATGGCCTCTGCTGACCGAGCGGGAGCTGTCGTTCCTGTGTGGTCCATCTGCGACCGCGCCACCCGACGCGAGAACCATCGACTGGGGCGCCGGGTTTGCGTACGCCCGGACAGATGCACCCGAGCCGTTACTCCCCGGTCGGTCCATCGAAGTCGGGTGAGCGCTTTTCGGTGTGACTGGTGAGGCCTTCGCGCGCGTCGGGGCCGGCGAAGCCGTAGAACTCATACGCGAGCGACGCGTCGAGGATCGCCGACTGTGCGCGGTACCAGTTGTTGAGCGTCTGCTTCGTCCACCGGATCGCCGACTGCGCTCCTTCCGCCAACTGGATCGCGACTTCGAGCGCCCGATCCTGCACGGAGTCGTCATCGACGCACAACGACACGAGCCCGATGCGTTCTGCCTCTTCGCCGGTGAGCGTCTCGCACGTCAGCAGGTAGTACTTCGCCTTCGCCATCCCACACAGGAGCGGCCAGCAGATCGCAGCGTGATCGCCCGCAGTCACACCGAGTCGAGTGTGGCCGTCGATGATCCGGGCCGAGCGCCCAACCACGGAGACATCGGCGAGCAGTCCCGCGACGAGGCCTGCTCCGACCGCCGGACCATGCATGGCGGACACGATCGGCTTCGAGCAGTTGATGACGTTGAACACCAGGTCGCGCGCCTCGCGCATGACCTGCGTTCGCACCGCGAAGTCCTTCATGATGTCGTCCAGCAGGTCGAAGCTGCCGCCTGCGGAGAACGCTCGTCCCGCACCGCACAGCACGGCCACCCGAGTGTCCGGGTCGCGATCGACTGTCAGCCACACATCGGCAAGCTGGCGATGGGCCGCGTGGTTTACCGCGTTCAACCCGGGACCATCCAACGTCACCCGCAGCACACCCGCAGACGGACGGTCGAACATGAGATCCGGATACCCGCCGTAGAGATCGGTCACGAGTGAGAGGGTATGCGGATGGGTGAGGCCATCCGGATCGAGGACGAGGGAGCGGTGCGCCGGCTCGTGCTGTGCCGCCCGGCCGAGTTCAACACCATCACGCTCACGCTGCGGGACGAGCTCGACGCCGCGCTCGATGCCGCCGACCGGGACGGCTCGGTGAAGGTCGTTCTCGTCACGGCCGAGGGACGGGCATTCTGCGCCGGATTCGGTCTCGACTGGTCAACGGTCGGGCAGGCGACCGCAGAGCGTTCAGGCGGGCGCGTCTGGGACTCGGTCGCCGACGTGCAGATGATCGGTCGCTTCGGCAACACCTTCGCAAAGCTGCACTCGATCTCGAAGCCGACGTTGGCAGCCGTTCAAGGCTGGTGCATCGCGGGTGGCACCGACATGATCCTCAATGCCGATGTGATCATCGCCGGCGAGTCGGCCCGCTTCGGCTATCCGCCGGCCCGGGTCTGGGGCGTTCCCGAGGCGCCGTGGGTCTGGGTGGCGCGCCTCGGGCTCGAGCGAGCGAAGCGTTACCTGTTCACGGGCGACGAGCTGACCGCGTCAGATGCCGCCGAAGCGGGGATGATCCTCGAATGCGTGCCGGATGACGAGCTGGCCGAGCGCGCGAATGCCCTCGCGCAGCGAATGGCGCTGCTGCCGCTGAACCAGCTGCAGATGATGAAGTGGCTGCTGAACGACGTGGCCCGTCACCAGTTCGAGCCGGAAACGAGCCGACTGATCGGTTTCATCTTCGACGGCGTGGCAAGACATACACAAGAAGGACTCGACTTCGTGGCTCGCGCCCAGGAGATCGGGTGGAGGGAGGCCGTTCGCGAACGCGATCGACCCTTCGGCGACTACGGCGAGCGGCAGAAGGAGGTGTCCGAGACATGATGGATTCGCCCGACACCGTGACCGAGGCGATGGCGTTCCTCGCACAGGAGGGGTACACGGATGAGATCCGGCTGGTCGCCGGGGGCCTCGAGTGCGACAGCGTCGAAGGCGTGTACGACGCGTCCACGGCCGTCGTCGACCACACGTTCAGGTTCGAAGGACCGAGCGATCCTGGTGACGAGGCGATCGTGCTCGGCATCTCGCTTCCGGACTGGGGCGTGAAAGGCGTGCTCATGTCGGCCTTCGGGCACGACGCCGACCCGAACCAGGCCGAAGTGCTCAGGGCGCTGGTGCGCTGAGCGCTGCGGCGGCGACTTCTAGGCCTGCGTCGACGACGTCTTCACTCCGACCGTGATGCTGCCCGAATAGTTCCCACCGCTACCGGTGACCGGAACGATGGCGGACGATCCTCCTGCGTCGGAGAAGATGCTGTCGTCCTCATTGCGCATGTCACGAGTGCCCTTGGAGTTGTAAGGGCTGTTCTGGAACACCTGGTCGGACAGCGAGTCGTCGAAGAACAGCTGCCCTGTGTGCACGACATCGTTGCTCACGTGCACCTTCATGTGGATGTGCACCGCGCGGCCCTGATACCAGCCCGGGTAGATGGTGTCGAAGGTCGCGGTTCCGTTCGCGTCCGTGAGTTGCGTGCCGCGCAGGAACGTCGTGCCGCTGCTTCCCTGGACCCCGGAGTACGTGCCACCGGCGTCGCAGTGCCAGACGTCGACGGCAGCATCCTTGATCGCGCTGCACTTCGACGCGTCGACGACGTTGATGCTCAGCGCGAGTGGCGCGCCGGCCTTGCCTTCGGTGATGTCCTGACGCACGTCGTTGATGTCCAGGTAGAAGGGACCCTCGGTTGCCTCCGGCGTGAGCGTGCACGACGCCGATCCGGAGGCCGCGGACGAGCTACCGCTTGTGCCTGTCGTCGACGACGAAGACGTGCTCGTCGATGTGCTCGCGGCGCCGGAGGACGACGTTCCCGAGCTGCAGGCCGCAGCAATGGCACCGATGCCGAGCACGCCCAACGCGCTGAGCGCTTGGCGACGGTCGAGCAACTTGGACGGCTGTTCTGCCATGTACGGACCGTAGCCAGTCGTAACGCACAGAACGCTGAGAGTCGGCAACGCGAATGCTGAGTAGTGCTGAGTAGCTTCGTTCCATGCACGACGCGGTGCCGGTCCACGCGAACGCGCCCGAATGGTTCCGCAGAGCGCTCGCCGTCCCGTTCAACGAGGGAGAGATCGCGGTCGACGGTGCCGTCATCCACTACCTCGCGTGGGGAGTCGCGGGACGGCAGGGCCTCGTGTTCGTGCACGGTGGCGGCGCGCACGCCCATTGGTGGACCCACATCGCGGCAACGTTCGCGAGCGAGTTCCGAGTGGTCGCGCTCGATCTGTCCGGACACGGCAACAGCGATCATCGGGCGAACTACGTCCCCGAGCAATGGGCTGCTGAGGTGCTCGCGGTCGCCGACGATGGCGGCATCAACGCGCGCCCAGTCGTGATCGGTCACAGCATGGGCGGCTTCGTCACGATCGTCACCGCTGCATTGCACGGCGATCGTCTCGAGGGCGTCATCGTGTGCGATTCCCCGGTGACGGCACCTGATCCGGAAGTCGAGTCGTACCGGTTGAAGCAGGCGTTCGGCAGTCCGCGCACGTATGCGTCGGTCGATGAAGCATTGCGTCGCTTCCGAACTGTCCCGCCGCAACCGCACTACCTCGACTACGTGGTCGATCACGTCGCTCGCCGGTCGCTCGGGCCGGTCGACGGCGGTTGGCGGTGGCGGTTCGATCGCCGCATCTTCGAGCAGTTCGCAGGCGGGATGCGTGGCATCGCACTGCCGTACCTGTCGGAGATTCGATGCCGGTTCGCGTTGCTGCGATCGGAGCAGGGATTGGTGACACCTGACATCGGCAACTCGATGTACGAGGCGCTCGGCCGCGTCGCTCCCGTGATCGAGCTACCGGAAGCAGGTCACCATGCCATGCTCGATCAGCCGCTCGTCTTGCTGACGGCGCTCCGCACGTTGCTCGCGGACTGGGAGCACTCCGACCCGCATCGCGTACCGATGGATTGACGGCCGGAAGGACCTGACGCCAAGCGGTCGAAGGCCTGAGCCGAGGCGGCACCGCTTCATGGCGGCGGTTTGTAGTTCGGGTGCCGGGCGTCGTCGGATGCGACGAAGGCTCGCTTGCCGGTGCCTTCCGCGAGGGCCCATCCTTTGTACGTCTTGAGGTCATGGTGGGGTTTGCACAGCGGGTCACACTCGTCCACTCGAGTGTGGTGAGTACGGGCGTAGTCGTCCCGGTGGTCGATCTCGCAGCGGGTGCGGTTGCATCCCTCCACGCTGCACACCGGTTGTTGGAACAGCAGCGCCACCCTTTGGGCTTCGGTGGGTCCTCGACCCAGATGGGTGACGTTCAGCACGTCGATCCCCTTGGTGATGACCAGCTTCAAGATGGATTCGCCGAGCAGCTCGCGTGCGGCAGACACGGCGATGGGTCCGAGGCCCGGGATGTCGCACAGTTCATCGCGTTCGACCGTCCCTCGCTTGAGCGCTTCGAGGTCGGCCCGAATGAGCATGAGGTTGCGCCGGCTGCGTGACTTGGCGGAGCCACTGATCTGGTCGAGCATGCGGAGCAGCGCGTCGAACGCGTAGGCCTCGCGTTCTTCGTGGCGGTCTTTTGTTCGGGCTTGGTTGAACTCGTCGTCGACAAACGGCTGCAGGCGGGCTTCGATGCGTGCGACCCGGTCGACCGGTCCGCGGATGTGCACATTGCGAGCGCCCTCAGCATCGGTGAACGCGCGCAGGTAACGCTGGCGGTGGATGCGCTCGCGGGTGCCTTCCCGATCCCGATCGGCGGCGACTTTGGTGCGCAGACACTCCTGTCGCAGCTCGGCCAGACTCGACCGTTGGGCGTCATTGACCAACCGTGCCTGCGCTGTCGGCGCCATCGCTGCCGCGTCGGTCACGGCTACCGCCTGCGAACCCGACAGCCTCCCGACGCGCAGCGCGTCCTCCACCACCGGCAACGACGGCAACTTGCTCGATGCGCACAACATGTCCCTCGCGGCCGCGACACTCGAGCCGGCCTGCGCCGCGAGATAGTCGGCGGCCGACGCGTACCCGGATCGCTTCCACTGCTCGACCTCGTCCACGCGACGGGCCAGTCGCAACTTCATGGCCCCGGCGAGGCGTTCGATGCGATCGAGTTCCTTCCACACTGGAACCACCGAGGCAGCGTCGAGCGAGTCAGGATCGAACTCAGCGGCCGTTGCGGCCAACCGCGATGCGATCCCACTGGCCTGCTCGAACATATGTTCGATTGTAGCACTGACGGACGCTGATGCAACCCCACGCAGACATTTGTTTCGACGGTGTTGGCGACGAGCAATGACGTCGCGGCCGCACGCAGCGTCAGCGCGGGTGACCCGGCTCTCCTTCCCGTTCGGCGAAGTCGTCTCGCAGCAAGCCATACATGACGCTGTCTCGCCATTGGCCATCGCGGAAGTGCACGCCTCGGTGCACCCCCTCGCGCCGGAACCCGACGGCTTCCAACGCTCTTTGTTCGGCCACGTTGTCCACCTCGGTTCCCGCCTGAATGCGATGCGCGGGTGTCGTGCCGAACAGGTACCGCACGAGCTGTCGCTGCGCCTCGGTTCCAATGCCTCGTCCGCGATGTGGCGAGAACAGTGCGATCCCGATCTCGAGATTCGACGTCGTCCCGATCGGACGCCAGGTGACCCATCCGGCACAGGTCTCGTCGTCCAGCGCGACCGCGAGATACGACGACTCGTCTCCGATGAGGCCGTCCTCGCGCCACCGGCGCTCGAGTTGTCTCACGGTGGTCATGCGGTATCCGAACCATTGGTACGCCCCCGGCGCGTCCGGGTCCCAGAGCAATCGGAGTAGCTCGACGAGTTCCTCTTCCGCGACGGGCCGCAATCGCACCACGGTTCCCACATCGAAAGTCTCTCCCACGTCGCCGCGCGAGGCCTGATCGCGGAAACGATCGGCGTCACACGCGCTTCACACCGCGATCGCTCGCAACGTGCCCGTGCCGTGCAATCGGTTGCCGTCTCGCGCGTACTCCACCTCGATCTGCTCGCCCGGTCGGCGCGTGATCTGGAACGGCCACAGATCTGTGCGTTGGAAGATCGCCAGACCGTCGAAGTAGAGGAGGAGATCTCCGACGGTCACTCCCGCGTCGGCCGCGAAGCCGTCTGGCGACACCTCGGTCACTCGAAGCCCGGAAGGTGTCTCGGTGGTCCACAGGCCGAGATCGCTCTGCCACGTGTTGAAGAACCGTTGGGATGCGAGTCCCGTCTCCAGGTACAGGACGAGATCGCGGATCGCGCGCTCCCAGCCGTAGTAATGGCCCTCGAGCTCGTCCTGCCACCGGGCGCCGTCTCCGAAACCGGCTTGGACAACGGTGATGCGCGTGCCGTCGTCGATCGACTCGAACGTGACCGTGATGCGAGTTGCGCCGTCGAGGACGCCCTCGCCCTCGCTCATCACGAGGCGACGGTTCGGATCGACCTCGAGCACCTCGCCCTCCACGGTCGGCCACGGCGGAATGCGCCAGTGCAGCTTGCCGCCGGGTTGTGCGTCGATCTCGTACTCAGGCGCCTCCCATTGCGACCGTTCATGACTGTCGGTGAACGCGCTCCACGCTCGCTCGACCGGGACCGCGACGACGAAGGTGTGCTCGATCTGTTTCATGACTTGCCCTCCAATGGGTTCGGGTACACGGCGACGGCGACGCGGTATGGCGCTCCCGTCTTGGAGCCGTATCTCTTCACCAGACCGCCGATTGCCGCCAGGTACTCGTCGAGGAACGCGGCCCGCTCGGCCTCGCTGGCAAATTGCAGATCGGCTTCGACTGCAGCGCTCGCGATCTCTGCGCCGTCGAACGCGGCACGGTCGAGCAGCACCGCCGCGTCGCGAGCGAGTCGCTCGCCGACGTTCACGAGGTTCTCGAGCGAGAGTTGGTCGGCCATGGCCTCGAGCCTCCGAGGATCGCCCCATGCGGCCCGCGGCAACACCACCAACGTGCGCGCACTCGCCCGGTAGAGGCTCTCGACGAAGTTGCCGTTCCGACGCTCGCCCGTGCGCACCACGAGGCCACTTCGCTCCAACTCCTTCAGGTGGTAGTTGACCTTCTGACGGGCCTCGCCGAGTCTCCGTCCGACCGCAGCGGCGGAGTCGGGCTCGCGCAGCTCGTCGAGGATGCGGACGCGAAGGGGATGGGCGAGCGCCTGCAGCTCGACCGGATCGGAGATGGTCCGCACTGCCTGCTTCGGCGCCCTGGCCCGTGTCGGCATGCGGTCACCATAAGACAAGGAAGCTGTCTTGACAATCTTTTTGTCGAGGCTGCGTCGAGCCAGCGACGTACGCTGCGGACATGCGAGTCGGCGTGCAGATGGTCTTCCAGTCGTGGGGCTACGGGGACGAGGTCACCGACGGCGACGTGGTCGAGCAGGAGATTCGCCTCGGTGAGCTGGCGGACGAACTCGGCTTCCACGCGCTGTGGCCGGTGGAGCACCACTTCCGGGACTACTCGTTCTGTCCCGACAACACGGTGTTCCTCGCGCACATGGCGGCGCGGACCAAGCGCATCCTGCTGGGAACCGGTGCGGTGATCCTTCCTTGGAACGAGCCGCTTCGTGTCGCTGAGAAGATCGCGCTGCTCGACCATCTCTCCAACGGGCGTGTGTTGTTCGGCATGGGCCGTGGTCTGTCGCGCTACGAGTACGAAGGATTCGGCATCTCGATGGACGAGTCGCGTGATCGCTTCGACGAAGCGGCGCGCATGATCCTCGATTCGTTGGAGACGGGAATCATCCAAGGTGACGGGCCGTACTTCCCGCAGCCGCGCATTTCGATCCGGCCCGCGCCGTCGCGGTCGTTCAAGGACCGGACCTACTGCGTCGCGATGTCCCCCGACTCGGTCGATGTCGCCGCGGATCTGGGCGCGCGCATGGTCATGTTCAGTCAGCGACCATGGAAGGACCAGGCCGAGTCAGTGCAGACCTACCGCGATCGGTTCGTCGGCGCGTACGGCTACGAGCCAGGCCCGCCCATCGTGTGTGACTTCGTGTACTGCGATCGCGATCAGGGTCGCGCCGAGGACATGGCGCACCGCTACATCGCCGGCTACCTCACCAGCGTGATGGAGCACTACGAGCTGCAAAGCGATCACCTGAAGCAGGCGAAGGGGTACGAGTCCTACGGCAACTCGGTCGAGCTGTTGCGCGCCATCGGTCTCGAAAAGCTCTGCGACATGTACCTCGGCGTCAACGTGTGGGGCACGCCAGACCAGATCGTCGAGCGGCTACGAGCCCGGCGCGAGGTCATCGGCGACCACGATCTCACGTGTTGCTTCCGCTACGCCGGCCTGCCCTACGAGGAGGCGGAGGCGAGCATGCGCCTGTTCGCCGAGGAGGTCCTCCCCGTCGTTCAGACCGCGCCAGTCGGTCAGTCGACGATGGCGGGGTAGACGAGCGCCTTCAACTGGTTGCGGAAGTTGAACGTGCCAGACGGCGCGAGCTGGGTCATGAACACGACCACGAGGTCTTCGGACGGGTCGACCCAGAAGATGGTCGAAGCCCAGCCACCCCACATGAAGTCGCCGGCCGACCCGATCACCTGGGTACGCGCCGGGCCGAGCCCGACGGCGACGGTGAGGCCGAAGCCGGTGCCGTCGAAGCCCACCTCGCCGTAGGCGCCGGGCACCGCGAACGAACGAAGCTCGCCGTTGTCCGGCAGGTGGTTCGTCGTCATCAAGTCGACGGTCTTGCGGCCGAGCACCCGCGTGCCGTCGATCTCGCCGCCGTTCGCGAGCATCTGCGCGAACCGCAGGTAGTCCATGGTCGTCGACACCAGACCGCCACCGCCGGAAAGAAACGTCGGGAGCTTCCGGTACCCGCTGCGATCCGGATCGTCGATCAGTGCGAGCTTCTTGTCAGGCGTGCGCGAATAGTTGGCCGCGAAGCGATCGATCTTCGTGTCGGGGACCATGAACCCGGTGTCGACCATGCCCACCGGTCCGAACACCGCGCGCTGCAGGTACTCGTCGAAGCGCTGTCCTGAGATGATCTCCACCAGACGTCCGCAGATGTCTGTCGACGTCGAGTAGAACCATCGAGTTCCCGGGTGAAAGCGCAGGGCGCGGTCCGCCAACCGTTCGACGAGCGTCTCGAGCGTCGCGCCCGGCTCCCACGACGGCAGCACGGACGTCCGTCCCTCGTCATCGGTCTGGACCAGCGGCAGGCCGCGTCCCGCGAAGCCGAGACCCGACATGTGCATGAGGAGGTCGCGCACCGACATCGGATGGCGCGGATCGACCAAGTGCGACGTGCCGTCGTCCCACTTCTCCCGCACCTTCAGGTCCTTCCACTCGGGGATGAACCGATGCACCGGGTCGCTCAGCTGGAACTCGCCCTGCTCGTACAGCGTGAGCAGCGCGACACCAGTGATCGGCTTCGTCATCGAGTAGATGCGGAAGATCGTGTCGTCGGTGACCGGCCTGCCTCGCTCGAGGTCCCGCGATCCGAACGAGCGGAAGTACCCGATCTGTCCGTGCCGGGCGACCGCCACTTGACAGCCGGCGATCTTCCTCGGAGCGATGTAGCGACGGTCGAAGTGGTGGGTGATGCGTTCGAGCCGGTCACCGTCCAGACCCGCTCCATCTGGGTTGACCTTCACGTCGCCTCCTTGTCAGCCCATCCGCCGAGCCGCACTCCATATCCTCGCAAATCGTGGAGCTCATTGACGCATTGCGATCGACAGGCGCTGTTCGCGAGTACCGCCCCGAGCCCGTGGCCGACGATGTCGTGGAGCGCATCCTTGATACGGCGCGGTTCGCCCCGAGTGGTGGCAACCGGCAGGGCTGGCGGGTGATCGTGGTGAAGGACCACGTCATCCGCCGCCAGCTGCGCGAGATCTATCTGGACAACTGGTACGAATACCTCGCACAGGGAGCTGCTGGGTTGACGCCTTGGGCGCCGGTCACGGACCGGACAGCCGAGGCGGCTGCGGTCCAGCGAGCGGGAGAGATGCGGGCCGCCGCGCAGGCAGGTCCCGGCGGGTTCGCCGAGCACTTCGACGAGGTCCCGGTGCTGCTCGTGGTGCTCGCCGACCAGCGCTACCTCGCGGCAGTCGACCGTGACCTCGATCGCTACACGATGGTGGGCGGCGCTTCGATCTACCCGTTCGTGTGGAGCATCCTGCTCGCCGCTCGCGAAGAAGGCCTCGGTGGCGTCGTGACGACCATGGTGATCCGCAGTGAGCCGCACGTGAAGGAGCTCCTCTCGGTGCCCGACGAGCTCGCCGTCGCCGCGATCGTCGCGCTTGGCCGGCCCGTGCGCGTTCCTCGAAAGTTGACCCGCACGCCGGTAGGCGCGTTCACATCGGTCGATCGCTACGGGGGCGACCGCTTCGGGTCGGCCCACTAGCTGTCCAGATCTCTGCGAATGTTGGGTGTAAACGGGCGCCATGGCGCCCTTTCCCCCGGTGTCGCGAGGGGGAGCGCAAGGCAAGGGGGAGCGGCGATGTCGACGGTGTTGCTGACTGGATGTTCGAGCGGGTTCGGATACCACGCGGCGCTGGCCTTCGCCCGTCAGGGACACGAGGTGTTCGCGACGGTCCGAACGCTCGAGCGGGCCAAGCCGCTCCGGGACGCGGCGGACGAAGAAGACCTCGACCTGCACGTCGTGCGCCTTGACGTGCGTGACGCGGACTCGGTGGATGGCGCGGTCGCCGAGGTGATGGAGCGCGCGGGACGGATCGACATCTGCGTCAACAATGCGGGCATCGAGTTGCGCGGTCCGATCGAGGAGTGCAGCGACGACGAGGTGCTCGTGCAGTTCGACACGAACGTGTTCGGTCTGCTGCGGGTCGTGCGCGCCGTCATCCCGATCATGCGAGAGCAAGGTGGCGGGGTCATCGTCAACGTCGGTTCGCTCGCCGGTCTCGTGTCTCGGCCGTTCGCGGGGATCTATTCGGCTTCCAAGCACGCCGTCGAGGCAATCACCGAAGCACTGCACTTCGAGTGCGGACTGTGGAACATTCGTCTCGCCGTGATAGAGCCGGGGCAGTTCGAGACCGCGCTTGCCAACAACGCGCTCGTTGCCGCGCAGTTCGACGCGTCCTCACCGTACAAAGAGGCGTCGGATCGCTTCGACGTCGCCGTTCGCACGCTCGCGCCGGACGGCAAGCCCGCGCCGCCGGAGGTGGTCGCGGACGCCATCGTCGAGGTCGCCGAGGACGACAACGCGACGCTGCGCCGTCTCGTGGGCGCGGATGCCGAGCTCATCTGGTCGGTCCGCAACGGCAGCGACTTCGAGCAGTACGAGTACACCATGCGGTCCGCCCTCAACTTCTGGGAGTGATCAGAAGCGCACCCGCTTCGGTTCGACGTGCTCGAGAGCCAACCAGTCCGCCATCGAGCGCAGCTCGGCATCGAGCTCTCCGGCGATGACCCTGACTCCTGCCGAATCGGTGTCCGCATCCTCCACGTGCGCTCCGAGCATCTGCAACGTCGAATGCTTGCGATCAGCCTTCACGTCGACACGCGCGACGAGCCTGTCGTCGAGCAGGAACGGCAATACGTAATAGCCGTGCACGCGCTTGGGCGCCGGCGTGTACAGCTCGATTCGATAGCGCATGCCGAAGAGGCGCTCCGTGCGGTCGCGATCCCATACGAGCGAGTCGAACGGCGACAGCAGCGCGCGTGCGTGCACCCGCCGCGGCACGCGCGCCGACGAGTGAAGGAACGCCGCCTGCTTCCACCCCTCCACGCGGGTCGGGATCAGATCACCGGTCTCGACGAGTTCGGCCAGTCGCGGTCGAGCCTCGGTGACGCCGATACGGAAGTAGTCGGCGATGTCGCGGGCGGTAGCGATACCCAGACACCTGGCCGACTCCAGAAGCAGCGATCGCTGCGCGTCCTCGACCGTCGGCGTCGGTGCCGCGAGCACGTCGGCGGGTAGGACGCGCGTGGGGATGTCGTAGAGGCGTTCGAAGTTCCTTCCCCGACCCGAGGCCGCAACGTCGCCCGTGTAGAAGAGCCACTCGAGCACGGACTTGCCGTAGGCCCATCCCCACCAGGGGCCGCGTTTGGTGCCGGGGTCGGTCAGGTCCGACGCCGCGATCGGGCCGCGCTCGGCGACCTCCGCCAGCACGCTTTCGACATAGCCCGGGCGGTCGCGCTGCATGCGAGCGACCAGCCGAAAGGCGCGAGTCTTCGCTCGTTCCATACGCCAGCGCAGCAGTGGATGGAACCTCACGGGGACCAGCGACGCCATGTGGCCCCAGTACTCGAACAGCTCGCGCCGGCGCTCCGTGAGGTCCATCAGCGCGGTGCGTGGATAGGGACCCAGGCGCGAGAACAGCGGCAGCTCGTGTGACCGGACGAGCACGTTGACGGAGTCGATCTGGAGGACACCGACGCGCCCGAGCGCTCGACGCACATGACGAAGGTCGGACCGGCCGGACGGCGGCGGGTCGGTGAAACCTTGCGCGGCGAGGGCGATACGGCGGGCCGCCGCGTTCGAGACGCCGTCGGGCGGTCCGCGCACGCCTCACCCTACCGAGCGATAGGTTGCGCGACCGGAACGTGACAACGGAACGTGACCAACTTGGAGGCAACCGATGAAGGTCGTGGTCGACTTCGATCTGTGTGAGAGCAACGCGCTCTGCATGCAGGCCGCGCCCGAGGTATTCGAGGTTCGAGACGACGACTTCCTCTACGTGCTGCAGGAGAATCCACCCGAGGAGCTGCGGAGCAAAGTCGAAGAAGCCGTTCGCCGCTGCCCGAAACAGGCGATCACGCTCGAGGGATAGGCGCTGGATGCCATCGCGGTCGTCGGCGCGTCACTTGCCGGCTTCCGCGCCGTCGAAGCGCTTCGCGAGGAGGGCTACTCCGGCACCATCACCGTGATCGGAGCAGAGCCCCATCTGCCGTACGACCGTCCGCCGCTGTCGAAGGATGTCCTCGCTGGCACCTGGGACGTGGACCGGTTGCCCTTGGCAGCTGTCGGCGTCGACGTGCACGACAAGGGCATCGAATGGCGGCTCGGTGTTGCGGCGCGGGCCCTCGATCTCACTGCCCGGCGAGTCGAGCTGGAGGACGGCTCGGCGGTTTCGTTCGACGGACTGGTGATCGCGACCGGCGCAAGGGTCCGCATGCTGCCCGGACAGCCCGACCTCGCCGGAATTCACACGCTGCGGACACTCGACGATTGCCTTGCGCTCCGCGCCGATCTCGACGCCACGCCATCCCGAGTGGTCGTCGTCGGCGCTGGATTCATCGGTGCCGAAGTGGCCGCAACGGCCCGCCAACGCGGCCTCGACGTCACGCTGCTCGAAGCACTCGAGGTACCGCTGCAGCGCGTACTCGGCGATCGCATGGGCGCGGTCTGTGCGGACCTGCACCGCGACCAAGGCGTCGACCTCCGCCTGTCGAGCGGCGTGGACGCCTTCTTCGACGACGGGAGCGGCCGCGTCGCCGGAGTCGTGCTCTCGGACGGCACGACCGTCGAGGCCGACGTCGTGGTGGTCGGTGTCGGCGTCGTACCGAACACCGAATGGTTGAACGGCTCAGGACTCGTCATCGACAACGGTGTGGTGTGCGACGAGACCTGCCTCGCCGCGCCGGACGTCGTCGCCGCCGGCGACGTCGCGCGGTGGCCGAACCGTCGTTTCGACGAAGTCATGCGAGTCGAGCACTGGGAGAACGCGCAAGAGCAGGGCGCGCACGCAGCCCGCCGCCTGCTCGGCGACGCCGCGCCCTACGAGCCGGTGCCGTGGTTCTGGTCCGATCAGTACGACCGCAAGATCCAACTCGCGGGCCGCAGCGGTCCGAACGACGAGGTCCGGATCGTCGACGGCTCGATCGAGGAACGCCGATTCGTTGCCGTCTACGGGCGGGCCGGCAGGCTCGTCGGCGTCCTCGGCATGAACCGGCCGCGACCGGTGATGCAGTATCGCCAGCTCATCGCCGACGGCGCGTCGTGGGACGAGATCTGATTCGAATTCCGCCGACTATCGTGCATTGACCGCGCCACTGGCCACGTCAATGCACGATGGTTGGCTAGGAGGAGGCAGAAGCGTCCTCGAAGCTCGTCACGCAGGTCTGCAGCCCGTTCGCCAGCCCGTTGTTCGACGCATCGAAGCCTCGTCGAGCGAGCCCGGCTCGAAGAGCTCCGGTACGAAGTTGAACGTCTCGTCCTCATACGTCGCGCAGGTCTCGGTCCCGCCGGTGAGACCGTCCTCGAAGGCGTTCAGGCG
>DATAES010000226.1:0-3211 GCA_036257895.1 Acidimicrobiales bacterium
TGCTGCGGCGACGTGTCGAGCTTCGGCTCGCCCTTGAGCACGATGCTCGGCGTGTACACGTAGTCGCCCTGGTCGTTCCGGTTGATGTCGAAGGCGCGAGGCATCGTCTGCACTGCAGCCATCCAGTAGCCCCAGCTCGAGCCGCTGCACGTACCGATCCAGTCCATGCAGTCGGGCTCTTGCTCAGCACCGATGATCAGCGTTCCGCCCTTCGGTACCGCTACCGAGCTCTCACCCCCGCCGCCCGCCGTGTTGGTCTTGTTGTCGCTGGAACAAGCGGTTATCGCCAACAGAACGAACGCGACCAGCACAGTCAAGAGCTGGGCGCCGCGACGCTTTGGTCTCACGGAACACTGCCTCCTGGTTGGGGTCTCGACGCCGTTGTCGCACGGCCTCAGGTGGGAGCGGCCACCCGGGGACGTGTAGCAACGGTCACAGGGTGTGCGGTCGGACAGTACCCATTCCGTCGCGAATCAGTCGAGGGTCTGGTCGCGCCCTGCCCGACTTGCAAAGAAAGCGCAACACAACTGATGGCCCTCGGGCATCGTGCACTTCGACCAGGCTCGGCCCGATCTCCTGGCCGAATCGTCAACCGGCGATTCTCACGTTCGGTGGTATTGGGCGATGCGCCCGAAGTCGTCCGCGTCCAGGCTGGCGCCGCCGACCAGTGCGCCGTCGATGTCTCTTTGAGCCATGAGGTCGGAAATGTTCTCCGGCTTCACCGAGCCGCCGTACTGGATCCGGACCGACGAGGCGACCTCGGCGGTGTATGCGTCCGCCACGGTCGCTCGCACCAGTGCGCACACCGCTTGTGCGTCCTCGGGCGTGGCGGTCCGGCCCGTGCCGATGGCCCAGATCGGCTCGTAGGCGATCACCATCGTTGCGACCTGCTCCGCCTTCAGGCCCGTCAGACCGGCCCGGACCTGCCCAGCGACCTTCGCCTCCGTCGCATCCGCTTCACGTTCGTCGAGCGTCTCGCCCACGCACATGATCGGGGTCATCTCGTGACGGAAGATCGCCTTCACCTTGCGGTTGACGGCCTCGTCCGACTCGTCGAACAGCTCCCTGCGCTCGGAGTGGCCGGCGATGACGTATCGGACCTCGAGCTTGGCGAGGAACGCGGGGCTGACCTCGCCCGTGAACGCGCCCTTGTCCTCCCAGTGACAGTTCTGCGCGCCGAGCGCGATCTCGGTCGCCTTCTGGTCGGCGAGCGTCACCTGGACCGAACGCAGGTCGGTGAACGGAGGGTGAATCGACACGTCGGCGACGGTGAAGTCCTCGTTCGTCAGCAGGTAGGCGAGCTTCTGGACGGCCCGGATCGCTTCGAAGTGATCCAGGTTCATCTTCCAGTTGCCGCTGATGAGCGGTTTCCGTGCCGCCGCGCTCACTGTGCCTCCCCGGGGGCTGCGCCCCCGGACCCCATCAGCGACTCACCCCGCAGCGCGGCGAGGCCGGGCAGATCGCCCAGCTCGAGCAGCTCCAACGACGCGCCGCCACCGGTCGAGATCCAGTCGACGCCGGACGTCATGTCGAAACGGGCCAGCGCGGCCGCGCTGTCACCTCCTCCGACGACGGTGAAGGCGCGGGTGTCCACGACGGCTTGCGCGATCGTGCGAGTGCCGGCTGCGAACCGCTCGTCTTCGAACACACCCATCGGCCCGTTCCAGAAGACCGTGCGGGCGTCGAGGATCACATCCGCGAACGCGGCTGCGCTGCCCGGACCGATGTCGAGACCCTTCCAGCCGTCGGGCAGATCCGTGCCGAGTTGACGCACATCACCATCGGGCCCGAGCGCCGTCACGTCGCTCGGGAGGTGGATCGGCTTGTCCTGCGCCAGCAGCCGGCGGCACTGGTCGATTTCATCCTGCTCGCACAAGGAGTCGCCGATGGCGTGACCCTGTGCAGCCAGGAACGTGAAGCACATGCCACCGCCGATGACGAGCGCGTCGACGGTCTCCAGCAGCGCGTCGATGACGCCGAGCTTGTCGGAGACCTTGGCGCCTCCGAGCACCGCGACAAACGGACGATCAGGGTGCTCACGCAAGCCGAGCAACACCTCGACCTCCTTCGCCAGCAACCGTCCTGCCGCGCTCGGTAAGCGTTGCGGCGGCCCGACGATCGAGGCGTGCGCACGATGCGACGCGCCGAACGCATCGTTCACGTAGGCGTCGAAGCCTTCGACCAACCGATCGACGAATGCAGGATCGTTCGCCTCCTCGCCCGGGTCGTAGCGGAGGTTCTCGAGCAGATCGACACCAGGGGCCAACTCCGCGAGACGCTCGCGCACCGGCACCACCGAGTACTTCGGGTCCGGCTTGCCCTTCGGCCGTCCGAGGTGGGTGCACGCCGTGACGTGCGCGCCGTGCTGTTGCAGCCATTCGATCGTGGGAAGCGTCGCCCGGATACGCAGGTCGTCGGTGATGCGCCCGTCTTCGAGCGGCACGTTGAAGTCAGCGCGCAGCAACACCCGCTTCCCCTCGAGGACGGGCAGGTCTTCGAGGACCGGAAGCCTCGCCACTACTGATTCGCGCGGCCCATGATGATCGACAGGTCGACGAGACGGTTCGAGTAGCCCCACTCGTTGTCGTACCAGCCGAACACTTTGACCATGTTGCCGATCGTCTGCGTGAGCGGCGCGTCGAACGTGCACGACGCAGGCGAGCCGACGATGTCGGACGACACGATCGCGTCGTCGTTGTAGACGAGCACGTTCGCGAGTGGCCCGCTGCCGGCGGCAGCGCGGAAGGCCTCGTTGACCTCGTCGACGCTGGGCTCCTGTCCGAGCAGGCCGGTGAAGTCCGTGATCGATCCGTCCTGCACCGGCACGCGCATCGCCTGTCCGTCGAGCTTGCCCTTCATCGATTCCATCACGAGGCTCGTCGCCCGAGCGGCGCCCGTCGACGCGGGAACGATGTTGGCCGCGGCGGCGCGAGCGCGTCGCAGGTCCTTGTGCACGAGGTCGAGCAGGTTCTGGTCGTTGGTGTAGGCGTGCACGGTCGTCATCAGGCCGCGCTCGATGCCGAAGGCCTCGTCGAGCACCTTGGCAACGGGCGCCAGGCAGTTCGTCGTGCAGGAGGCGTTGGAGATGATGTGGTGCTGATCGGCGTCGTAGACGTCGTCGAAGTTAACGCCGAGCACGACCGTCACATCGGGCTCCTTGGCCGGCGCGGAGACGATCACCTTGCGCGCGCCAGCCTCGAGGTGGCTGCCG
>DATAES010000227.1:0-9546 GCA_036257895.1 Acidimicrobiales bacterium
GTCGAGGACGAGCCTTCGGTCGACTCCGTCGATGAGGTGGACTCGGTCGATGAAGTCGACGAGGTCGATGAAGTCGACGAGGTCGATGGGCTGTCCGTCGAGTCGAGCGTCGAGCTGCTCGACGACTGCGTTGAGCTTGAATCGGTGGACGCGGGCCCCGAGGGATCCGCGGTCAACGCCAACGCGGTCCCGCCGCTGAACAGTCCAACCAACACAATGGCGAACATTGCGAGATGCTTCTTCACAGCAGCCGTATCCTCCGTCGCTCGGCTGCGCCACATCGTTACCAGAGACTGAGCCGTTCAGCCTCTCCGGGGACGCTGGCGAGCAAACCTCACGGACCCAGGCTCGTGTCCGCAACGCGAATGTCGGAGGCAAATTTCCGGTACCGGCATATCCGAGCACCGTTCGAAATGATCCCGATGTCGTGCCGCTTGGCGGTAGGCGCTAGCCGACGCGCAGGCGGTGGAGGTCGTCGAGGTAGTCGTCCACGACTGCCTGCTTCCAGAACACGAAGCCGAGCTTGCGGGCCACGTTCGCTGAGGCGTGGTTCGTCGGGTCGATCATTGCGAGGATCTCTCCTCGGAAGCTTTCCGCCGCGACGGCGAGGACCGCGCGGCCCGCCTCGGTGGCGTATCCCTTGCCTCGAGCGCCTGGCACCAGTCGCCAACCGAACTCCAGCCTTCGCTCGCCTTCGAAGTCGAACCAGTTCACCCCCGAGTAGCCAACGATCGTGTCGGACTCGCGTTCGATGATCGGTTGCTTCGCGAACGCAAGCTCCTGGGCTCGCTGGAGCATCTCGTCGAACCGGAGGTGCGCAGCGGCGGAATCCAGGACTCCTCCCGAGAAGACCATGAACTCGTCGTCACAGAACAGTTCGACGAACCGGTGACGGTCCTGCTCCTCAGGCGGCCTGAGCTCCAGCCGCGCCGTCAGCATCGCAACTCCTGGCGACAACAGGATCGCATTCGGGCATCGTCGCGCCGGCGCGTCCTGGCTCACCATCGACTTGCAGCTGTCGCGGACCGCCGAATCAGGGAGCCGCGTCGGAGACGCGATAGTTGCCCGAGACAACAGCCACGGTGAAGGGCAGCGGCGGACACACGGTCGGCGGTGTAGCAGTAACCGCGTAGCCGGCGATCTGATCGCCGCTGTCGCCATTGTCGATGATCTTGAACAGCTCTCCCTTGCCGACGGCGGTCGGGTCTTCAGCCTTGACGATCCTGATCCCGATCGTCGCCGTGTTTCCCTGCACGTTGAGGCACGTGACCTCGCCGCGTCGCCGCTGCCCGAGCTCGCGGGAACGAACTGTCAGCACGCCCCCAGGATTCGATCCATCGGCATCGCTGGACGCGTCGACTCGAACAGTGATCCGAGGGAACGGGGCGTCGGCGCCCAAGTGCGTCGCCTTCCCCACCACCCGATCACGGTTCGTGCCGGTCGCGGCCGCGCCTCCGGGTGCAGCCAAGATGACGAGCATTCCGGCGGCGAGGGCGAGGCCCACGAATCGTCGCATGACCGATACCTCCGCGATGGCCCCAGGGGGCCAGATCGAAACGCCGAAACGGCAACTTGCCCAACACCGGCCGGATGGCCGCTGACTTGGTGTTTCCGAGTGGTCGGGACCGGCGTCGATCCGGTGACCTTCCGCTTTTCAGGCGGACGCTCTGCCGACTGAGCTACCCGACCAAGGTGGGTGAACCACCCGCGGTCCCGACGGGATTTGAACCCGCGGCCTCCGGCTTGACAGGCCGGCGTGCACTCCAAACTGCACCACGGGACCAGGATTGAACTGTCTTCTTGCACCCCCAACGGGATTCGAACCCGTGCCGCCACCTTGAAAGGGTGGTGTCCTAGGCCGCTAGACGATGGGGGCTCATTCCCACGGGGGCGCGGACACGGTAGCAGTCCGCCTCCGTACCCCGAACGGGCGTTACGGGACGTCCGCGACCGGCTGCCCTCTCACGCCGCGGTCGGTCAATCGCGCGACAGCGCGTGCACGATCTCCGCGAGCAAGTGGGTCAGGTACTGGTACACCGCGAAGGCCGGAGCACTCGGGTCGTCCAGCGGAGGGAAGTCCTGATCCTCGGTGACGTCGAGGCGCGTCCCCAACACCAACCGCAGGTCGTTGATCGCGCCCATCCAGGCCATCACCTGTTCCTCGGTGAGCGACGTTGCCGCAACTGTCTGCTCGACGACGTCGACCGCCTCGAGGCGCTTTTGGAGCAGCTCGTCATGGACCATCGCCCGATACTCGGAATCGCGCTCGGGATCATTGGCGTACGCGGGCGGATAGAGCCGCTCGAGACCGTCGCGCTCTTCGCTCACCAGCAGCTCGCGCAGCTGCGTCGCGAGATCGACGACGAGATCTCGCTCGTCGTCGGTCAATCGCAGCTGGAACGACCCGTCGCGTGCCCGCCGGATGGTGCGTCTCATTCGTCGTGCTGCATCGTTGCCCAGAGTCCGTGCTCGTGAAGGCGGAACACGTCGAGCTCGGCCTTCTCGCGTGTTCCGTTCGACACGACGGCGCGACCTTTGTGATGGACGTCGAGCATGAGCTTCGTCGCCTTCTCCAAGCTGTACCCGAACAGCTTCTGGAACACGAACGTCACGTAGTCCATCAGATTGATCGGGTCGTTCCAGACGATCACCACCCAGGGCCGATCCGGCGTGACATCGGTGTCGCCGGTCGGCTCCTCGACCTCGACGGGACTGATCGTCGGCGTCGACATCACGTTGCTGTCAACACGCGCTCAGGCGTGGCAACCGCGGTCGGCTCGATCGATGTGTCGTCGACTCGCCGCATGCCGAGCGCGAACCGGAGTGCCGCCACCCACACACACACCGCGCCGAGGATGTGGATTCCCACCAGCACGACCGGAACGCCGGTGAAGTACTGCGCGTAGCCAACGGCGGCCTGAGCGACGAGTACGACGAGAAGGACGTTCGCGTCGCGTCGCACAACCGCCCGCGCGTGTGTGTGAATGACAAGCCAGAGCGTCACCAGCACGCTGATGAGCAGCACGTTCTCGGCCACACCGTGGACACGCGCCGCCGTGGTCACGGACACGTCGAGCCGTCGAACGTTCTCGTCGCCGCCGTGCGGACCTGCACCAGTGACGATCGTCCCCGTGAAGAGAACAACCGCGGTCAGCGCAACCACGAGCCAGCCCATGTGCTGCACCCTCGGCGCGACCACCGATCGAACCGGTCCCTCGCGTCGCGAAGCGCGGATGTGGAGCACTACCGCGTTTGCCAGCAGGACCATCGACACCAGGAAGTGCGCCATGACCCACGGCGGAGACAGGCCGTAGATCACGGTCAGGCCGCCGAGCACGATCTGCGACAGCACGCCGACCACCAGCCCGAACGACAGCCAGGTCAGGTCGCGGCGGCGCGGCACGCGTACGAACGAGCCGAGCACCGCGAGGATCACGGCCACAGAGACCAGCCCCGTGAACACTCGGTTCACGAACTCGACGGCGCCGTGGTAGCCGGTCTGACCGTGCGGAGCGAGATGGCCCGCATCGCAGTTCGGCCACTGCGGGCAACCGAGCCCGGAACCCGTGAGGCGCACCGCACCGCCGGTCACGACGATCACGCCCAACGCGACGAGCGCGAACAACGTGATGCGCTGATACGCCTCGGGCGAAAGGCGCGGAACGTGGACAGACGGCACTCCCCACGAGGCTACGGCCCGCGCCCTCAGCCGGTCAGATGCCCCTCGGGCGTCTGCGCTGACGGGTCGGCACCGCTTGGAAGGCCCTCCGGGCGCGGACCTAGTGTGTTCTTTCACATGCACCAGTCCGTCCGGCTTCCTGTTCGTTCGCGCCTCGGTGCCTATGTGGCGTTGACCAAGCCGCGCATCATCGAGCTGCTGCTGGTCACGACGGTGCCGACGATGATCGTGGCGGCCAAGGGCTTCCCGTCGATCTGGCTGATCGTCGCCACGGTCCTGGGCGGCGCTCTCGCGGCAGGAGGCGCGAACGCGATCAACATGTACGTCGACCGCGACATCGACCGCCTGATGAAGCGAACGAGCAGGCGCCCCCTGGTCACGGGCGTCATCCGGCCCCGCAACGCGCTGATCTTCGCGATCGCGCTCGAAGTCGTGGCGTTCGTCTTCCTGTGGACGACCGTGAACCTGCTCTCGGCCGCCCTGGCCGTCAGCGCAACGTTGTTCTACGTCTTCGTGTACACGCTCTGGTTGAAGCGAACGTCGAGTCACAACATCGTCATCGGCGGGGCCGCGGGAGCAGTGCCGGTGCTCGTCGGCTGGACCGCGGTCACCGATCGGCTCGACTGGGCGCCGCTGGTGCTGTTCGCGGTGATCTTCTACTGGACCCCGCCGCACTTCTGGGCCCTCGCCATCCGGTACCGCGACGACTACGCGGCGGCCGACGTACCGATGCTGCCGGTCGTGGCCAGCGCGCGCACGACCGCTACCCGCATCCTCCTGTACACGCTGCTGCTCTGGGGTCTGACGCTGCTGTTCGCGCCGGTCGCGGGCATGGGCGCTCTCTACCTCGGGTCGGCCATCGTGCTCGGAGGTGTGTTCACGGTGTTCGCCGTGCAGCTGCTCCGTACCTGTACGCCGCAGGCCGCAATTCGCCTCTTCTCGTGGTCGATCACGTATGTGACGCTGCTGTTCGGCGCCATCGCGCTCGACCAGTTGCTGCGGACGGGGCGCTAGTGGGCGACGTCCGGGCGTACAGGGTTTTCGAACGGTGGAGCGGGCGTGAATAGAGTCCGAACCCAGCCATGGCGATGACCGAGACTCGGCCCGAGGCCGCGCCCGAGAGCGTGACGGCCCCCGACGCAGCAGGAGACGAGGCGGTCCCTGCGGGGGGCCTCGCCGGCATCCTTGGCACCGGGCGTCACGCTGCGATCGGCCGTCTGTGGATCGGGACCTCGCTGGTCTTCCTCGTGGTGACCGGTGTCCTCGGCGGCGTCCTCGGGGCCGAGCGCCTCAAGCCCGACACGTACAACATCCTGGACCAGGACAACTACGCGCAGACGCTCTCATTGCACGGCGTCGGGGGCGTGTTCCTGTTCGCCATCCCGATCCTCGTCGGGATCGCCACGATCGTGGTTCCCAACCAGATCGGCGCGGAGTCGCTCGCCTTTCCACGCGCCGCGGCCGCCGCGTTCTGGGCCTATCTCATCGGCGGCGGCATGGTGGTCGTCAGCTACCTGATCAACGGCGGTCCGTTCGGAGGGAACGACAAGGGAGTCGACCTCTTCCTCGCTTCGTTGGGGATGGTGGTCGTCGCGTTGATCCTCGCGTCGTTGTGCCTGGCGACGACCGTCCTCGGTCTCCGCACGAGGGGTATGTCGCTCGGCCGTGTGCCGTTGTTCGCGTGGTCGGTGCTCACCGCCGCCACGATCTGGATCGCCAGCCTCGGGTTGCTGTTCGGGCTGCTCGTCCTGCTGTACCTCGACCATCGCTACCGGCTGTTCGCGTTCGCGGGGAACAACGACATCGATCGCTGGCTTCGTTGGACGATGACGCCGCCGCAGGTGTTCGCCTACGCGATTCCGGTGCTCGGATTCGCAGGCGATGTCGTCCCGGTCTTCGCGCGCACGCGGGCGCGCCGTTCCGGCCTCGCGCTCGGGGCGATCGGCGCGTTCGCCGGTCTGTCCTTCGGCGCGTGGACGTACCTGGGATCCACCGACAACCCGCGCATCTACCAGCAGTTCTTGTTCGTCGTCGCCGCGTTCCTGATCGTGGTGCCGGTGCTCCTGTTCGCCGGGTTCTTCGCGGACACCCTCATGCGGGGGCGACCGAAGCTGGGCAGCCCGCTCTTGTTCGCTGGCGCGTCGTTGCTGATGTTGCTCGCGGGTGTCGTGGTCGGAGCCATCAGGGCGGTGCACTCGCTCGGCTTGGTCGACACGACGGCGGACGCATCGATCGCGCACTACGCCCTCGGTGCGGTGGCCATCGCTGCCATCGGCGCAATGCACTACTGGTGGCCGCAGGTCCTGACGAGGCCGCTCAAGGAAGGGCTCGGAGTGGTGACGGCCGTGTTGCTGCTCATCGGCGTCTTCGCGCTCGCGCTGCCCGATGTGATCGCCGGGCTGCTGGACCAGCAGCGCGGGTCGCTCGGCACAGTGCGCGACGGGGTGGAGGCTCTCAACGCCGTCTCGTTCGTCGGAGGCATCGTGGTCGCCCTCGCCGTCGTCATCTTCATCATCAACCTCGCAGCATCGCTCGCCTCGTCGCCGGACAAGACCGGCAGCGACCCGTGGAACGGCCAGACGCTCGAATGGGCGGCGGATCCTGTTGCCGTCACCGTCGAGTCGTCGACCCCGCTGTTCGACTCGAAGGAAGCGGCCGAAGGGGTCGCGCCATGACGCTCGTCATCCACGACGACTCCATCGGACTTCCCCCGGCAGCACCGCCCGCGCGACCACGGGTGCTCCTCATCGGAACCGGGTTCGCGCTCGCGGGCATCGCGATGGCCTTCGCCGGGTTGATCGGCCTCTACATCGGTCGACGGGCCGAGGTGATCGAAGCAAACCAGTCATGGCTCCCGCAAGGCGTCACGATCGATCTCACGCCTGGAAACGTCGCGTTGGTCGGCCTGCTGATCTCGTCCGTGGTGATGCAATGGGCGGTGTACTCGATCGCCAACGACGACCGCCCGCGTGCGTACCTCGCGCTGGGGCTCACCGTGCTGCTCGGAGCCGCATACATCAACGGCATGGCGTTCAACTACACGCAGATCGGCATCACGGTGCACGAGCCGGTCGGTTTGCTCATCTTCACGATCACCGGCATGCACCTCGCGATGGCAGGTGCGGGGATGCTGTTCGTCGGCCTGATGACCTTTCGTGCCCTGGGTGGCCAGTATTCCGGCCGTGACCGGGAGGGCATCGTCGCTGCAGCCATGTACTGGCACGTCACCGTGCTGATCTTCGTGGTGATCTGGTTCACCATCTTCGTCACCAAATGAACACGTCCATGATCACCACTGGAGCGAAGTTCTTCTTCGGGCTCGCAGCTTTGGCGTTGGGAGGCGCCGCGGTCTTCGCGTGGAGCAACCACGGCGGTCTGACCGGTGTGCTCACCGGCGGCCTCTACGGGGGCGTCGGCGATCACGCGGGCTATGCCGTCTTCCTCGGCGCAGCCGGGGTGGCTGCGTTCCTCGGCGGCCTGACGCTCGCGTTCCGCGACGCCGACCCCGACGCCGTGGAGTCGTTCGCCGGTGTCGACACGTTGCCGGAGGTGCGCGAGCCCAGAGCCAACAGCTACTGGCCCGTGCTCGCAGCGGTTGCCACGGCCTGCTGTGTGGTCGGCTTGGTGGTCAACCCGCAGCTGTTCGTGTTCGGGATCCTGGTCGGCGCGGTCGTCCTGCTCGAGTGGATGGTGTCGGCGTGGTCCGATCGTGCGTCCGGCGATGCTGCGGCGAACCGACGGATCCGCAACCGCATCATGCAGCCGGTCGAGATTCCTGTGTTCGGTGCGATCGGCATCGTCGCGCTGGTGTTCTTCGTGTCTCGCGTTCTGCTCGCGGTCAGCGAGGACGCCTCCTGGATGATCGCGATCGGTTTTGCCGCGCTCGTCCTGCTGCTGGGCTGGGTGTTCGCGTCGTCGCCGAAATCCACCAGAACCGCGATCGCAGTCATCTGCATCCTCGGCTTCCTCGGCGTGATCGCCGGAGGTGTGATCTCGGCCGCGCAGGGCTCACGTGATTACGAGAAGCACGAGCAGGAGAAACCTTTCGTTCCGGCTGACCGCAACCAGCCCATCCCGACGACGCTGCCGGAGAACTGATGCGCGTCCTCCGTCGACTGCTGGTCGTGGCCCTGGTGCTGGGGCTCACGGCGTGCTCGGACCCGCAGACCATCTTCGATCCGAAGGGCACGAACGCCGAGAAGATCAATGACCTGCAAATCCCGGTCTTCATCGCCGCCGGCGTGGTCGGGCTCATCGTCGCCGTGATGTTGCTCTACGTCATGTTCACCGGTCGGCGTCGCCGCATCACCGAAGACGACGAGCCGAGGCAAGTCCACGGCAACACCCGCGTCGAGATCGGATGGACGATCGTTCCCTTCCTCATCCTGCTCGCCGTCGCCATCCCCACGGTCGCCGTGCTGATCAGCATCGACCGCCAGCCGGCCAACGCGATGAAGATCAGCGTGTTCGGGCAGCAGTGGTGGTGGTCCTACCAGTACGACGTCAACGGCGACGGTATTCCCGAAGTCACGACGCCGAACGAGTTGGTGATCCCCGTCGGCCAACCGGTGACGCTCGAGGTGCAGTCGCGAGACGTGATCCACAGCTTCTGGATCCCGGCGCTGAACGGCACTCGCGATGCCGTCCCGGGTCGGATCCAGACGCTGCAGATCGTCGCCGACCAGCCGGGCGTGTACCAGGGTCAGTGCAAGGAGTTCTGCGGGCTGTCACACGCCAACATGCGGGCTCGGGCGATTGCGCTGTCGCCGTCGGATTTCCAGACGTGGCTCAGCGAGCAGCAAGAAGGGCCGCGGACGCCTGCGGCAGGATCACAAGCAGCCGCCGGCCTCGATCTGTTCAAGGCGAAGTGCGCGCAATGCCACCAGATCAACACGGTCAACGACGTCGACGGTCATGCCGCGTTGGTCGCCGGTTACGCACCCAACTTGACCCATCTCATGAGTCGCACCGTGTTCGCCAGCGCCATGTTCCCGCTCTACGTGACCGACACGAGCGGCAAACAGATCTTCAACCGCAACCAACTCGAGGCGTGGTTGCGCGATCCTCCAGCGTTGTTGCCGATGGCGCCCGACGAGGGTCGCGGCATGCCGAACCTCCAGCTCAGCGAATCCGAGATCGATCAACTGATCGCCTACCTCCAGACGCTCGGCCCGTACCCGCCGGGCGTCACTCCACCCACTTCTTCGCCATGAGGTTGTGATGGCAATCATCGAAGCTCCCGACCAGGGCGGTCCGCTGGCATTGCCGAGCGGCGAGACGGCGCCGAGGCAGCCCGTCCTCGGCGTCTTCGCGCGGCCCGGTCAGTCGAAGGGCTGGCGCAGCTGGATCACTTCCGTCGACCACAAGCGGGTCGGCGTCATGTACGGAACCTCCGCGATCTTCTTCTTCCTGATCGGAGGAATCGAGGCGCTGCTGATCCGTCTGCAGCTCGCGCACGCCAACGGCACCGTCCTCAACGCCGCGCAGTACAACCAGGTGTTCACCATGCACGGCATCACGATGATCTTCCTCGTCGTGATGCCGTTGGGCGCGGCGTTCATGAACTACCTCATGCCCTTGCAGGTGGGAGCACGCGATGTCGCCTTCCCACGGCTCAACGCCTTCAGCTTCTGGGCGTTCCTGTTCGGCGGCCTGTTCCTCAACTCGTCTTGGTTCCTCGGTGGCGCGCCGGACGGCGGCTGGTTCGCGTACGCGCCGAACACCAATCCGATCTTCTCGCCGAGCCACGGCATGGACTTCTACGCCATCGGTCTGCTGATCACAGGTATCGCGTCGACGGTCGGCGCGATCAACCTCGTCGTGACCGTGATCAACCTGCGCGCCCCCGGCATGACGTTGTTCAAGAT
>DATAES010000228.1:0-2652 GCA_036257895.1 Acidimicrobiales bacterium
ACGTCCGACCTGCGCGACGGCCCTGCCTACGACGACAAGGTACGCGACGACCTGCTCGATCTCGTGGGCGATGAAGCGGAGCGGCTCGATCGTCTCGTGGCCAACCTCCTCAGCCTCAGCCGGGTCGAGACCGGATCACTCGAACCGGAGCCGCAGGCACTGCCGCTCGACGAGCTCCTGACCATCCGCGTCCGCAAGATGAACAGAGTGTTGCGTGACGTGCGCGTGCAAGTCGACGTGCCCTTTACGCTCCCGTTGGCCGAGGGCGACTACACCCTTGTGGACCAAGTGGTCACGAATCTGCTCGAGAACGCATCGCGCCACTCGCCCGCTGGCGGGAACGTGCGGGTGCGCGCCCGCGAACGGGGGGGCTGGATCGAAGTGTCCGTCTCCGATCAAGGACCTGGCGTCGACCCCTCAGATTGCGATCGCATCTTCGAGCCGTTCTCGCGCGGCAAGGGTTCGGCATCGAGCGGCGTCGGGCTTGCGATCTGCAAGGCGATCGTCGAAGCCCATGGTGGATCGATCGCAGTGCAAGGCGCGGACGACTCCGCTGGTACGGGCGCCACATTCGTCTTCACGTTGCCGGCGCACCGGTGATGAACGCCGAGTCGGCGCAGACCATCCTCGTCATCGAGGACACCCCTGCCATTGGCCGTGCCCTGCGCGCAGCCCTCGAGGCGCGCGGTTACCGCGCCGTTGTCGCGATGACGGGGAAGCAGGGCATCGATGCCGCAGCGATCAACGACCCGGCGGCGATCATTCTCGACCTCGGCTTGCCCGACATGGACGGCGGCGAGGTGTGCGCGCGCATACGCAGCTGGTCCGACGTGCCGATCATCGTGCTGACGGTGGACGACAGCGAGCATCGCAAGGTCGAGACGCTCGACATCGGCGCCGACGATTATGTGACCAAGCCTTTCTCCACACCCGAGTTGCTTGCTCGGCTGCGTGTGGCGCTTCGCCGGCGTCGGGCGGTCGACGGCGAGCCCGCAGGTCCCGTCCTGGAGGTCGGTGATGTTGTCGTCGACGTGCCGCATCACCGGGTGCGGGTGGCCGGTGAGGAGGTCGAGCTCACGCCGAAGGAGTTCGCCTTCCTCGCGCTACTGGCGCGCCATCCCGGTCGCGTACTGACCCACCACACAATGCTGCAAGAGGTGTGGGGTCCCGCATACGGGAGCGAGACGCAGTATCTGCGGGTCTACGCGAGCCAATTGCGCAAGAAGCTAGGCGAGGATCCCAGCGCCCCGCGGCTGATCACCGAGCCAGGGGTCGGCTATCGCCTCGTCGACCGCTCTGCCATCCCCGAGCCCTGAACGGCGCCGCCGTAAAATTCCTTCCGTGGCCAACCGTGACGCCGCCGACTCGCACGAGCGCCGTCTTCATCCAGCGCTGATCGGCGCAGTCGTGCTGGCGCTGATCGTGGTCATCTTCGTGTTGCAGAACACCCACCGCGTGCCCATCCACTTCCTCTGGTTCGAGCGGGATGCTCAGTTGTGGCTCATGTTGCTGATCACGAGTGCGCTCGCCATCGCTGCCGCCGAGCTGTTCTCGGTGTACCTGCGACGGCGCCGCGGCGGCGATACCTGAGATCCTGTCTCGCCGGCCGCGATCACTAGATCAGGTGCAACCGCCGAGAGAGGTCGCTGCAGAGCAGGCCGTCGGGGTCGACGGTGCGCCTGACGCTCCGCCACTCGTCGATCCTCGGGTACATCGCGGGAACCAACTCGGGCCGCAGGCGACTGTCCTTCGCCAGGTACACGCGGCCACCGGCTTCGACGACCTCCTGATCGAGGTCGTCGAGCAGCACTGCGAGCTCGGGGCCGTGCGCGACCGGCAGGTCGAGGGCGAGTGTCCAGCCCGGGAGCGGGAACGACAGTGGGCCGGGGTTGGCGGCGCCGAATCGCTTGAGCACCGCGAGGAACGACGGCACTCCTTCGCTGCTGAGGGCCTCGACGACGCGGCGCAGTGTCGCCTCGTGACCGAATGGGATCACGGACTGCCACTGCAGGAAGCCATGTGGTCCGTAGAGGCGGTTCCAGCGGTCGACGATGTCGAGCGGATAGAAGAACTGGGGGATCGACTGCGGTTCGGCGACGCGATGCCGCGGCGCGCGTCGGTACACGAACTCGTTGAACGCCCGAACCGTGGCCTTGTTCAGCAGACCGGGAGGCGCCGGAGGTGCCGGCACGACTCGCCTGGACGGCGCGTGCAACGGATCACCGCGGTGGCGCGGAGCCAACGCGTCGAGGGGCGCGAAGTCGCCGCGGGTGAGCACCGAGCGCCCCATCGAGCGTCCGGTGGCCATGAGATCGATCCACGCGACGGAGTAGTGGTATCGGTCGTCGCTGTCCTCCATCATCCCCACGACGGTGTCGAGGTCACGTACACGATCAGTGTCGACGAGCACCCTGTTGCTCTCGATGCGAAGCAAGGAGACGGTGGCGTCGAGGATGACACCAGTGAGGCCCATGCCTCCCGCCGTGGCCCAGAACAGGTCCGGCTGCTGATCGTCGTCCGGTCCGATGTCGAGCACTTTCCCGTTCGGGATCGCGAGACGGAGCGAGCGAACGTAGTTGGCGAACGAGCCGTCGACGTGGTGGTTCTTGCCGTGGACGTCGGCCGCGATCGCGCCGCCGACGGTGACGAACC
>DATAES010000229.1:0-6752 GCA_036257895.1 Acidimicrobiales bacterium
TCGGCGTCATGGACTACGCGCTGCGTGCGGACACAGCCGACGAGCTCTGGACGCTGAGCGAACAGCTCACATCGAGTCACTAGCGGCGTCTACGCGACGATCACTCGCGGCCAGGCCGGTGGTCGAACGTTGGTCAGCTGGCAGAATGGGCGAGCCGACACCGACTGCAGGACGGACAGCACGATGACCATCACCCCGCGGGTACTCGAGCCCCAGTGCGAGTGGACGGCGGCGGAGGTCGCCGACGAGGCGCTGTGGACCGAGCACTTCTCCGAGACGGAGCAGGCAGAGCTGGACGCAGCGTTGCGCCATGCGCTGTCCAAGAGCGACGACGTGCTCGAGATCGAACGAGACGACTTCCCGCTCCCGACGCTGCAAACCCGGCTCGCCGCGGTCGAAGACGAGCTCATCAACGGCCGCGGCTTCGTGCGCCTCCGCGGCGTCGAGCGAAGCGTGTACACGCAAGCCGAGATGGAGGTCATCTACTGGGGCATCGGCATGCACCTCGGGCTCCCGTGGCCGCAGAACAAGTACGGACATGTGCTGGGTGATGTCACTGATCAGAACAAGGCGCCGAACGATCCGACCGCGAGGGGCAACGAGCTCGGCGGTGTCGCCCTGCCCTTCCACTGCGACGGCTCCGATCTCGTCGGGCTCATGTGCCTGGAGAACGGCCTGAGCGGGGGCCTGTCGGCAGTCGCGAACTCGGTCCGCATCCACAACCGGCTCGTGGTCGACCGGCCCGACCTCGCAGCTGCGCTGTACGAACACTTCCCCTACGACTTTCGCGGCGAGGAAGCGAAGGGTGGCAAGGCGTACTACTCACTCCCCGTCTTCACGGAGTGGGACGGCCGGTTGTTCGTGCGCTGCATCCCGCCGTACATCTACGCGTCGCAGCGTCACCCTGACGCGCCGCGGCTCACAGACGTCCAGAAGGAAGCGCTCGAAACGGTCGTGCGCATGGCCGACGACCCGGAGAACCACGTGCTGATGGAGCTGTTGCCCGGCGACGTGCAGTTCATCAACAACTACCACGTGCTGCACGGTCGCACGGCGTACGAGGACGACCGCGGTGCGGGCCACATCCGCCACCTGAAGCGACTGTGGCTCGAGACAACTGAGTTGCGCAGCCGGCCCGCCTACTTCGACAACAACCGGTCGCACTGGTCCGACAAGCGAACCGCCAGCCGCATGCAAGTCGGCTGACGCCCCTCGACGAGGATCGCCCCGGATCAAACTGGCGCGATGGCCGACTCCGTCGCGGGATCGCCGGCTACGCGTGTGTGCACCATGACTCGAGGTTGGGAGAGATCCCATTCGCAGGCGCGGTGCAGGACACAGCGGTTGTCCCACACGACGACATCGCCCGATTGCCATCGATGTCGGTGCACGCGCGGCGGGCGACACGCGTCGTCGAGTAGCTGTGCCAGCAGGCGATCGGACTCTTCGGGATCGAGCCCGGGTATGGCGTGCGCATGCCGGCCGATGAACAGGGCGGGCCGGGCCGTCACAGGATGCACCTTCACCAGCGGTCGCAACTGCGGAGGCTCGTCCATGCCGTAGCCCATGGTCGACGTGAAACCGGCCTTCGCTTGCGAATACACGATCGAGTGGTACGCGCGGAGGCCGGAGATGCGCTCGCGTGTCACGTCGTCGAGCGCCTCGTAGGCAGCGCGCATGTCGGCCCACTCGGTTTCACCGCCAACGGCGGGCACGACTCGGGCACTCAGCACCGAGGCCTTCGCCGACACCGGCATGTACGTGCTGTCCGTGTGCCAGCCCTGGTTGCCGCGCACGACCTGCATCACAGGATGATCGGGTGCCATGACCTCGCCGGTGCGATCGATCGTCGAGATCGGAACGGCGTCGTACCCGTCCACGAGCACCTCGATCGACCCGAACCGTTCAGCGAACGAGATCTGCTCCGCAGACGTCAGCTGTTGGCCAGGGAACACGAGCACGGCGTGGTCGTGGAATGTCCGCTCGATCTCGGTCCACTCGGCATCGGTGAGTTCGGCCAGCCGGATGTCGCTGACGACCGCGCCGAGCGTCGCGTCGAGCCTGGTGATCTCCATGCCGGAGTGGATCGTACCGGCGCCGTCATTCGGGGACGAAGCGCCACGCCTCGGCGTTCGGCACGATGCGACCGACCGGCCTGGATGGGAAGTGCGTCCCGAACACGAGCGCGCCAGTGCGCGCAGCCTCGTCGAGCATGCGACGCCGGGTGGCTCGGGCTTCGTCCGGATCGTTGTCCCCGATCTCGGCCCATTCCGGCACGGCGCACTGCACGGGATGGTGAAAGAAGTCGCCGGTCAACAGAGCTGTCTGGTCGTCCGACTCGATCCACAGCGAGACGTGGCCCGGCGTGTGACCGTTCGACGGCGCCAGCCGCAGCCCTTCGCCGAGATCGGCGCTCTCGTCGACGATGTCGCCGAGACCCGCGTCGAGAATCGGCTGCACCGATTGCGCGAGGACGTTGGCGTTGTCGTAACCGCCCGGGTCGCGCAGCCACGTAAGCGCGGCCTCGGTGTAGAGGTGACGGGCTCGTGTGAATGTCGGCTCCCAGTTGCCGTCCACGAGTCGCGTGTCCCATCCGACGTGATCGGCGTGCAGATGCGTGTGGATCACCGCATCCACGTCCGGCGCGGAGAAGCCCGCTTCCTCGAACCGTTCCCAGAAAGGCCAATGCTGATCGTTCCAGAACGGCATCTCGAGTGTCTTGCCGTTACCGACGCACGGGTCGACCACGATCCTTCGAGATGGTGTCTCGACGATGAACGCCTGAACGCTGAGCCCGATTCGGCCGGTCTCGTCGGCGAAGTCGGGAACCAGCCACTCGTGCGCCGCCACCGCTTCCGCCGTTGCGTCGAGGAAGAAGAACTCGGGCGGGATGTGATCGGTCTGGTTCTCGACCACGACCGTGACCCGCACATCGCCGACCGTCCAGGGCTTCGGGACTGCATTGACAAGGTCGCTCACGTCGTTCTCCTCATGCTCCGATCGGACCACATCGTCTCACTTGTTCTCGGTACGTTGACGATGCGTGGAGCGACACCTGATCGGTCGCGTCGGCGATCGCGTGCAACGCCTGTGGCAGGGCGTGGCTCATGCGGTGTCCTGGACACCCCCGACCGCCACCGAACTCGGGGTTGTGGCCAAGTCCGGCCTCGCCGCGGGTCTGGCGTGGTGGGTGGCCGTGGCGATCACGGGCATATCCGATCCCGTGCTCGCATCACTGACTGCGATCGTCGTCGTGCAGGTGTCCGTGCATGCATCCATGCGCACGGCGTTGCAACGCAGCGCGGCGGTCGTGCTCGGCGTCTTCGTCGCGCTGGCGATCGGCGACACGCTCTCCTTGAACGGGTTCACGGTGGGTGTGCTGGTGGCTGTGTCGCTCGGCATCGCCCAACTCGTGCTGCGGCTCCCAGCCGCTGCCGCGAGACAACTGCCCGTCACCGTCCTCGTGGTGCTCACCGCAGTGGCGTCGAGCGAGGCGACCACATCTGCCGAGCGACGTGCGGCGAGCACCCTCATCGGCGCGGCGATCGGCGTCATCATCTCGTTGCTACTACCGGCGTCGCGGCTCGTCGATGGGCGCGAAACGCTCGGTCGACTGGCAACCAGCCTCGGCGAGGTGCTCGACGCCATGGGAACCGGTCTCCAGCAGCCGTGGTCCACTGCTCAGACCGAAGAATGGCGGCGAACGGCTCGTACCGTGCGCACCCGCCTCGTCCACCAGGCCGAAGAGGCGATCGGCAACGGCCGCGAAGTCGCTCGTTGGAACGTACGCGACAGACGCCACGTGGTCGAGCTCGGTCGGTTCGAGGAGGTGATGCCGCGTCTCGAGCGCACGGCCATCGGCGTGTCAGTCATCTCCCGTGGACTCGACGACCACGCGCGCGTGTCGGGAACCGTCCACCGCGCCATGCCGGCAATGGGCACGTTGCTGATCGCGCTCGCGAACGCAGTGCGCGCTGTTGTCGGGAACCTGGTCGGCGACATCGGCGACGACAACGTGGCGGCGTCGCTCGCCGAGGTCCGCACGCGCCGCGATCGTTGCGCACAAGGCGCCTCACGCCGGGCTCGGCTCGCTCTGGAAGAGCACGACGAGCCGGACTACGAGCTCGAGGTCGAGTGGCTCGGCTATGCGGCGCTCCTGGTGCAAGTCGACCGGATCGTCGGCGACCTGAGCGCTCCGCTCCCTGCCTGATCGCCCGCGCCCTGCGGACTCGGTCACGGCGTCCGGACGGGTCGAAGCCGGGTCACGAACTGTCCAGCGCACCCTCATGCTCGTCGTAGCAGACGCAGAACTCGTTGCCCTCGGGATCCGCCATGACGAACCAGCGAACACCGTGCTCCTCGATGGCGTCGTCGACGATGCGGCGCGCGCCGATCGATTCGAGCCGCGCCACCTCTTCGTCGACCGTGGACGTCTCGATGTCGAAGTGCATCCGGTTCTTGCCCGCCTTCGGCTCGTCGACACCTTGCAGCAGGAGTTTGGGCTGCGCGCCCGTCTCGTCGACGAGCAGCACGTAGTTGCCCGCTCCGCCGACGATCTCGTAGCCGATGGCCGCCGACCAGAATTTGCCGAGGGCTTCCGGGTCGGCGCAGTCCAGTACGAGTCCGAGTGTCGCTGCCATCGGTCCTCCTTCGGTCCAGGCCCCGATTGCTGCAGATTCTCATTCTGGCGTCAACCACGGCGCATATGCGCCGTACGTGACGCCAGAACGAAGGAAGACCCTGGATTCGAACATGATGCAGGGATGCCGTACGACCCGACGATCTACCGGGGCGCGGCCCGGCACTACGTCAACGGTCGTCCGCCGTACTCACGCGACCTGGTCCGGGTGCTCGGCGAACAGGTTCCCGGCGGATTGGCGGGGCGCCTCCTCGATGTCGGATGCGGTCCCGGCGTGCTCACCGTCGAGCTCGCACCTCACTTCGGGGACGCGGTCGGCTTGGATCCCGATCCCGACATGCTGGCCGAAGGCGCGGCGCGCGCACGGGCCGCACATGTCGGCAACATCAGCTGGGTCCAGGACGTGGCCGAGAACATCGGCCGGCTCGACCTGGGCGTGTTCCGGCTGGTCACGTTCGGCCAGTCGTTGCACTGGACCGATCGCGACCGTGTCGCCGACGCAGTGTTCGATCTGCTCGAACCAGGTGGCGCGATCGCGCTGATCGCTCCCACGGTCGAGGGACGTCCGGTGCCGCCCAACCCCGGGTATCCGCTCATCCCCCACGACCAACTCAAGGAACTGGCCGCTCGTCATCTGGGATCGAACCGCCGAGCGGGCCGCGGGTTCGCGCCGAGCCACCCGGACCGATACGAGGACGTGTTGGCCCGAACGAGATTCGGTCAGCCGCGTCAGGTGTTCGCGCCGGGACGCCCGGACATCGTGCGCGACATCGACAGTGTCGTGGACGGCTACTTCTCGATGGCCACGTCGGCGCCGCATCTGTTCGGCGACCGTCGCGAAAAGTTCGAACAGGATGCCTGGGCGCTGCTCCGCGCGACCTCTCCATCCGGTCTGTTCTGGGACTGGCCTGGTGACACCGAGATCGTGGTCGCCAACAAGGCGGCCTGAGGTGACGGAGCCTTCAGGGCGTCTGCGGCATGTCCGCCATGATCATCCAAGGGGTGCCGAACTTGTCGATGCACATCCCGAAGGCAGGCGAGTAGAACGTCTCACCCAAGGGCATCTGGACTTGTCCGCCCTCGGCCAGCGCGTCGAACACTCGCTTCGCGTCACCGACGTCCGCCACCGAGTAGTTGACGCACATGCCGTTGACGTTGCCATCGAAGCCTCCGGACGGGTCGTCCGCGCCCATCAGCAACTCGTCACCGATGGTCAAGGCGGCATGCATGATCGCGTCAGGGGGCGTACCCGGAGCCGGCGATCCGGCGTCCGCGGGCGCGTCGGACATGGTCAGCAGCACGAGGTCGCCGCCGAAGATCTCGTTGTAGCGGGTGAACGCCTGGCGGCAGTCGCCGTCGAACGCAAGGTATGGGCGAAAAGCCATCGGATCATCTCCTTCGATGAGTTGTATGTCGTCCGGTCTACAGCGTCGTGCCAGCAGGGACACGTCCGTCACCGGCTCCGCGGCGTCGCCGTGGTAAGCCGAGGCCTGTGACCGACGAACACGCGCAACTGATCGACCGTCTCGACGCACAGCGGGCGCACATCCTGGGCGCACTCGACGGACTCGACGAGGAACAACTTCGTCGGCCGATCCTGCCGTCAGGTTGGACGTGTCTGGGACTCGTCAAGCACCTGACGCTCGCGGACGAGCGCTACTGGTTCCGCTGTGTCATCGGCGGGGAATCAACTGATTACTTCCCGGATGAGCCGGGCGCCGACTGGCTCGTGGCACCGAGTGAGACCTCCGCCGAAATCGTCAGCGCGTACCGCGACGAGATCGATCTTGCCAACGAGTTGCTCCGTGTCGGATCGCTCGACGCGCCACCCCGATGGCGCGATCCGCTCTGGGACCAATGGGGCCAGGACTTCCCTGACCGTCGCACCATCGTCCTGCACATGATCGTTGAGACCGCCACTCACGCCGGCCACCTCGATGCTGTCCGCGAGCTGATCGACGGCCGTCAGTGGATCACCCTGTGACGCCGCCCGGACGTGAAACCTCGACAGTCGCGTCGAGAACGATCTCCATTCCTTCGTAGGCGAGCACGGGAGGATGGGGCGCATCACCCCACAACTCGCACGCATTGGCGAGTAGCCGTTCGAGATCCT
>DATAES010000230.1:0-40134 GCA_036257895.1 Acidimicrobiales bacterium
GCTGGCGACTGCCCTCGTCGAACAGCTGACTGCGGCGCTACCGGCACACGTCGAGCGGGTCGAGCTCGCGGGACCGGGCTTCGTGAACTTCCACCTCCGTCCGACCTGGCTGATCGACGTGCTGGTGGACGTCGTCACCGCGGGCGAGGACGGTTACGCCCGTCACGACTTCGGCCGCGGCACGCGGGTCAACGTCGAATTCGTCTCGGCCAACCCGACCGGGCCGCTCCACGCCGGCGGTGGCCGGTGGGCGGCATACGGCGACGCGCTGTCCACCATCCTCGAGCGGTGCGGGTATGCGGTGACCCGCGAGTACTACCTGAACGATCGCGGCACGCAGATGCGCCTGTTCGCCGAGTCGCTGGCCGCCGCGAAAGCCGGTCGTCCCGTCCCCGATGACGGCTATCAGGGCGATTACATCAAGGAATGGGCGGCGGAGATGCCCGACGGCGCCGATCCGGCCGAATGGGGTTATGCCAGGGTGCGCCGCGACCTCGCCTCGACCTTGGCGCGGATGGGCGTCGAGTTCGACGTGTGGTTCAGCGAACAGTCGCTGGTCGACAGCCACGCCGTCGAAGCGACGCTCGACGACTTGCGTGAACGCCGAGAGGTGTACGAAGCCGAGGGCGCGCTGTGGTTGCGGACGACCGACTTCGGCGATGACAAGGACCGCGTGCTCGTCAAGTCCGACGGCGAGCCGACGTACCTGCTGCCCGACATCGCGTACCACCGTGACAAGTTCGCCCGGGGCCACGACCTTCTGATCGATGTCTGGGGATCGGACCACCACGGCTACATGCCCCGCCTCAAAGTCGGCATCCAGGCGCTCGGCCACGATCCGGACGAGCTCGAGATCATCCTCGGTCAGCTCGTGGTGCTGGTACGTCACGGCGAGCCCGTACGGCTGTCGAAGCGCGCCGGCGACCTCGTGTTGCTCGAGGATCTGCTTGACGCGGTCGGTCCCGATGTCGCGCGCCTCACCTTCTTGCTGCAATCGCTCGACAGCCGTCAGACCGTCGATCTGGATGTGATCACGGCACAGTCGATGGAGAACCCCGTCTTCTACGTGCAGATGGCACACGCCCGCATCGCCGGGATCGCTCGTCGCGCCGACGAGCTCGGCGTCGATCGGATCCCGCTCGAACGATCCGACCTGTCATTGCTGACCCACGAACGCGAGCTCGACGTGCTGCGGTCGCTGTCCGAGCTTCCCGATGTCGTTGCAATGGCGTGTGTGCAGCGTGCGCCGCACAAGGTCACGACGTGGGTGCGCGAGCTCGCCGACCGGTTCCACGGCTTCTACCACGACTGCTATGTGATCGGTGAAGGCGTTCCGGAAGAGCTCACGCAGGCGCGTCTGTGGTTGGTCGAGTCGGCGCGCGTCGGTCTCGCCGTCGGGCTCGGACTACTCGGCGTGTCGGCCCCCGAGTCGATGTAGTCGCCGAGCATGAGCGACCGTAGGGAGAACATGGCGGGCGAGCGAGCGCCAGCGAGCCGCACGCAGATGGGGTCTGGGGGCGCAGCCCCCACGGAAACATGATCCGGCCGGTGCCTCGACAACTGTTGCCGGACACAGCCGCGGTTGACGACGACGGCTGGCTGTCTATCGGGGGATGCTCGACCGCCGCGCTCGCGCAGGAGTTCGGAACCCCGCTGTTCGTCTACGACGAGGATCATCTGCGAGCACGTTGCCGTGAAGCAGTGGCAGCGTTCCCCGATGGCGTCGCCTACGCGACCAAGGCATTTCTTTGCCGCGCGATGGCGAGGCTTGCGCTCGAGGAGGGGATGAGCCTCGACGTCGCGACCGCGGGTGAGCTGCACGTCTCACTCGCGGCGGGTGCATCCGGGGACCGGTTGGTGCTCCACGGAAACAACAAGACGGCTGACGAGTTGCGACGCGCTCGCGACGTCGGCGCGACCGTGGTGGTCGACTCGTTCGACGAGCTCGACCGGCTCGACGCGCTCTACGACCAGGACGGTCGCGCACCCCGCGTCCTCATGCGGTTGACCCCTGGCATCGAGGCGCACACGCACGAGTTCGTCCGGACCGGCCAGATCGACTCCAAGTTCGGCTTCGGCATCGCGTCGGGCGACGCGACCAAGGCGATCGAGCGCGCCGGCGCCAGCGATTCCGTCGAGCTCGCGGGCGTGCACGTGCACATCGGCAGTCAGGTGTTCGTCGCCGACTTCTTCCATCAGGCCATCGACGTCATCGCCCCGTTCCTCGAAGGTCTCGACCTCGAAGAGCTTTCGATCGGCGGCGGGCTCGGCGTTGCGTACGTCGACGGTGAAGAGGCACCGACCCTCACGCAGTGGGCACGCTCTGTCCGCGACGCGGCTGCGGCTGCAGGCATCACTGCCCTCGTCACCGCGGAGCCCGGGCGAGCGATCGTGGCGGGCGCAGCGATCACGCTCTACACCATCGGCACGATCAAGGAACTGCCGGACATCCGAACGTACGTCTCGGTGGACGGCGGCATGAGCGACAACCCGCGGCCCGTCCTCTACGGCAGTGGGTACGAGGCCTTCCTGCCCCGAGCGCCGTTCGCCGACCGGCCCCGAAAGGTGACGGTGGTCGGCAAGCACTGTGAGTCGGGCGACCGGCTCGTCCGCGATGCCGATGTTCCCGAGGATCTCGCTGTCGGCGACCTGCTCGCCACACCTGTCACAGGCGCGTACGGCCACTCGATGGGATCGAACTACAACAAGGTTCCCCGGCCCGCGGTCGTGTTCGTGCGTGACGGCGATGCGCGAGCAGTGGTGCGGAGGGAGTCGCTCGACGATCTCCTCCTCACCGATCTCGGATGACCTCGAGCGCCGTATTGCCAGCCGGAGCCGCGACGGACTGCAACTACCGTTGCGAGTCGTGAGCGAGCACGATACGCAGCCGCACCGGGTCCGCGTCGGCATCCTCGGGTGCGGCAACGTCGGTGGGCCGTTGGTCGGCCTCATCCAGCGTCATAGCGAAGACATCGCCGCTCGCACGGGCGTGCAGCTCGAGGTCGCCGCGGTCGCGGTTCGCAGTGCGTCGAAGGAGCGCAGCGTCGAGCTTCCACCGGGCGTGCTCACCACCGACGCGGCCGCGGTCGTCGAAGACGCGAGCATCGACGTCATCGTCGAGGTCATCGGCGGCATCGAGCCGGCCAGGACGTTGATCACGAGAGCACTCGCGACCAAGAAGCCCGTCGTGACCGGCAACAAGGAGCTGCTCGCCAACATCGGCGCCGAGTTGTTCACCGCGGCGCACGAAGCGGGCGTCGATCTTCTCTTCGAAGCCGCGGTGGCCGGCGGCATTCCGCTCATCCGGCCGCTACGAGAGTCGCTCGTCGGCGAGCGCATCACGCGCGTGATGGGCATCGTCAACGGCACGACGAACTACATCCTCACCCGGATGACCGAGGAGGGCGTCTCGTACCAGGAGGCGCTCGCCGAGGCGCAGAGCCTGGGCTACGCCGAACGTGACCCCACCGCCGACGTCGAGGGCTACGACGCCGGCGCACAGGCGGCGATCATCGCCACGATCGCGTTCGGCGCGCGTGTCGTGGCCGGGGACGTCTACCACGAGGGCATCAGCGGCATCACGGCCGCGGACATCGCGTTCGCGAGGCGCTTGGGCTACGTCGTGAAGCTGCTCGCCATCGTCGAGTCGATCGACGGGTCGATCGGGGTCCGGGTCCATCCCTCGATGGTGCCGGCCAGCCATCCGCTGGCGAGCGTGCGCGAGAGCTACAACGCGGTGTTCGTCGAGGGTGAGGCCGTCGGCAACCTCATGTTCTATGGCCGTGGCGCGGGTGGCCACCCCACCGCGAGCGCAGTGCTCGGCGATCTCATCGATGCGGCCACCAACCTGCGTAAGAACTCGAGCGCGTCCGTCGGCACGCTCGTGGAGGCCCGGATCCGACCGATCGACGAGGCCACGTCCGAGTACTACCTCAACCTCGAAGTCGCCGACCGGCCGGGTGTGCTGGCGGCCGTCGCCGGTGTGTTCGGTCGCCACGACGTGTCGATCCGGGCCATGGAGCAAGAAGGGCTCGGCCAGGAAGCGCGACTGATCTTCATCACGCACACCGCTCGCGAAGCAGATGTCCAAGCGACGCTGCACGACCTGCGCGACCTCGACGTGGTCGATCGCGTCGGCACGCTGCTCAGAGTGATCTCGTGACGAAGTACATCAGTACCCGCGGACGGGCGCCGGAGCTCGACTTCGAAGACGCCGTGCTCGAGGGCCTGGCGCGCGACGGCGGTCTGTACGTCCCCGAGACGCTGCCGAAGCTGGCCGGCGATGTGCCGGCGTCCTACGTCGACGTCGCGACGACGGTGACCGGCATCGACCCGGCGACTGTCGCCGAGGCGTATGCAACCTTCGACCACGACGACGTGTGCCCGGTCGTCCAGCTCGACGACCGGCTGTGGGTGCAAGAGCTCTGGCACGGTCCGACCCTGGCCTTCAAGGACCTCGCGTTGCAGCTCGTCGGCCGCTTGATGGATGCCGCGCTGGCTCGCCGCGGCGAACGTCGCACGATCGTCGTCGCCACCTCCGGCGACACCGGATCGGCGGCGATTGCCGCCTGCGTGGGGCGGACCAACCTCGACATCGTCGTGCTGCACCCGGCCGGACGCGTGAGCGATGTGCAGCGCCGCCAGATGACGACGGTCGAGGAGCCGAACGTGCACAACCTCGCGGTCGAGGGGACGTTCGACGACTGTCAGGATCTGGTGAAGGCGATGTTCGCCGACGAGCGCTTTCGCGAGGAGCTGCAACTCGGTGCGATGAACTCGATCAACTGGGGCCGGATACTGGCCCAGACCCCGTACTACGTGACCGGTCAGATCGCGGTCGGGCGCGAGTGCACGTTCGCCGTGCCGACCGGGAACTTCGGCAACGTGCTCTCCGGTTGGTACGCGCGTCGCATGGGCGCACCGATCGAGCGGTTCATCATCGGCTCGAATCGCAACGACATCATCACGCGGTGGATTGCGACAGGCGCCTTGATCACCGAGGACGTCGTCCCGACGATCAGCCCCGCGATGGACATTCAGGTGTCGTCGAACCTCGAGCGCCTGCTGTTCGAGCTGCTCGACCGCGACGGCCCGCGCACCGCAGAGCTCATGCTGCGCTTCCGCGAGCTCGGTTCGGTCGAGGCACCCCGGGAGCCGCTGTTGGCAGCGGCGCGACTCGACGACGACGAGACCCGCGACGTCATTCGCGCCACGTGGGACCGCTACGGCTATCTCGTCGATCCGCACACCGCGGTCGCGATCGGCGCCGCTGAGCGCCTCCGCCGTGATCCGACCGAATCGATTGTCTGCCTGTCGACCGCGCATCCTGCGAAGTTCCCCGACGCAGTGGCCGAGGCCACCGGCGTCGAGCCGCCGGTTCCCGAACGTCTCGCGGCCGCGCTCGAAGGCGACGAGCACTACGACCTCGTTGGCAACGACCTCGCTGCAGTCGAGACGTCGGTGCGCGCCGCGGTCACCCGCTGAGCGCGAACAACTCTGCGAAGTTGCCCGAATAGAACCGCCGGAGTGCCGCTTCGTCCGTGCCTTCGAGCGTCGCCTCGAACCGGCCGAGCGGGTCTTTCGTCCCCTCCGGGTGCGGGTAGTCCGACGAGAACAGGAACAGCTCCTCACCCGCTTGTTCGATGAGCCAGCCCACCGGCTCGGTCGGGAACGGCGTCATCCGCACCTGACGGCGGATGTAGTCCGATGCGAGCATCGGCAACTCCGCGAGCAGCGGCTCGCTCTTCTTGAACGTGCCCTGCGCGATGTCGATGCGCCGCAGCAATGCCGGGACCCACAGCGCACCCTGTTCGATGACACCGCACATCAGGCGAGGGAACTTCTCGAACACACCGTCGAGAACCATTGCCGCGACGAACATCTCCGGCGGGTTGTGCAGGACCATGTAGTCCTTCGACCGGACGTTCTCGCCACCGCCGAGGAAGTCGGTCGGCTTCGGCCGGCCGTTCTCGTGGAAGCTCGGGCGCAAGGGCCGACCGCCGCCACCGACGTGCAACACGAGCGGCACGTCCGCGTCCTGAAGTCGTGCCCACACGCCGTCGAGGTCCGGATGCGTCGGCGAGTGCGTTCGGGGCGGATGCGAGGGAACGAGGATGGCACCGCAGCCGAACGCCAAGGCCTCCTCGACCGCGTTCACGGCCCGATCCGCGTCCTGCAGCGGCACGAAGCCGACCGCGATCAGTCGGTCGTCGTGATGGCAGAAGTCGGCCATCGCCCGGTTGTGCGCGCGCGTGCCGCCGTAGAGGAGTTCGAAGTCGTCGTCGAGGAACTGTGTCGGCGCGAACGTCGAGAACACGAGCTGCTTGTCGAAGCCCAGCAAGTCGAGCGCACGGCTGCGCTCGTCGTGATCGAACGCGCCGTACGCGCTCCAGCCCTTCCGCGTCAGCAATCCCGATTCGATGTCGTCCAGCGTGACCTCGCCGGTCCTGCGCCGGTCCGCATCCCGGACCGCTTCGTCCGCGAGCTTCCCGGCGCCGCCCAGGTAGAGGGGACGGATGCGGTCGCGGATGTCGGGGTCCGCGTACTCGACGAGCCAACCGCTCGTCTCCATCAGGTGGCTGTCGGCGTCGTAGTAGACGCGTCCCTCGGCGTACGGCATCCAAGTCCCCCGATCTCTGGTCTAACTCCGGGTCGCCGTGGCCCTCATGGGGGCCACGGCGCACCAACATTCGCAAAACACCATGCTCGCACGGCGGGCACACTGTCGGCTGATGAAGTACGTGGTCTGCGTTCCCGACGGCTGTGCGGACGAGCCGATCGACGCGCTCGGGGGACGCACGCCGCTCGAGGCAGCGTCGATGCCGGTGCTGGCGCGGCTCGCGGCGCGAGCGGAGGTCGGCCGGGCGGCCGTCATCCCGCCGGGCCTGGCTCCGGGGTCGGACGTCGGCAACATGTCGATCCTGGGCTACGACCCGACCGCGTTCCACACGGGACGCGCGCCGATCGAGGCGGCCGCGCTCGGATTGCGGCTGCGTCCAGACCAGGTCGCGTACCGCTGCAATCTCGTGACGATCGGCGACGACGGCACGATGGTCGACTTTGCCGGCGGCCATCCGACGTCGGAGGACGCCGCCGCGGTGATCACCGCGCTCAACGAGGAGCTCGGGGGTGACGGCGTGTCGTTCCAGCCGGGCGTGCAGTACCGGCACATCGTCGTCGCACCGGCCGAGTGGGCCGAGGCGGAGTGCACGCCGCCGCACGACCTGTCCGACAAACCCGCGGTGTGGCCGGAAGGACCGGCGGCATCGAAGTTGCAGACGTTGATGCACGCGTCACGCGAAGTGCTGGCCCGGTTCGATCTCGCCGCCAATCAGGTGTGGCTCTGGGGGCAGGGCTTCCAGCCCGAGATACCGTCGTTCCGCGACCGCTACGGACTGCATGCCGGTCTCTGCACGGCGGTCGATCTCGTTCGGGGACTCGGCGTGCTCACCGGCATGGACGTCATCGAGGTCGACGGTGCGACGGGCTGGTTCGACACCAACTACGAAGGCAAACGCGACGCGGCATTGCGGGCGCTGTCGTCCGACACGGATCTGTTCCTCGTCCACGTCGAGGCCACGGACGAGGCGGGTCACGCCGGCAACCTCGACGAGAAGATCAAGGCCCTCGAGAACTGGGACGCTCGCATTCTCGCCGGGCTGGTCGCCGGCCTCGACGCACTCGGCCCGTGGAGGATGCTGCTGCTTCCCGACCATCCGACGCCCGTTCGGTTGAAGACGCACACGACCGACTCGGTGCCGTACCTCCTGTTCGACTCCCGGGTCGACGGGCCGGGGGGTGTCTACTCGGAACCCGCGACTGCGCCGGCCGCCGCGGTGCCCGGCCACGAGTTGATGGGCCGCCTGGTCGACCTGACACAACGCCCGGGCGTCTGACGACCCCACGGGTAGTGAAACGCCCGGGCGTCTCCTTGCATCAACTGAAGCGGGTCACGTAGCCGCGGCGGCGGAACGTGTCGAGCATGTGGACGATGAACCAGTACCCCAGCGCGCAGAACACGATGGCCCCGACGAAGCCCCACCACACGTCATCCCACGGCACGGGGTTGCCGTCGAGCAGGGTGCGCATGGCCGAGAACGCGAACGTCGTCGGGAGGATGCGGGCGATCGGTTGCACGGCCGCGGGCAATGCGGAGATCGGATTGAACACACCCGAGAGCGCGAGCATGACGAAGTTGGTTCCCCACGCCAGGATCTCGGCTGACTGGCCGTAGCGCAGGATCAAACCGATCACGAACAGGGACAGCGCCCATCCGACGAGCAGCAGCACACCGATGATCGGCACGAGCCCCCATCCGATGCTGCCGAGGTTGAACTGATACGTGATCAGTGCGACCAGCGAGATGGTCCCCATCGCCAGCACCAGCTTCATGAACGCGTAGACGACCAATCCGGCTGCGTACTCACCTTCGGTGATCGGTGTCGTCATGATGTTGAGCAGGTTGCGCGACCACGTCTCCTCCATGAAGCCGGTCGTCACTGCGATCTGGCACTGGAACAGGACGTGGAAGAGCATGATGCCGGCGAGCAGATAGGGCGCGGCAGCGCGTGACGCGTCGTTCTCCTGCGCGACGAACGCGCCGAGCGATCCGAACAGCAACACGTCGAACAGCGGCCACACGGCGATGTCGAACCACCGGTTCGGGCTTCGCCACAGCACGTACCAATGCCGCCGCACGACCGTCATGATCCGTAGCCAACTCATCTCGCTCGCCTATTCCTCCGGCTCCATGTCGGTACCGGCAAGCTGAAGGAACACGGACTCGAGATCACCATGACCGAACATGGCGGCGACGTCGTCGGGCGTCCCGTCGGCGACGATGTGGCCACCCGCGATGAACACGACGCGCTCGCACAAGCGCTCGACCTCGAGCATGTTGTGACTCGTGACGAGGATCGCGGTGCCGTCATTCGCGCAGATGTCCAACAGGCCGGTGCGGACGCGGTGCGCGACATCCGGATCGAGTGAAGCAGTCGGTTCGTCGAGTACGAGCAGCCGGGGATTGTGCATCGAAGCCTTGACGATGCCCACCAGCGTGCGCTGTCCCGACGAGAGCTCCATGCACATGCGGTCGGCGAGGCCTGCGATACGGAATCGGGCGAGGCCGCGGTCGACGGCTTCCTTGGCGGTTCGGCGCTTGAGGCCGTAGAAGCCGGCGAACACCGACAGCGCCTCGCGCACACGCAGGCGGTCGGGGAGCGGCAGGTAACCAGCGACGAAGCCGACCTCTGCCATGGCGGCCGACCGTTCCTTCGGCAGCCGGTGACCCGCGATCTCGATCTGGCCCTCGTCGGGCATGACCGCGCCGAGCAGCATCAGCAGCGTCGTCGTCTTGCCCGCCCCATTCGGACCGAGGAGCGCGACGCGTTCGCCGGCGCCGACGACGACGTCGACGCCGTCGACAGCCTGAATGTCCTTGAACTTCTTGCGCAGGCCGCGCGCTTCCAGAACTGCCCCCACATGATCCAGTCTGGCCGACGCGCCCGAGGACGCCGGTCGGATAAACGACGACGGCGCAGAGCGGTTGTTGCCGGTCTCGGCGAGCGGTCGCTAGCATGTGGCTCGCGCCAACCGCTCACATGAGCGAGACGGCGCAGCGAAACATTCTCCGGTGGACAGTCCTGTGCACGACCGCTGGAGGCCCGCGGGAACTTCACCGTACGCGTGAACTGCGTCGGTGTCCTGGCCGTTGCGTGAAGCGAACGGCTGACCCCTCAGAAACGAGGTGCAACATGAGCGTCGAGGCGACTGCACTCTCACGCTCGAAGCTGGAGCAGAAAGATCGCAGCGAACTCGCTGCCATCGTCGAAGCGATGGGAGGCAAGGCGGGCTCTCGAGCCAAGAAGGCCGACCTCGTCGACCTCGTCCTCGAGCTCGCGGGCGCGTCGCCGACACCGTCGCCGATGCCGCCTTCTCCGGCACCGGACGGCCTGCACGCGAACGGTGACGACCCGGATCGCGTCGCGGCGTGGATGCCTGCACCTGCCACCGCGGCCGAGCCCGACGCCGACTCGAACCTCCAGGCTCCATCCCTCGACTCGGAACCTCCGGCTGAGTGGGAGCGCGCGGTCGGCGCAGAGCCAGCCGAGCCGAGCCCTGCGGCGCCCAGTCCGGTGTCCCAGGATCGTCCGCAGCAGGACCAGGCGCGCCAGGTCCAATCAGGTCACGAGGACCAGGGCGGTCAGCAGGGGCAGCAAGGTCAGCAGGGGCAGCAAGGTCAACAAGGTCAGGCGGCGCGCGACGACGGCGAGCCCGCCAACCGCCGCCGGCGTCGTAGAGGACGCGACCGCGATCGTGATCGCGACCGTCCGGGGCAGGCCGAGGAACCGTTCATCGGCGAGCCCGTCGAGGTCGAGGGATACCTCGACTTGCGCGACGAGGGCTACGGCTTCCTCCGACTGAAGGGTTTCCTGCCGTCGAAGGACGACGTGTACGTCTCGGTCAAGCAGGCGCGCCAGTTCGGCCTGCGCAAGGGCGACTACTTGAAGGGCGCGAGCCGGCCGGCGTCGCGCAACGAGAAGAACCCGGCGCTGCTGCGCATCGACTCGGTGAACGAGATGGATCCCGAACAGGCGCGCAACCGCCGCAAGTTCGAGGACCTCACACCACTGTTCCCGGACGACAAGCTCAAGATGGAGCTGGCCGACGACCCGTCGAACATGACCAACCGCATCATCGATTTGATCGCGCCGATCGGAAAGGGTCAGCGCGGACTGATCGTGTCACCGCCGAAGGCGGGCAAGACGACGATCATGAAGAACATCGCCCGCGCGGTCGAGGTCAACAGCCCTGAAGTGAAGCTCATCGTGTTGCTCGTCGACGAGCGGCCGGAAGAGGTCACCGACATGAAACGGTGGCTGTTGCGGGGTGAGGTCGCGGCTTCGACATTTGACCGGCCGTCCGACGAGCACACCGTGGTCGCCGAGCTCACCATCGAGCGGGCCAAGCGCATGGTGGAGATGGGCGAGGACGTCGTGATCATCCTCGATGGCATCACGCGGCTCGCCCGTGCCTACAACCTCGCGGCGCCTGCGAGCGGCCGGATCATGTCCGGTGGTATCGATGCCGGCGCGCTGTACCCGCCCAAGAAGTTCTTCGGCGCGGCCCGCAACATCGAAGAGGGCGGCTCGCTCACGATCCTGGCCTCCGCGCTGGTCGAGACCGGGAGCCGGATGGACGAGCACATCTTCGAAGAGTTCAAGGGCACCGGCAACATGGAGCTGCGGCTCGACCGCAAGCTGTCCGAGCGACGGATTTACCCCGCCATCGACGTTGACGCGTCGTCGACCCGCCACGAGGAGCTGCTGTTCCCGCGGAACCAGCTCAACATGGTGTGGAAGCTGCGCCGGGTGCTCTCAGGGCTCTCGGGCGGCGAAGGCGGCGGCAACACCGGCGCCGGCCTCGAGCTGCTGATCGACCGGATGAAGACGTTCAAGTCCAACGACGAGTTCCTGGCCGAGGTGGCCAAGGCGCCCTCAATTTCAGGGTGAGGGGTTATCCTTCACGCCCGGGCAAGGTCGGCGAGGGGAAGCGCCAGCGACGAGCCGACAGCACGTACGAGCGACCCGCAGGGGAGCGAGTTCGTGTCGAGATTCAGGAGACCCTATGAAGGCCGACATCCATCCGAAGTACGTGGTGACCGAGGTGCGTTGCTCGTGCGGCAACACCTTCACCACGCGGTCGACGAAGGGCGACATGCACGTCGAGCTGTGCAGCGAGTGCCATCCCTTCTACACGGGCAAGCAGAAGCTCGTTGACTCCGGCGGCCGCATCGACCGGTTCGAGCGCCGGTACGGCCGGCGCAAGAAGTCGTCGTAACCGCCGTCGACACCCCGTTCGATCCCGACCGCGCCTCAGCCCTTCTCGACGTCCGGCTCGGCGCGCTCGTCGCCCGGCACTTCGGCGTCGAGCAGAGCGTCTCCGAGACCTTCCCCGGGGGTGCGGCGCGCATCGCCGGATCCACGGCGTGGGTCTATGTCGACGACGACACCCCCCGAGCGCTCGGCCACGCCCTTGCCTGGTCCCGACGACACCACATCGACGAGCTGCATCTCCTCGTCGAGCGCGACGCCGGGCTGCTCGCCCGCCGAGCGGCGCTGTTCGTCGATGCGCCTGCGGTGTGGTGGCTGCGGGGCACTGACTTGCATCCTGCCGAAGCAGAGGTGGTGACGCCGGCGGAGCCGTCGGCGGACGAACCACGACTGGTGGCTCTCCTCGTGGACGCGGGGCTCGACGTCGTGGTCGAGCACGGTCACGTCGCCGGTGAGCTGCGCGGGCTCGAAGTGGCTCGTATCTCGAACGGGCGGCTCGACGTCGGCGTCGGCGAAGCGGACCGGGAGCTGACCGCGATGGTCCACGGGGACCTCGCGCCCGAGGCCGCGCTTCGCCGGGTGCTCAGCATCGTGCAGGACAAGCGGCGACCGGGCGCGCCTCGCCATCCGCTCAATCAGCTCGTTCCCGAGCGGTGGCTGCGGTGGACGATTCGCGGCGAGCCGAGCCGGGTCGGGCTCGATCGCGTCGACGCTGCACCGTTGCCTCGGCCGCGTCGCGGTCTGCGTGAACGTGACATTGCCGCGGCGACGGCCGACGGTGTCGTGGTGGTGTGCTCGGTGGGCATCGACCTCGACCTCGTACCCGCCGCCGCGGAAGCCCGCCTCGGGCTCGATCGCGACGCGCACCTCGTGCTCGTCGTCCCCGAGCGGGACGACCACCCGGTTACGCGTGCCCTTGCCGCCCGGTTGCAATCGCCCGCCGAGATAACGACCGTGACCGGCGATTGGCGTTTGTAGCCTTCGAGCGGTGTTGGAGCGCCTGACCGGACTGGAATCCGAGTTCGCCGACGTCGAGGCGCGCCTGGCCGACCCGGACGTGTTCGGCGACCAAGCCCGGTACGCCGGGCTGGCCAGACGGCACAAAGAGCTCGAAGCGATCGTGTCGCGAGCCCGCGAGCTCCGGTCGCGCACCGACGATCTCGAGGCCGCGAGACAGATGCTGTCGGACTCGTCGGGCGACGATCGCGAGTTCGCGCGTGCCGAAGTCGAGTCCGCGTCCGCGGAAATCGATCGTCTCGACGCCGAGCTCAAGCTGCTGCTGCTTCCGAAGGATCCCAACGACGATCGCAACGTCATCGTCGAGATCCGAGGCGCCGAGGGCGGCGAAGAGGCCAACCTGTTCGCGCGCGACCTCTTCCAGATGTACCAGGGCTTCGCCCAGCGGATGGGATGGAAGCTCGAAGTGCTCGGCTCCGACCTGTCGGCAAAGGGTGGCTACAACGAGATCACGTTCCTGCTGTCGGGAGATGGCGTGTGGACGCGCATGAAACATGAGGCTGGTCCTCATCGGGTGCAACGCGTTCCCGTCACCGAGTCCCAGGGACGAGTCCACACCTCGTCGGCCACCGTCATGGTGCTCCCCGAAGCCGAGGAGGTCGACGTCGACATCGACGAGCGCGACCTGCAAGTCGACGTCTACCGGTCCTCGGGCCCAGGCGGGCAATCGGTGAACACGACCGACTCGGCCGTGCGCGTGACCCACAAGCCGACCGGCCTCGTCGTCGCCATGCAGGACGAGAAGAGCCAGATCCAGAACCGCGCCAAGGCGATGCAGGTGCTGCGCGCCCGTCTGCTCAAGCTCGAGCAGGACCGTCAGGAGGCGGAGGCGTCCGAAGCCCGTCGGGGCCAGGTCGGCGGCGGAGGGCGCAGCGAGAAGATCCGCACGTACAACTACAAGCAGAACCGCATCACCGACCATCGCATCGGCCTCACAGTGCAGAAGCTCGACACGGTGCTGGCCGGCGACCTCGACGAGGTCTCCGACGCGCTGGTCCACGACGAGCAGGCGCGCCGGCTCTCCGACTCGGTTGTCTGAGGACATCAGCTGGCGCCGGCTGCTCGAGGAGGCGGCCGACCGGCTCGGTGACCGGATGGAGGCGCGCCGCATCGTCGAGGAGGCGACCGGGCGCGAGGGCGCGGAGCTCGTGTTGCACCTCGACAGTGACGCGACCGCGCTGGCGCACACGCGCTTCCAGGACATGGTCGAGCGGCGCGCCGCGGGTGAGCCGCTGCAGTACGTGCTCGGACGGTGGGGATTCCGCACGCTCGACGTCCACGTCGATGCTCGGGTGCTCATCCCTCGGCCGGAGACCGAAGTGGTCGTCGAGCACGCGTTGCGTGTGGTGGACGAGCTCTCGGCCTCGACGGTGGTGGATCTCGGAACGGGGTCGGGTGTCATCGCGATGTCGCTGGCCATGGAGCGATCCTCGCTGTCGGTCTGGGCCACGGATGCATCGGCCGCCGCGTTGGCGGTGGCAACGGCCAACCTGGCGGGACTCGGGCGTGCCGCGGCCCGCGTGCGCGTCGTCGCGGGCCGGTGGTTCGAGGCGCTGCCCCCCGACCTGCAAGGTGCGATCGAGGTCGTCGTCAGCAACCCGCCGTACGTCGCAGAGGGCGACCTCCTTCCGCCCGAGGTGTCCGAGTGGGAACCGACGGATGCGTTGATTGCCGGACCGACCGGGCTCGAGGCCATCGAACGCATCGTGCGGGACGCGCCGGTGTGGCTGCGCCGGCCGGGCGCGCTGGTGCTCGAGATCGGCGAGACGCAGGGCTATTCGGCCTGTTCGCTCGCGAGCGATGCCGGTTTCGGGTCAGTCGACGTCGAGCCCGACCTCACGGGACGGCCCCGCGTGCTCGTGGCCCGGCTGTAGGGACCGGGGCGTCTAGGACCGGAACAACCGGCGCACGCCGCGCTTCGCGGGCTCGGTCTGGGGCACCGGGTCCGTGTAGGAAGCAGGTGCCGGCTTCGGTGTGATGCCCTCACCGGGTACCGGAGAGCCCTCCTTGTAGAGGCGCCAGGTCTCCAACTCGCCTTCGACCAAGGTCGTGAACGTGGCGCCCGCCTGGGTCGCGTTCCGGCGTCGGACAGCAGCGCCGGGCAGGACTCCGCTACAGATGCGGCAGCGCTCGGCCATGTCGTCGGTGTTCTTTGCGCCGCAGTACTGGCAACGCAGGTTGATCTGCCCCATGAGCCCTTTTCCGTTCGGATTCGTGGCGATCCCATCGGCATCCGGAGCGGATCATTGAGCGGTCGAGCCGATGCCAACCTGTGGAGGTGCACGAATCGGTCCGCGCCGACGCCGCCCGAGCGCTCGACATGGCCGAACAGGCGTTGCGAGCCGAGCGCGTCATCGTCCTGCCGACCGACACGGTGTACGGCCTCGCGGCCTTGCCCGACTCGTCGCGCGCGATCGACGAGCTCTACGCCTTGAAGGACCGGCCCGAGTCGATGCCGATCGCCCTGCTCGTCGCATCGAGTGAGCAGGTGTCCGCCCTCGCCGCATCGGTGCCGGCCGCGGCGGAACGACTGATCGAGGCGTTCTGGCCGGGTCCGTTGACGCTGGTGCTGGCCGCTCGGGAGGGCAGCGGGCGGGACACGGTCGGCGTCCGCTGCCCCGCGAACGGCTTCGTGCGCGCCCTGGCCGAGCGGGTGGGACCGCTCGCCGTCACCAGCGCCAATCGCCACGGCCAGCCGACGGCGGCGACGGCCATCGATGCGGCCCGCTCACTGACCGGGGAGGTCGCCGTGGTCATCGACGGCGGATCGTGTGACGGGATCGCTTCGACCGTGGTCGACGCCACCGATCCGACTTTGCCGCTGTTGCGTGAAGGAGCGGTCCGCCGAGAGCAGGTCCTGGGCGCCGCGCTACGGTGACCACATCTCGCAAGGGGAGACGAATCGATGCCGTTCCGCAAGAAGATCGACGACGGAGCTGAGCGGCTCGCCCACGTCGAGTTGTTCGAAGGCTTCAGCCAGGCCGAGCTCCACCGGATTGCCGAACTGGTCGAGGAGGTCCAGGCGGAAGAAGGTGCCGTCCTGACCGAGCAAGGCAAGCCAGGCCAGGAGTGCTACATCGTCGTGGAAGGCGAGGCCTCCTTCGAGGTCGGTGGCGAACGCAAGGGCACGATCGGGCCGGGCGAGCCCATCGGCGAGATGGCACTCATCGACAACCGTCCGCGGTCCGGCACCGTCCGCGCCCTCACGCCCATGAAGCTGCTCGCCCTCGACGCGAAGCAGTTCCGCACGTTGCTCGACGAGATGCCGAAGGCGAACCGGGCGATCATGGCCAAGCTGAGCGAGCGCCTCCGCAACGTCGACCTCGCCTGACACCGTCGCTCGTTGCGACGTTTGGTGGTTGCGTCATCCGCTCGATGACCGGACGCCCAAACGATCGCCTCAGAACGTGAGCGTGCCGTCCGTCGACAAGTGCGCGTCGCGACCGGCGAACTCCTCGACGGTCATCCGCTTGAGGACCTCCTGATCCTGGGTCGTGCCCCACGCACGGCGGCCGTCGGGCAAGAGCACGGCGGCAAGACCGTTCTCGGGATCACCGTCGCGGTTGTGCATGACGGTCCACGTCTCGACGTTGACCGGACCGTCGTACTCGTCCGCGACGTCACGCGGTGAGGTCGCTGCGTCGGCTCCCGCTTGCGCGTCGGCCCACTTGAAACCGTCGGCGGGCGGCTCGCTCGAGTAGATCCCGATGGCGTGCTTCGTGACGAAGCCGCCGTTGGCGGTGCACATGCCGTAGGCACCGGGGTCGGCCCGCAGCCGGTTCGTAATCGTCGCGATGGAATGCGTGACGTAGTTGTTCCAAGGTCCACCCGCGAAGGACAAGCCTCCCGTCACGGTCAAGGGGCGTGACGGGTCGTCGATGGCCAGCCCCAGCTCCTGCGCCGCGATCTGGACTGCCGACGGGAAGCACGAGTACAGATCGACGTGCGCGACATCGTCGATCCCGATGCTCGCGAGCTCGAGGGCTCGGCGACCCGCGGCCCGGATGGCAGGGGACGAGTGCAGGTCACCGCGCGTCGACACCGCCGAGGTGTCGTGCGCGTCGGTTCCGCTGTGCGGGAACACCCAACGATCACCGGGAACGCCGAGCCGCTCGGCCGTAGCGACCGAGCACATGAGCAGCACGGCACTCTGCTCGACCATGTTGTTCGAGTTCATGAGCTTCGGATACGGGAAACCGATCCAACGGTTGTCCGGACCGGCCGTGCGGATCTCCTCCGGCGTGTACGCACGCTGGATCCACGCGTTCGGATTGGTGGCCGCCACGTCACTGAATCGCGCCCACAACTCCGAGATGCGGACGAGATGATCGTCGATCGACCGTCCGGCAGCGATGCGTAGCGCTTGCTCGAACATCGGGTACAGCTGCACGGGCATGGCAATCCCGCGCGCCATCTCGGCTGGATGCATCATGTCGAACGCGCCGCCGATGACTTCCGCCTCGGGTACCGAATCGTCCTGAACCGTCCAAGCCGGTCGAGCCCCGGTCGAGCGGAACGACATCCGCGTTCGCCATGCCTCGGCGCCGCCGATCAGCACGACGTCTGCCGCTCCGGCGGCGATGTCGCGCGCCGTGCGACTGACCAGCGACTGGGACATGTTCCCGCCGGGCTGCGTCACGGCCGTGTGGCGGACCGCGGCGCCCAACCGTTCCGCCACCAATGCTCCCGGATCCCGGTAGCGCCAGGACAGCATGGAGATGATTCGGACGGAATCGACGGCGGACACGATCGACGCGCTCCCGGCGTCGTCGGCAGCGGCTCGAGCTGCTTCGACGATCAGGTCGACCGGCTCGAGCGACGGATCACCGTTGTCGGTGCGCTGGTTGCGTTGTCCCGTACCGACGATGACCGGCGTGCGGGGATCGAGACCACGAAGGGACGGCACGAAGCAACGGTAGGCGGGGCCTGGAGGCTGCCTACAATCGCTGCATCGACGAGTCCTCAGCAATGCTCCGCGTCGCCATCGGGTCCGACCACGCCGGCTTCGAGTTGAAGCAGCACCTGATCGGCGTCCTGAAAGAGATCGGCCACGATGTCGACGATCACGGCACCCACAACGAGGAGCCGGTCGACTATCCGATCGTGTGCGCCGAAGTCGCACGCTCGGTGGTCCGCGGGGACGCCGATCGCGGCATCGTGCTCGGAGGCAGCGGCCAAGGCGAGCAGATCGCGGCCAACAAGGTGCGCGGCGCACGGGCTGCACTCTGCAACGACCTGTTCACCGCGCGGCTGTCGCGCGCCCACAACGACGCGAACGTCCTCTCGATGGGCGGACGGATCGTGGCGCCCGGTCTCGCCGACGAGATCCTGAAGCTCTGGCTCGAGACACCTTTCGACGGCGGACGCCACGAGCGGCGACTCGCGCAGGTCGCGGCGATCGAAGAAGAGGAACGCACGACATGAACGAATCACACTGGCCGACTGAACGAGACAACGAGCTGTTCTCGATCATCGAGCGGGAGGTGGAGCGGCAGAACACCACGCTGCAGTTGATCGCCTCCGAGAACTTCACCTCGCCTGCCGTGCTCGAGGCGACGGGATCTGTCCTCACCAACAAGTACAGCGAGGGCTACCCGGGCAAGCGGTACTACGGCGGCAACGAAATGATCGATCAGGTCGAAGAGCTCGCTCGCGAACGCGCCAGGTCGCTCTTCGGCGCGCAGCACGCCAACGTCCAGCCGCATTCGGGCGCCAACGCCAACATGGCCGTGTACCTCTCGCTGCTCCAACCCGGCGACACCGTGCTCGGCATGCGCCTCGACCAGGGCGGCCACCTCACGCACGGCTCGCCGGTCAATGCCAGCGGCAAGCTCTTCCGGTTCGTCGCCTACGGAGTGACGCAGTCGGATGAGCGAATCGACTTCGACGAAGTGCGCGACGTCGCGCGGCGTGAGCGGCCGAAGCTCATCGTCGCCGGGGCGACTGCGTACCCGCGCATCATCGACCCGCGCCCGTTCCGCGAGATCGCCGACGAGATCGGCGCCCTTTTCATGTTCGACGCAGCGCATGTCGCAGGGTTGATCGCGGGCGGACAACATCCGAATCCCGTCGAGCACGGCGCCGACATCGTGACGTTCACGACGCACAAGACGCTGCGCGGTCCGCGAGCCGGTTGCATCCTGTCCACCTCCGCGCTCGCAGAGACCGTCGACAAATCGGTGTTCCCGGGGTTGCAAGGCGGTCCACTCGATCACGTGATCGCAGCGAAGGCCGTGGCCTTCTACGAGGCCGCGCAACCCGAGTTCAAGGAGTACGCGGCGCAGATCGTCCGCAACGCCGACGCGCTCGCCCGGGCTCTGGCGGAGCAGGGTCTACGTCTCGTGAGCGGTGGCACCGACAACCACCTCATGCTCGTCGACCTGCGGACCTTCGATGCGGACCTGTCGGGCAAGAAGGCCCGCGTCGCGCTGGACAAGGCCGGTATCAGCCTGAACGAGAACACGGTCCCCGACGACCCCCGTCCTCCCTACATCACGAGCGGCCTGCGGATCGGCACGCCCGCCACCACCACGCAAGGCATGAAGGAGTCGGAGATGGCGACCATCGGCTCGCTCATCCACCGCGTCCTCGTCGGACGGGAGGACGAGGCCGAACTGGCCGCCGTCCGCGACGAGGTCCTCGACCTCTGCTCTCGTTTCACCCCCTACCCGTGACCGAATGTTGGTGCGCCGTGGCCCCTATAGGGGCCACGGCGACCCGAAGTTGGGTAGCGGTCGCGTGACCGAGGCGTACGCCATCGTCTTCGGCGTCTCGTTCCTGACGACGTTGTGCCTGACACCGCTCGTGCGGAAGGTGTCGATCAAGCGCGGCATCCTCGTCCCGCCGAGCCAGCGTGCCGTGCACAAGAAGCCGATCCCGAACATCGGCGGGGTGGCGATGCTGGCCGGCGTGCTCGTCGGCATGGGCGTCGCCAGCCTCCTCGGCGCGTTCGACGACGTGTTCGCGTCGAGCTCCGCCGCGTTCGGCGTCGTCATCAGCGCGATCGTGATCTTCACCACCGGGCTGATCGACGAGTTGCGCAAGGTGCGGGGTGCGGGCGTGTCGGCTCCCGCCAAGCTCGCAGGGATGGTGCTGGCCGGGAGCGTGCTCTCGCTCGCGGGCGTGAGCACGATCTTCTTCCGGGTCCCGTTCCTCGGTATTTTCTCGTTGACGCCAGATCTGTCGGCGTTCGTCACGGTGCTGTGGGTCGTGGGGATGGCGAACGCCATCAACTTCATCGACGGACTCGACGGTCTCGCAGCGGGCATCACCGCGATCGCCGCCGGCTCCTTCTTCCTCTACGGCGCACGACTCGACCACGTCGGCGTTCTCGCCCCAGGCAACATCGGACCACTGCTGGCGATCGTCACCGCGGCGGTGTGCCTCGGCTTCCTCCCGTGGAACTTCCACCCCGCGAAGATCATCATGGGCGACTGCGGCGCGTTGCTCCTCGGCCTCCTCATGGCCGCGTCGACCATCGCCGTCGGCGGATCGACGGACACCGCCTTCAGCGGGCAGTCGTTCTTCTTCTTCGCCCCGCTGTTCATCCCACTCGTGATCCTCGGTGTGCCGATCGTCGACACCGCGTTCGCGATCGTCCGTCGGGCCACGCACCGTTCCGGTCTCGCCACGGCGGACAAGGAGCACCTGCACCACCGGTTGATGCGCCTCGGGCACGGCCAACGCCGCAGCGTGCTCATCCTCTGGACGTGGACAGCACTGCTGTCGGGCCTCGTGCTGTACCCGACGTTCACGGGACGGGGCGACGCGGTAGTGCCGATCGGCATCGCGTCGCTCGGCCTGCTCCTGTTCACGGTGTTCCACCCGGGGCTGCGCCAGGCCCGCGCCAACGGCGACGAGTCGGGCGAGACGGACGGGACCGACGGCACTGCGGGGGCGGCGGGCGATGAGGCCGGAAGTCCGAACGGCACGGGTGCGGACGCCGCAGCCGGCGACTCCTTGGCGGCCGCCGAAGCCCACCACTAGGGTCGTCCGCCGTCACCCGGCTCCGAAGCCCGTCTGCCAGCAGTTTTCGTCGCCGCTGCAGATGGAATTTGCATGGCCGAAACCGGGTATTCTAGATTGCGAAAGTATTCACAAGGTCTGGACGGGGACGCCGACATGGGCCTCAACGAGCGACGCGAACTGAACAGCGGGTTCGGTGAGTCTTTGACCCGCGCTTTCGAGCTGGTCGTGACGCCGGTCATCTTCGGCTTCTTCGGCTGGTTGCTCGATGGCTGGCTCGGCACCCGTCCGCTGTTCATGTTCCTGCTGTTCGCACTGGTGATGGGGTACGAGTTCTGGAAGCTGTACGTGGCCTACGGAGTCGAGATGAAGCGTCACGAGGACCAGCTCCCGGGGCGTGGGCCGGAGACGGGACCGTGAGCGAGCGCGTCGACGACGCGGTCGAGACCCAGCTCGCCCTCGACATGCTCAAGCACGCCGTGCCGTTCGCGCCGGTCGTCGTCTTGCTGAGCTGGCTGATCTGGGGATCGCGAGGCGCCTGGTCGGCGCTGCTCGCGGTGGCCGTGGTCGTCGTCAACCTGTTGCTGTCGTCGATCTCGCTCGCCTGGGCGGCTCGGGTTTCACCGACCCTTCTCATGGGCGCGGCGCTCGGCGGCTTCCTCGTCCGCATGATGCTCGTCACCGCGGTGGTCGTGGCGGTGAAGGGCAGCGCGTGGGTCGATCTCACGGCACTCGCCGTGGCCATCCTCGTGACCCACCTCACCCTGCTCGTCTGGGAGACCCGTTACGTGGGCGCCAACCTCGCCTATCCGGGTCTCAAGCCTCCGCAGAAAGGCGCGTGATGCCGTCGATCCTCGCTCTCGAGTTCCCGCCGATCAGCCACGCCGTCGAATGGCCGATCATCTTCGGCGGCGAATGGCTCGGGGTCAACAAGGTCGTCCTGTTGATGTGGGCGTCGGTCATCGTCGTGTTCGCGTTCTTCATGCTCGCGATCCGACGTCCGCGACTCGTGCCCGTGGGTGTGCAGAACGTCGCCGAGTCGACGGTCGACTTCGTACGCAACGGCATCATCTTGCAGACGATGGGTGAGGACGGTCTGTTCTACACGCCCTTGTTGCTGATGATGTTCAGCTTCATCTTCGTCTGCAACATCTGGGAGATCATCCCCGTCGCGCAGCTCCCGGTGAACGCGCGCATCGCGCTGCCGATGTTCATGGCGCTGCTCGTGTACGTCATGTACCACGTCGTCGGCATCAAACGGCAAGGGCTCGGCGGCTATCTCAAGTCGTCGCTCGTGCCGCCAGGAGTTCCGAAGGCGATCCTGCCGCTTCTGATCTTCATCGAACTGATCACGCTGTTCATCACGAAGCCGCTGTCGCTGTGCGTCCGGCTGTTCGCCAACATGTTCGCCGGCCATCTGCTCCTCATCACGTTCGCCATCATCTGCTCGGCGCTCTGGGCGATTCAGTGGCAGATCGTGATCCTGCCGTTCTCCGGCTTCCTGCTCATCGCGCTGACCGGGTTCGAGGTGCTGGTCTCGTTCCTGCAGGCATTCATCTTCACGATCTTGACTGCCGTCTATCTCGGCCAGTCAATGCACCCCGAGCACTGACAAAGGAGATCCACGTGCTTAGTGTCCTTGCCCAAGCGGCGCAGTCGACGCCGGACATCACGCCCGGCCTCACGGCCATCGGCCGAGGCATCGTCTACGGCGGCGCCGCCATCGGCCCCGGCATCGGTATCGGTCTCGTCGTCGGCAACGCCATCTCGTCGATGTCGCGGCAGCCGGAGTCGGCCGGAATGGTGCGCACCACCATGTTCCTCGGCATCGCGTTCACCGAAGCGCTCGCGCTCTTCGGGTTCGTGCTCGCCTTCATCATCACGGGATAGGAGTTCCCATGCGCATGCGAATGCTGCTTGCCGCGGTGTTGCTTGCGGCTGGCGCGGTGCTGTTCGTACCGAGCGTCGCGTCGGCACAGGAGCAGCCGACCGAGTCGACCGCGTCGACCGGACACCTGCCCGAGGCCAACGTGGAGTGCATCGAGATCCTCGAGAACTCGAACAGCAAGATCGACGACTGCCAAAAGGCGCCGAGTCCGATCCTGCCGGCGAAGAACGAGCTCATCTGGGGCACGATCTCGTTCGTCGTGCTCTTCGTGCTGCTGTGGAAGTTCGCGTGGCCCGGCCTGAAGAAGGCCCTCGAGACGAGGACGGAACGCATCCGCGACGACCTCAACGCCGCCGACGGCGCCAAGACCGAGGCTGAGCACGTGCTCGAGGAGTACCGGGCCCAGCTCTCCGATGCCCGCAACGAGTCGGCCCGCATCATCGAGGAGGCGCGCCAGCAGGCGGACGCGCTGCGTCGCGATCAGGAGCAGCGGCTGCAAACCGAGCTCGCCGCCATGCGCGAGCGCGCGTCGGCGGACGTGGAGGCGGCGAAGACACAGGCCATCGCCGATCTCCGTCGTGAGGTGTCGTCGCTGGCCATCGGCGCCGCGGAAGTCGTCGTCCAACGCAACCTCGATCGCCCGACCCAAGAGCAGCTGATCGAGAACTACATCAACCAAGTCGCGAGCAGGAACTGATCGGCGCGGCATGAGCGAGAAGCAATGAGCGACATCACGCAAACCCGACCGACGGACCGCGTCGGCGCCTACGCCGAGGCGATGTTCGAGGTGGCGCGGGCCGAAGGCATCCTCGGCGAGGTCGAGGACGAGCTGTTCCGCTTCGCCCGTGCCTACGAGGGCTCCGACGAGCTGCGCGACGCGCTCACCGATCAGCACATACCTGCGAGTCGGCGTCAGCAGATCGTGGAGGATCTGCTCGGCCCGCGAGCCACGCACGTCAGCACGGCGCTCGTCTCGATGGTGGTGGGAACGGGCCGGTCCCGCGAGCTGCCGACGATCATCGATTCGCTCGTCCGCAAGTCGGCCGAGGCGCAGAAGAAGGCGGTCGCCGAGGTGCGCTCGGCCATCGAGCTCACCGACGATCAGCGTCGCCGTCTCGCCGAAGCCATCGCAAAGGCCACGGGCAAGTCCGTCGAGGTGAAGGTGATCGTCGACCCGTCCGTCCTCGGTGGTCTCGTCACGACCGTCGGCGACACGGTGATCGACGGCTCGGTCCGCACGCGTCTCGAACAACTCAAGAACACGCTCTAGGAGCACCAAGACATGGCTGAGCTCACCATCAACACCGCCGACATCGCAGCGGCGCTGGAGAAGAACCTGTCGGACTTCAAGCCCGACATGTCGATCTCCCAGGTCGGGCGCATCCTCGAGGTCGGCGACGGCATCGCGCGGGTGTCAGGACTTCCTGACGCGGCGGTCAACGAGTTGCTCGAGTTCGAGGACGGCACGCTCGGCCTGGCACTGAACCTCGACGAGGAGTCGATCGGCACGGTCGTGCTCGGTGAGGCCTCCTCGATCGAGGAAGGCCAAACGGTCAAGGCCACTGGACGCATCCTCTCGGTGCCGGTCGGCGACGGTCTGCTCGGACGAGTCGTGAACGCGCTCGGCGAGCCCATCGACGGTCGTGGACCGCTGAACAACGTCGACACCCGGCGCATGGAGATCCAGGCGCCCGGCATCACCGGTCGTAAGCCGGTGCACGAGCCGTTGCAGACCGGGATCAAGGCCATCGATTCGATGACGCCGATCGGCCGGGGCCAGCGTGAGCTCGTCATCGGCGACCGCAAGACGGGCAAGACGACGGTGTGCGTCGACACGATCCTGAACCAGAAGGGTCAGGGCGTGAAGTGCATCTACGTCGCCATCGGTCAGAAGGGCTCGACCGTGGCGAACACGGTCAGCATCCTCACCGAACACGGCGCGATGGATTACACGGTCGTCGTCTCGGCGCCCGCATCCGACTCCGCGCCGTTCAAGTACCTCGCCCCGTACGCCGGCTGCGCGATGGGGCAGCACTGGATGGAGAACGGCGAGCACGCGCTGATCGTGTACGACGACCTGTCCAAGCAGGCCGAGGCGTACCGCCAGATGTCACTCCTCCTACGCCGCCCGCCGGGCCGCGAGGCGTACCCCGGTGACGTCTTCTACCTGCACAGTCGTTTGCTCGAGCGGGCCGCGAAGCTGAGCGACGACCGCGGTGCCGGCTCGCTGACCGCCTTGCCGATCATCGAGACGAAGGCAGGCGACGTGTCGGCGTACATCCCGACGAACGTGATCTCGATCACAGACGGCCAGGTGTACCTGATCGACGACCTCTTCAAGTCCGGCGTGCGCCCCGCGGTCGATGTCGGCATCTCCGTCTCACGAGTGGGCGGCAACGCCCAGATCAAGGCGATGAAGTCGGTGTCCGGCACGCTGAAGCTCGACCTCGCGCAGTTCCGCGAGCTCGAGGCATTCGCAACCTTCGGCTCCGAGCTCGACAAGGTCTCGGCTGCACAGCTCGAGCGCGGCTACCGCCTCACTGAGCTGTTGAAGCAGAACCTGAACTCACCGATGCCGGTGGAAGAGCAGGTCGTGTCGATCTTCGCCGGTACGGGCGGCTACCTCGATGACATCCCGGTCGCGGACGTCAAGCGGTTCGAGTCCGAGCTGCACGAATACATTCGCACCCGGCACCCGGACATCCTCGACATCACTCGCGAGTCAGGTGCGCTCCCCGAAGGCGACGAGCTCGCCGACGCCGTCACCGCGTTCAAGGACCAGTTCCAACCCACCGAAGTCGTCGAGACCGTGACCACCGAGGACGAGGAATAGACGTCGTGCACCGGACTTCGTTCCCGCGCACGTCGCCGAAGACGCCGTCAGGCGTCGCGGTGGTCCGGCGCACGTCGCCGTCGGCGCCGCTAGGCGCCAGGCGACACTCCGCGGAGACAGCGAGCGCAGCGAGCGCTCGGAGCGGAGCGATGTAATGGCTGGAGGCCAAGAAAGGGTTCTTCGTCGGCGGATCAAGACAGTCGAGTCGACGAAGAAGATCACCAAGGCGATGGAACTCATTGCCGCGTCGCGCATCGTCAAGGCGCAGCAGCGCGTTGTCGCGGCGCGTCCGTACAGCGAGCGCATCACCGAGGTCATCCGCAACCTGGCCGCTGGCGGTGCCGGGCTCAACCATCCACTCCTGAAGCAGCGCGACGAGATCCACACCGTGGCCTATGTCTCGATCACCGCCGATCGCGGTCTGGCCGGCGGTTACAACAACAACGTCATCCGCGCCACGGAGCGAGCCATGCGTGCGGACCGTGAGGCCGGTCGCGACACGAAGCTCTTCGTCGTCGGCAAAAAGGCGCAGGGGTACTTCCGGTTCCGCGGCACGCCCATCGAGGCTTCGTTCCTCGGTGTGACCGACCAGCCGTCGTACGAGCAGGCTCGCGAGATCGCGCATGCGGTTGCCGCGGCATTCGAGGACGAGGCAGTCGACACCGTCGAGATCGTCTACACGCAGTTCCTGTCGGCGGGCTCTCAGCGGGTCGTGATCCGGCGCTTGATGCCGCTCGACACCAGCAAGCTCGAGGAGGCCGCGGAGAGCAGCGCCACCGCGAGCTACGAGTTCGAACCCGACCCCGACACCATCCTCGAGCGGCTCCTCCCGCGCTACGCCGAGGCGCGCTTGTTCGCCGCGCTGCTCGACGCTTCGGCCTCCGAGCACGCCGCTCGCCAACGGGCCATGAAGTCCGCCACCGACAACGCCGAGGACCTCATCACCACGCTCAGCCGCGCCATGAACCGTGCCCGGCAGGACGCCATCACCACCGAGATCATGGAGATCGTCGGCGGCGCCGAGGCGCTACGCCAGGCCGCGAGCGGCAAGGACGACCTGCTGCTCGACCGGATCAATCCCGAAGACCTCTTGCTCGGATCGCTCACCGCGAGGAATTGACATGACTGTTACCGAAACTGCTGCCGCCACCGAGACCGAGCTGAAGGACGGCAAGGTGGTCAGCATCGCCGGCCCCGTCGTCGACGTCGAGTTCCCGCGCGGCTCGCTCCCCGAGATCAACCACGCCCTGCAGTTCACGGTCGAGCTCGGCGGGAACGAGGTCGAGATCACTGCCGAAGTCGCGCAGCAGATCGGCGAGGGCCGCGTGCGCGCCATCTGCCTGAAGCCGACCGACGGGCTTCGTCGCGGCACGCCCGTCAGGAATCTCGGGCGCGGTCTCGCGATGCCGGTGGGCGATGCCGTGCTTGGTCACGTGCTCAACGTGCTGGGTCAGCCACTCGATGTCGACTCGCTCGACGGCGTCGAGGACACCTGGGAGATCCATCGCGAAGCCCCTGCGTTCGACACCCTCGAGCCGAAGAGGCTCATGTTCGAGACGGGCATCAAGGTCATCGACTTGCTGACTCCTTACCTGCAGGGCGGCAAGATCGGACTGTTCGGCGGCGCCGGCGTGGGCAAGACCGTCCTGATCACGGAGATGATCAACCGCGTCGCCACGCAGCACGGCGGCGTGTCCGTGTTCGCCGGCGTCGGGGAGCGGACGCGCGAGGGAACCGACCTCTTCATCGAGATGGGCGAGACCGTGATGGGAGACGGCAAGACGCCGGTGCTCACGAAGGCCGCCCTCGTTTTCGGGCAGATGGACGAGCCGCCCGGTGTGCGCCTGCGAATCGCGCTGTCGGCGTTGACGGTCGCGGAGTACTTCCGCGACGTCAAGGGCCAGGACGTCCTGCTCTTCATCGACAACATCTTCCGCTTCGTGCAGGCTGGCTCGGAGGTGTCCACGCTGCTCGGCCGCATGCCTTCCGCAGTGGGCTACCAGCCGACGCTCGCCGACGAGATGGGCGAACTGCAGGAGCGCATCACGTCCACCCGCGGTCGTTCGATCACGTCGCTGCAAGCGGTGTACGTGCCTGCGGACGACTACACCGATCCGGCACCGTTCACGACGTTCACGCACCTCGATGCCACGACCGAGCTGTCGCGTCAGATCGCAGCCCTCGGCATCTACCCCGCCGTCGACCCGCTCGCGTCGACGTCGACGATCCTCGCTCCTGAGGTCGTGGGCGACCGCCACTACGGAGTGGCCACTCGCACGCAGGAGATCCTGCAGCGCTACAAGGAGCTGCAGGACATCATCGCCATCCTCGGCCTCGACGAGCTCTCCGAGGAAGACCGCGTCACCGTGAACCGCGCCCGCAAGATCCAGCGCTTCCTGTCCCAGCCGTTCTTCGTCGGTCAGGTGTTCACGGGTCTCGAGGGAATCAACGTCCCGATCGAAGAGACGATCGAGTCGTTCGAGCTGCTGGTCAACGGCGACCTCGACGACCTCCCCGAGCAGGCGTTCCTCAACGTGGGCAATGCTGACGGCGCCCGCGCCAAGGCCAAGCAGCTGCAGGAGGGTTGAGTGTTCGAGGCGCAACTCGTTTCGCCGGAGCGGGTTCTCTACACCGGCCAAGCGACGCAGGTGCTGTGTCGCACCGTCGGCGGTGGCGACATCGCGTTCCTCACCGACCATGCGCCGATGATCGGCGCCCTCGACATCTGGGCCGTCAAGATCACGACGACGGACAACCACGAGCGGTGGTTCGCGGTGCACGGTGGCTTCGTGGAGGTGTCCGGCGACTCGGTGATCATCCTGTCGGATGTGGCGGAGGCCGCGGATCAGATCGACACCGAGCGTGCGCGTCGCGCCCGTGATCGCGTCGAGTCCGAGTTGCGCTCGGATCCTGACAGCGACGAGCTGAAGGCCGCGCTGCAACGGGCCGACGTCCGCCTCGAGGTGGCCGCGAAGTAGCCGCCCCTGCGCGTTCTGGCGTCAACCAGTGCGCATATGCACACTGATTGACGCCAGAATGCCCGTGGGATGGCGACGTGGGGTGCGTTCGAGCGGGCTGCACCGGAACTGGCCGAGTTCGGTGCCGAGCTGTTGCTGCTCGGGCCGGCATACCTCGCGACGGTCAGGGTCGGCGGCGTTCCGCGCGTCCATCCGGTGACGCCGATCATCGGCGACGGTCACCTCTTCCTGTTCATGGAGCCGACGTCACCGAAGGCGCGCGACCTCGACGAGCAGGGCTTCTACGCGATGCACAACGGCGTCCCGGACGCGAGTGGGACAGGCGGAGAGTTCTGGATCTCGGGGAGCGGCGCACAGGTCGACGACATCGAGATGCGCGAGGTCGCCGCCTCCGCGTCGCGGTACACGCCTGCGGATCGCTACGTGCTGTTCGAGCTCGAGGTCACCGACGCCCGTTGCAACGGCTACGGCGACGTCGCGCTCCCTGACCCGTCGCGTTGGCGCGACCAGTCGGACAAGGGCTGAGGTGCCCCGAGTACGACTCGCGGTTGCGCTGCTCGTGCCCGAACCCGTGGCGACCGAGATCGACGGACTGCGGCGAGCACTCGGGGACCCGGGGCTGACCAACGTTGTCCCCCACATCACCCTCATCACTCCGGTCAACATCGCGGCGGACCGCGTGCCGGAGGTGCTCGCCGACCTGCGCGCCGCGGCAGCGAGCACGCAGCCGATGACACTGCAGCTCGGTCCACCGGCGACGTTCTCGCCCGTGAGCCCGGTCGTGTACCTGTCGGTCGGCGACGATCGCGCCGGCGCGGTCCACGCCTTGCGCGATGCCTTGCGGGCCGGCGCACTCGCACGTCCGGCGGTTCACGACTTCGTTCCGCATGTGACGATCACCGAGAACTGTCTGCCCGAGCGCATCGAGGCCGTGCTCGAATCGCTCGCCGGTTACATCGTCGACGTCGAGATCGATCGCCTCCATTTGCTGCGCGATCGGGCGGACGGTCCGCGACGGTGGAACCCTGTCGCGGACGCGCTCTTCGAGCCTCCGCTGGTCGTGGGTACCGGCGGGTTGCCGATGGAGATCTCGTTCTCGGGACTGGTCGACCCAGAGGTGTCGACACTGTTCGACGACCAACCCCTCGACGTTCCGACGGGCGCGACCCGCATCGTGCTCGTCGCTCGACGCGAGCGCGACATCATTGCGGCCGCCCGCGGCTGGATGATCGACGGCGACCCGACCTTTGCCGAAGTGGTCGGCGATCCGGAGGCGGAACGCCAACTGCTCAAGGGTGCGACGTGGTCAGCCGTCGGTCGAGCCTGACCGATTCTCGCTGTTCTGCTGCCCACCACTGCGCGTACACGATGGCGGCGATCACCAGCGTGAGCACCTCGCCGGACGCCCACAGGATCCCGGCAGCGGCATGTTGGTCCTCGAGTGACGGATAGACGTTCGGTGCCAGAGGCGTGGTCGTCGAGAGCAACGCCACGCCGAGAAACGCGTGGAACGGCACCGCGACGAGAACGGCCAGGAGACGTGCGCCGTGGGGCAGCGGCCGCGGCATGACGTCGACGCCCACCAGCACCCACAGGAACAAGCAGCCGACCAGCAAGAAGTGCACATGCACGACAGCGTGCAGCCACGAGTGTTGCAACGATTGCTCGAAGAGCGGCGACAAGTAGTACGCGACGAGAGTCCCCCCGAAGAGGGTCCATCCCACGATCGGATGAGTCAGCGTCGACCACGCCCGACCGTGCAGCACTCTCAGCAGCGTGGTCGTCGTCGGCCGCGACGATGCCTGCAGCGCGAGCGTGATCGGCGCGCCGAGCGCGAGCAGGATCGGCGCCACCATCCCGAGGAGGACGTGCTGCGTCATGTGCCACGAGAACGAGGTCTCGGGCAGCACCGCGGCGATCGCCAGCACGATCACACCGGCGGCGAAAGGTATCCAGCGCGCCGGTGACCAGGACCGTCCGCGGCGGGCGAGCCGGCGAATGCCGATGGCATAGAGCACCCCGACCGAGATGGCGACAGCGACCATCGGGTCCGACCGTAGCGGTCGTGGGTGCGGTCGGCACGAGCGTGGTAGGACGAGGGGGCATGGCCGCGGTGACGGGTATTCCCGGGACCGGACGCCGTCCGACGCCGTTGAGCGTCGGTGTCGTCGTGTGGCTCGCCTCCGAGCTGATGTTCTTCAGCGGGCTGTTTGCTGCGTACTTCACGTTGCGCGCGACCGACGCTGTCTGGCCTCCACCTGACGTCGATCTGGCCACTGGCCGTACCGCGATCGCCACCGTGATCCTCATCGCGTCCAGCTTCACGATGCACCTGGCCAGTCGCGCCGCATCGGAGAACCGGCGGACGAACGCCGTGCAATGGCTCGCCATCACCGCCCTCATGGGCGTTGCCTTCCTGAGCAACCAGGTCCTCGAGTACGCCGAGGCTCCGTTCTCGATATCGAGCCACGCATACGGGTCGATCTTCTATCTGATGACCGGCTTCCACGGCCTGCACGTCATTGGTGGGTTGCTGTTCATGGTCGCGGTCTCCGCTGCGATCCTCGGACGAACATCGCGTGCGCCGGCGCACTCGACGCTCGAAGTGTGCGCGTTCTACTGGCACTTCGTGGACGTGGTGTGGGTCGCGATGTTCCTGACGATTTACGTGCTGCAATGAGCGAGCTTGCGAGCGAGTGCAGGACGGCGGGTGCGCGAGCGCCAGCGAGCCGCACGCGGATGGGGTGCGGGGGCGCAGCCCCCGAGGAGTACGTGCTGAAATGAGGGCGCTCTCACCGCATCGGCAGACGTTCGGAGTGGTAGCGGTTGTGTTCGCCCTCACCGGCGTGGTGCTGGCAACGATCGGGGGCCGGGCAGCGGCGCAGTCCTCGAGCAACGACGATCTCGTCGCGGAAGGACGCGCGCTCTACAACACCGGTTGCGTGAGCTGTCACGGTCCTGACGGCCAAGGCGTGGTCACCGCTGACGGCGAGGAACGGGGACCATCGCTCGAAACCGCGGGCGAGGCCGGCGCGTACTACCAACTCGCGACCGGGCGGATGCCATTGAACGATCCGCACGACGAGCCCGTGCGCAAGCGCCCTGCGTACGACGACCACGAGATCCAGGCGCTCGTCGCGTACGTCGCGACGCTCGGGAACGGTCCGGCGTTGCCTCAGATCGATCTCCAAGGCGCGGACGTCGCCGCCGGCGGCGAGCTGTTCCGCGCCAACTGCGCGCCGTGTCACAGCGCCTCCGGCGCAGGCGGTGCGCTGAGCTACGGCGCCGCCGCCCCGCCGCTCTCCCACGCCCAGCCGTTGCAGGTGGCGGCCGCGGTCCGCTCCGGTCCGGGCCAGATGCCCGTGTTCGGCCCCGATGTTTTCGACGACGAGCAGCTCCGCGATCTCGCGGCCTACGTCGAATACCTCCGGCACCCACACGACCCTGGCGGCGTACCCATCGGCCGCACCGGCCCCGTGCCCGAAGGCTTCGTCGCGTGGTTCTTCGGCATGGGTGCGCTGGTCGCGTTCGTGGCCTGGATCGGGACGCGGGCTCCGCTGCGCCGCCGCCGGTCGAGCGAAGGCGCGCCCGATGCCTGACGTGCCACGAGACGCTCGCGCCGGTGCGGAGACCGCGGCTGCGGTGTGTTTCGGGCTCAGCACGCTGGCTGCCATCGCCCTCGCGGTCGTCTACTGGCGGGGCGGCAACACGCAGGCCGAAGGGGGCCTGCTCGCAGTCGTCACCGGAGGCATCGGCGTCGGCATCATCGTCTGGGCCAAGGAGGCGATGCCGCAGGACGAAGTGACCGAAGAGCGCCCGAGCGTCGCCTCGTCCGAGGAGGAAGTCGAGGCGTTCGCTGCTGACTTCGAGGCCGGTAAGGAGGAACTGGGTCGCCGCCGCCTGTTGTTCGGGCTGGCTGCGTCCGCGTTCGCCGCGTTCGGCGCGGCGCTGCTCTTTCCGATCCGCTCGCTCGGACCGCGACCCGGCAAGGGGTTGAAGACGACGCCGTATGCGAACGCGCCGATTCGCGTCGTGACCGAGGAGGGCAAGCCGGTGACGCCCTCCGACCTCAGCGTCGACGGCGTGATCACCGTCTGGCCCGAGGGCTACGTCGACGCACCGGACGCGCCGACCCTGCTGATCCACTACCGAGAAGATCAGGACTTCCGCCCCCGCCCCGGCCGCGACGACTGGACGGTTGACGACATCGTCGCCTACTCGAAGCTGTGCACCCACGTCGGCTGTCCGGTCGGGCTGTACCAGGCCAGCTCGGGATTGCTGTTGTGTCCATGCCACCAGTCGACGTTCGCGGCACTCGACGGCGCACAGCCGATCTTCGGCCCGGCCGCACGCGCGCTGCCGCAACTGCCGCTCGGGCTCAACGACCACGGTGAGCTCATCGCGCGGGGCGACTTCTCCGGTCCCGTTGGCCCGGGGTTCTGGGACCGCGACAGGTGAGCGTCGCAGCGAAGGCGCCGTTGACACGACGAGTGGCCCGGTGGCTCGACAAGCGGTTGGGCGCGGCGGACTTCGCCCGCAGCGCGCTGAACAAGGTGTTTCCCGACCAGTGGTCGTTCATGCTCGGCGAGCTCGCCCTGTACTGCTTCCTCATCCTCATCGTCACAGGTGTGTACCTGACGTTCTTCTTCCACCCGAGCCCGACGCAGGTCATCTATCAGGGCAGCTACGCGCCGATGCGAGGTGTGCGCGTTTCCGAGGCCTATCAGTCCGCGCTCGACATCAGCTTCGACGTTCGCGCCGGGCTGGTGATGCGTCAGATCCACCACTGGGCCGCGTTGTTGTTCAACGCGGCCATCGTCGTGCATCTCGCGCGTGTCTTCTTCACGGGCGCATTCCGCCGGCCTCGCGAGATCAACTGGATGATCGGCGTCACCTTGCTGATCCTCGCCGTCTTCAACGGGTTCGCCGGGTACTCGTTGCTCGACGACCAACTGTCCGGCACCGGACTCCGGATCGCGTACTCGATCGCGCTCTCGATCCCCGTCGTCGGCACATGGATCACGTCCTTGCTGTTCGGCGGCGAGTTCCCGGGAGCCGACATCATTCAGCGGCTGTACGTGATCCACATCCTGCTGCTCCCGGCGTTGATAACCGTGCTCCTGAGCGCGCACCTGTTCCTCGTCGTGCGCCACAAGCACACGCAGTTCGCGGGTCCCGGGCGGGAGGAGTTCAACGTCGTCGGCGAGCGCATGTGGCCGACGTACGCGTCGAAGGCGCTCGGGTTGTTCTTTCTCACCGCGGCGGTGGTGTGCTTCCTCGGCGGGCTGGTGCAGATCAACCCGATCTGGGTGTTCGGGCCGTTCAACCCGGCGGAGGTGTCAGCCGCCTCGCAGCCCGACTGGTACATGGGCTGGCTCGACGGCGCGTTGCGCATCATGCCGGGCTGGGAGATCCGGGCGTTCGGCTTCGAGATCCCGAACCCGTTCTTCCCCGGCGTGTTGCTCGCCACGGTCACGTTCGTGTTGCTCTACCTGTGGCCGTTCCTCGAGGCGCGGGTGACCCGCGACTTCGCGGAGCACCACATCGCCGACCGACCACGACAGCGCCCGGTCCGCACTGCACTCGGCGCCGCAACGCTCTCGTTCTATTCGGTGTTGTTCTTCGGTGCGGCGTCGGACGTGATCGCATCGCAGTTCGGTCTGTCCGTCAACGCGGTGCTGTGGACGTTTCGCATCGCGGTCTTCGTGTTGCCGCCGATCGTTGCCACCTTCACCTATCGGCTGTGCAAGGAGTTGTGCGAACGCGACGGCGTGCCGATCGACAGCCCTGTCAGGTTCCGAGACATCGGGCCCCGTCTCCTCCGCCGGCGAGAGTCCGTCGTCTGAGCAGGAGTCAGTCGCGCCGGCGAGTCTGCGTGACGACGCCGGCGACCGACACGCCGACGACGATCGCGCCGGGGACGGCGTAGGCGAAGCCGAGGATGAGACCGTTGAAGGCAAGAAACGCACCCACGCCGATGCCGAAAGGCCACAAGCTCGCGTGCGGGAGATACTGGCGCTCGGCTTGCTCGGCGGCCACGCCGTCGCGCTCCTGTCGCACGGCCGAGCGGTCCTGCAGCGCGAGGTACGCGGCGCTGAAGAAGGACAGCCCGCTCGCCAGCGCGAGCATCACGGTGCCGGCGTAGTCATAGCTGGCGAACCAGTAGACCACCGCGAGCACCAGCACGAAGAGGCCGATGCCCGCAAACGTGCGCCACTGGACGGTGAGATCGCGCGTCGCCGCGGTGGCGGCGCCGTGCTCAGACATGGGTCTGCTCTACAGCGTGGTGGAGGTCCCAGACGGGCCGGTTCGAGCGGATCGGTGGCAGAGGGCCGTCGAAGTTCTCGGGTGGGGGCGGTGACGGCGTGGCCCACTCGAGTGTCTGGCCGGACTCCCATGCATCGGACCCCGCGGCATCGCCATGGCGCAGCGACCGCCACACGTTCCAGAGGAACGGCAGGGTCGACGCACCGAGCAGGAACGCGCCGATCGACGAGATCCGATTCAGGGTCGTGAAGTCGTCGCTCGGCAGGTAGCTCGCGACGCGACGGGGCATGCCCTGGAGCCCGAGCGCGAACTGGGCGAGGAACGTGAGGTGGAACCCGACGAACGTCAGCAGCACGTGTACCTGGCCGAGGCGCTCGTCCAAGAAGCGTCCGGTGAACTTCGGGAACCAGTAGTAGATCGCTGCGTACAACGCGAACACCGACCCGCCGAACAACACGTAGTGCATGTGGGCGACGACGAAGTACGTGTCGTGGGCCTGGAAGTCGATCGGAGCCGCAGCGAGCATGACACCGGTGATGCCACCGATGAGAAACGTCAACATGAACGCGACCGCGAACAACATCGGGACGCGGTACACGATGCGCCCGCCCCACATCGTGCCTATCCAGTTGAAGTACTTCACCCCGGTCGGCACCGCGATCAGCATCGACAAGCCTGCGAAGTACGAGAGTTGTGCGGCGCCGGTCGTGAACATGTGGTGGCCCCACACGCCGACCGACAGGCTCGCGATGGCGAGCGTCGCGAAGACGATGCCGGCGTAGCCGAACACCGGTCGCCACGAGAACACCGGGATGACCTCGGTGATGACACCGAAGTACGGCAACACGAGGATGTACACCTCGGGATGACCGAAGAACCAGAACAGGTGCTGCCAGAGAATCGGCGAACCGCCCCCGTCCGGGTCAAAGATGTGCGCACCGAGATGCCGGTCGGCGAAGAGCATCGCGGCGGCTGCCGTCAGCACGGGGAACGCGATGAGCACGAGGATGCTCGTGACCAGCATGTTCCAGGTGAACACCGGCATGCGGAACATCGTCATGCCCGGGGCCCGCATCGTGAGCACTGTCGCGACGATGTTCACCCCGGTCAGCACCCCGGACAGACCCGTGAGGAGGAGCGCCATGATCCACAAGTCACCGCCGAGCGCCGGTGAGCGGGTGATCTCCGACAAGGGTGCGTAGCCGGTCCACCCGAAGTCCGCGGCGCCTTCCGCGGTGAGGAAGCTGCCGACCATCGTGATGCCGCCGAACAGGTAGAACCAGTAGCTCATCGCGTTGAGCCGCGGGAACGCCATGTCGCGCGCGCCGACCTGGATCGGGACGAGGTAGTTGGCGAGGCCGAATGCAAACGGACCGAGGAAGAGGAACAGCATGATGCTGCCGTGCATCGTGAAGAGCTGGTTGTACGTGTTCTCGTTCACGGCGTGGTTCTGTGGGCTGTAGAGCTGCACGCGGATGACCTCGGCGAGTGCACCGCCGATGAGGAAGAACGCGAACGCAGTCACCATGTACGCGACGCCGATGCGTTTGTGATCGGTCGTGGTCAAGAACCCGAGGAGCCCTCGCGGCGCGTCGTGCTCGGGCTCTTCTGGTTCGTCGATGAAGGTTGGGCGCTCGTCGAGTGTTGTCATCGTGACCGCACCCACGCGTCGAACTCCGGTTGCGTCACCACTCGTATGGTGAACGGCATGCGCCAGTGGTCGAGACCACAGAACTCGGCGCACTTGCCGCCGTACTCACCGAGTTGGTTCGGGGTGATGTCGAGTGTGTTGTCGATGCCACGGATCAGGTCGCGCTTCTCGAGGAACTGAGGGACCCAGAACGCGTGGTTGACGTCCTCCGTGCGCAACACGAAGTGCACGGAACGGTTGACGGGTACCTCGATCGTCGGCGGGCTCACCTCGCCGGCACCTTCGACGACCTTGCCTTGTTCGGGGAACTCGAATCGCCATCCCCATTGGAAGCTCGTGACGTTCACGACAACGGCTTCGTCGACGGGCGTCGTCTTCGTGACGTCGAGTTGTGCCGCCACGCTGAAGCCGAACAAGCCCGCGACGACCACGATCGGTGTGACCGTGTACAGCACCTCCATCGGCACGTTGTACGGCTTCTGGCTGGGGACATCGTCGTTCTTCCGACGAAAGCGAATGGCGGCATAGAGGATCAAGCCGACGACGAGACCGAAGACCAGAAAGCTGGCGACGACGAACCCGCTCCAGAGCGAGTCGATGCGCTGCCCTTCTTTGGACACCGGGTCGGGCATTCCGAGCGAGGGGACCTCGCATCCGGCGAGCAAGGTCGCGCACGCGAGGAACAACGCCGGCCGTCGCACCGGCCAGGAACCTATCCCGGCCCCGGGGGACGGATCAGGACCGGAGTTTGACGGCTCAATTTCCCATCAATATGGTAGACAAAGTTCAGAACGCTGCTAAGGAGAACCTGTGCCTTCGTCTCGCCCCTCGACATCTCGCCGCCGTGCTGTGCTCGCCGTGCTCGGCGTCCTGGTCGCCACGGCGCTTGCCGCGTGCAGCAGCAACAGCAAGCCGTCGACAACTCCGGCCGGTGGGGGCAGCAGTGGGACCGCCACGCCGGTCACGGTGCGGCTGGGCTACTTCCCGAACGTCACGCACGCGCCGGCGATCATCGGTGTCGAGAACGGCTACTTCCAGCAGGCCCTCGGCCAGAACAAGCTCGAGACTGCGACCTTCAACGCCGGACCGGAGGCGATCGACGCCCTGTTCGCCGACTCGATCGACGCCGCATTCGTCGGCCCGAATCCGGCAGTCAACGCGTTCCAGAAGTCCAACGGCGAAGCCATTCGCATCGTCGCCGGATCCACTTCCGGCGGCGCCGGGCTCGTTGTCAAGCCCGACATCACGAGCGCAGCCGACCTCAAGGGGAAGAAGATCGCGACTCCGCAGCTCGGCAACACACAGGACGTTGCGTTGCGGTCGTACCTGAAATCACAGGGCTTCAATGTCGACACGAGTGGCGGCGGCGACGTCTCCATCATCCCGCAAGCCAACGCTGACACGCTCACGCAGTTCGTCACCGGTGACATCGACGGCGCGTGGGTACCCGAGCCGTTCTTCACGCGCATGCAGCAGGAGGGCGGCGGCAAGGTGCTCGTCGACGAGAAGACGCTGTGGCCGAACGGTCGCTTCGTAACGACGCAACTCATCGTTGCGACGAAGTTCCTCGAGGCGCACCCCGACGTCGTGCAGGACCTCATCAAGGGTGAGGACCAGGCGATCAAGTTCATCAGCAACAGCCCGGCCGACGCTCAGAAGGCCGCGAACGACGGCATAGCCAGGATCAGCGGCAAGCCGTTGAAGGACTCGGTCGTGACCGCGGCCTTCGGGAACATGTCGTTCACCCTCGACCCGATCGCTTCCTCGCTGAAGAAGTCGGCGCAAGACGCGACGGACGTCGGGCTGCTCGACAGCGCGGATGTCGACGGGATCTACGACCTGGCACAACTCAACGCCTACCTGACGGGCGCTGGGCAACCGGAGGTGCAAGGCTGATGAGCGTTCGAGAACAGGCGGGCACGGTCGTCCCCCCTGCCGTGCCCGCCTCGCCTCCCGAGCCCCTGGCGGCGGTTTCGATCCGCGACGTGTCGAAGGCCTTCGGCCACGGCGCGAATGCCGTCGTCGCGCTCGACCGCCTCCGGCTCGACGTGCGCAGCGGCGAGTTCGTCTGTGTGATCGGCGCATCGGGCTGCGGCAAATCGACCCTGCTGAACCTCGTCGCCGGTCTCGACGAGCCAACCGCCGGAGCTGTCTCGGTCGACGGTCGCGCCGCGTTGATGTTCCAGGAGGCGGCGCTGTTTCCGTGGCTCACGGTCGCCGGCAACATCGAGCTCGCCCTCCGGCTGCGCCCAGGGGCGCGGTTGAATCGCCGGACTCGTCGGGAGCGCGCCGAAGCGTTGCTGCACACCGTCCGCCTCGAGGAGTTCGCCGATCGCCGTCCGCACGAGCTGTCCGGGGGCATGCGTCAGCGTGTCGCGCTCGCTCGCGCATTTGCACAGGACGCGGACGTGCTCCTGATGGACGAACCGTTCGGCGCGCTCGACGCGATGACACGCGATGTCCTGCACGACGAGCTCGAGAGCCTGTGGGCCGACCGCTCGTTCACGGTGCTGTTCGTGACCCACAACGTGCGCGAGGCGGCCCGCCTCGCGGACCGGGTCGTGTTGCTGTCGTCCCGACCGGGTCGGGTGGTGGAGGAGTTCGACGTCGGCATCGAGCGACCCCGCCGCATCGACTCGCCCGAGGTCTCCCGGCTCGCGGCGCAGATCACCGACTGTCTGAGGGAGGAGGTTCGCCGTCATGCCTGATGTCGACGTGGTGGAGCGCGACAGCGACCGGCTCGGCGAGGAGCTCGCAGGGCTCGACGCGCTCGAGCTGGCCGACCGAAACCGCCCGAGCCGCGCGCACCGCATCTGGACGGCGACGTGGCCGAAGCTCGGTGCGATTGCGTTCGCCCTTGGTCTGTGGCAGCTCGTCGTGTGGTCGGGATGGAAGCCCGAGTACGTGTTGCCGGGACCGGCCACGGTGTTCGCCGAGCTCCGCGACCAACTCGCGGATGGGCGACTGCAGCATGCACTGTGGTTGACGCTCGGACGTGCGGCGCGCGGCTACGCGCTCGCGATAGTGATCGGTGTCGCCGTCGGTTGTGTGGTCGCCAGCAGCAAGATCGTGCGCTCTGCGTTCGGATCGTTCATCACGGGGTTGCAGACCATGCCGTCAGTGGCGTGGTTCCCGTTGGCGCTGCTGCTGTTCAAGCGCACGGAAGCGGCGATCATCTTCGTCGTCGTGCTCGGTGCGGCGCCGTCGATCGCCAACGGACTGCTGAACGGCATCGACCAGATCCCGCCGCTGTACCTGCGCGCCGGGCGCGTGCTCGGCGCTCGCGGCCTGACGCTGTACCGGCGCGTCGTACTCCCTGCCGCACTCCCCGGTTTCGTCGGGGGCATGAAGCAGGGATGGGCGTTCGCGTGGCGCAGCCTCATGGCAGGAGAGCTGCTCGTGATCATCGCCGGCCATCAGTCCATCGGCGTGCTGATGCAGAACGCCCGTGACTTCAGCGACACTCCCGCGCTGATGGCTTCGATGATCGTCATCCTCGTCGTCGGCATCGTCGTCGACGCGCTGTTCTTCGCCGGGATCGAGCGCACCATCCGCCGCCGCCGCGGCCTTCTCGCCCGCTGACCCCCGCCGCTTTGCGAATGTTGGTGCGCCGTGGCCCCTATAGGGGCCACGGCGACCCGGAGTTCGGATCAGGGGCGGTTGGATCAGGGACGGTTGGATCAGGGGCGGTTGGATCTCCGGCG
>DATAES010000231.1:0-50167 GCA_036257895.1 Acidimicrobiales bacterium
CGCAGTCGTGATCACGACGACCGAACGGGCGCGTGACGGCGCGAAGCCTCCGGTGCTCGTCCATTCGTTCGCGCAATCGATCCCGCGGCAACACCAAGTGATGACGAACTACTTCGGCGACGACCCGCTGCTCGGCCCGTCCTGGGCGTGCGCGTCGCTTTTGTGGGCGCACGCAGACGTGACGCCCGCTGATGTGCACGTCGCGCAGCTCTACGACGCGTTCAGCCCACTCGTGCCGTTGTCGCTGGAGGGCTACGGGTTCTGCAAGCGCGGTGAGGGGCTCGAGTTCTGCGCCAACGGCAACATCGAACTGGACGGGCGGTTGCCCACGAACACGAGTGGCGGTGGCATGTCGGAGGCGTACGTCCACGGCTTCAACCTGATCGTCGAGGGCGCGCGCCAGATCCGAGGGGAGTCGTGCTCGCAGGTCGACGGCGCCGAGGTCTCGCTCGTGACGAGCGGCGAGGGCGTGCCCACGAGCGCGCTGCTGTTCACCAAGGACCGCCGATGATCGAAGGACTGATTCTCCCCGACGTCGACGACGCAGAAGCCGCGATGTTCTGGGCCGGGTGCGCAGGAGGCGAGCTCCGGGTGCAGGCATGTGCCACATGCGGGCGCAGACGCATGCCGCCTCGAACGATGTGTCCCTGGTGCGGGTCGTTCGACGCCCGCTGGAACGTGATGTCCGGGCGGGGCCGCGTCTGGTCGGTCGTCGTTCCACACCCTCCTCTGCTGCCGGCCTACGGCGACCAGGCGCCGTACAACGTGGTGATCGTGACGCTCGACGACGACCCGTCGATCCGCTTCGTCGGCAATGTCGTTGCGGAAGCGGGCGCGCCACTCAACTCGATCGACCCGCACACCGTGGACATCGGCGACGCCGTCGAAGCTGTCTTCAGTCAGGTGGCGGACGATGTCTGGCTGCCGCAATGGCGTCCGGTGACGTGACCGCGTCGCGTCGAAACCTGACGCTGATCGTCCTGGCCGCCGTCGTCGGCATCGCCGTCGTGACGATCGTGGTGCTGGCCACTCGTGACGACGGCGGTTCAGGTGGGAGTGCGACGTCGAGCAGCGACCGCACTCCGCTCGAAGGCTTCGGTGAGACGCACGTGACGGTCGAAACACCGACCAGCGCATTGGCGTGGTGCATGCTCCTCGCCGCGACCCAAGCCCAGCACAACCGCGGCCTCATGCAAGTGACCGATCCGACGCTCGGTGGCTACGACGGGATGCTCTTCCGATTCGACGCCGACACCGAGGACAGCTTCTACATGCGCAACACGCCCATGCCGCTGTCGATCGCGTTCATCGCGTCCGACGGCAGCGTCGTGTCGACGACCGACATGGCTCCTTGTGAGGACCGAGACGGCTGCCCGCTCTACAACGCGGCTGGTCCGTATCGCCTCGCCATCGAAGTTCCGCAGGGTCAACTCGCCCGGTTCGGCATCGAACCGGGTGCGAAGGTGACCGACGACGCGCGCGCTTGTTGAGCCGAAGTCAGGTCTCCAGGGCGAAGATGCGGACCGCGTTGCCGCAGACGATCTTGTGGCGTTCGTCGGCGGGCACTTCGGCCATCGAATCGGCGATCGCCTTGCGCGAGTACGGCCAGTCGTTGCCGTGGTGTGGATAGTCGGTGCTCCACATCATGTTGTCGACACCGACGGCGTGGCGGTTGGCGATGCCGTTGCGATCGGTGATGTAGGTGGCCGACAGGTTGCGGTACCAGTAGAAGGACGGTGGCTCCGAGATCGGGATGTTGCCCCACGAGCGATTGCGCCAGTAGCGATCGTCCATCTGCTCGAGCAGGTGCGGGATCCAACCGACGCCCGTCTCGATCAGCGGGATCTGCAGGTTCGGGAACCGCTCGAACACGCCGGTGAAGACAAGCTGGCCGATGGTGTTGGGGACCGTCGAGAAGACACCAGCGAGCCCACCGACCGCCTTGGCGTTGGCCTTCGACTTCTGGTCGTCGCGGCTGCCGTAGAGCTGATTGCTCCCCTTCCCAGCTTTCGCCTGCGCGGCGCGTGTGCGCTGCCGGGCGGCGCGGCTGATGAGGTTGATGTGGATGCACACCGGCATCTGCTCTTCCTCGGCCGCGGCCCAGAACGGATCGTCGTCGTCGGATATGCCGTCCTTGGCCGACGGCCAGCACGAGATCACGACCCCTTTGAAGCCACGGGCCTTCGCCTTGCGCAGCGTGTCGACGGCATCGTCGACACCGGTGGAGCCGATCTGGGCCATGCCGACGAGACGGCTCCGGTCGGGGGCACAGAACTCGTCCCAGAGGAAGTTGTTGTAGGCGTCGATGCCGGCGCGGACGAAGTCGTCGTCGTCATCGCCGAGGAAGTGGCCGATCGTGCGTTGCGGCGGGAACAGGATCTCCCCGTCGACGCCGTCGATGTCCATGTCCGCGAGTCGGGCCGCGCCGTCGTAGCAGCCTTTGCGAGCCTGCTCATACGTCACGCCCGTCCACCGGAACTGATCCCAAGGCAGACCGGGCGTGGTGACGAGGCCGATGGGGTCGGGGTCGGGCGAGCCGGCGAACTGCCACGCGTCGCCACCGTCGACGTCCTTCGCCAGTTTCGGCGCCTTGTCCTGCAGCGCCTTCGGCAGCCATGTCTCCCAGATGTGGGGCGGCTCGAGCACATGGGCGTCAGCGGACACGATGCGGAACCTCGCCATGTGCCGAGCGTAGCCTGACACGCGTGTCAGGTTCTCTCCTGGGCGGACTGTCCGTGGCCGATCTCGTCGGCTCGAAGCCGACCACGATGGCGGCGCGGATATTGGAGTTTCTGGGTGCGTCGGTTGCGCCTTTCGCCGATGGCGACGGGCATGCCGATGTCGTGATCGCGAGCACGCCGCGCACGAACGGCGACGGCGTGTGGGTCTGTGTCACGCCGTTCGGATCCACGGGACCTCGATCGTCGTGGCGCGCATCGGACCTCGGTGTGATGGCCGCATCCGGCAACCTCTATTGCACCGGCGATCCCGACCGGGCGCCGGTGCGGTGCGCAGGTGACGCCGCGTACGCCCACACCGCGCCCGAGATCGCGTTCGCGGCGTTGACCGCGCTGGCATCGGGTGTTCGTCCCGTCGACGTCGACCTGTCGATGCAGGAGACGGTGCTCGTCGCGAACATGGGCGGGGCCGGTCGGTGGTTCCGGTCGCAGGTGCAGGCCCGTCGGGCTGGAGCCAACATCGGACGGACCCGGGAGATCTGGCCGACGAAGGACGGCTGGGTCTCGTTCGGGTTGCGGGGAGGAAAGGCTCGGATCCCGTCACTCGAGACCATCGCGCGGTTGATCGACGATCCCGTGTTGACCGAACGCGACTGGACGACGTGGGACGTCCTGTCCGCATCCGACGAAGAGGTCGACGACGTTCAACGGGTCGTCGGTGAATGGTTCGCACGCCACTCGACCGCGGAGCTCTACGAGTACGCGTGCGAGACCAACCTGATGCTCGCCCCCGTGAACTCGCCGCGGGAGCTGTACGCATCCGCCCAACTCGCCGCCCGCGAGTTCTTCGACCCCGCCGGCGTTCCCACCCGGTGGGCACACGTCCACACTCGTTTGTGCGGTTCTAACTCGCGCAGAGCGCGCGTTAGAACCGCACAAACGCCGGCAGCGGCACCGGCAGGGGCGCCGGCGGGGGCGTGGGCGGGAACCCGGATCCTCGAGTTCGGGGCGGGGGCGGCGGGACCGATCGCCACGCGGTACTTCGCCGAACACGGCGCCACGGTGCTGCGGGTGGAGTCCGCGAGCCGGCCCGACTTCCTCCGCACGGGCAACTACGCCGACATGTTCGACGCACTCAACTGCGGCAAGCGGTCCGTCACGCTGAACCTCAAGCATCCGGAGGGCCACGCGCTGGCCAAGCGTCTCGTCGGCGAGTGGGCCGATGCCGTCGGCGAGAACTTCGCACCGCGAGCCATGCGCGGCCTCGGGCTCGCATACGACGACCTCGCCGCCGACAAGCCGGATCTCGTCATGGTGAGCGCGTGCCTCAACGGGCAGACGGGCCCGCACCGCGACTATCCCGGGTTCGGCGGCCAGGGCGCGGCCCTGTCGGGCTTCAACTACCTGACCGGATGGCCCGATCGCGAGCCGATCGGGCCGTTCGGCACGATCACCGATTCGCTCGCGCCCCGATTCGTCGCGACCGCGATGGCGGCCGCGCTGCTGCACCATCGCGCCACGGGCAACGGCGTGTACGTCGACCTCAGCCAAGTCGAGTGCGCGGCGTGGACGCTTTCCGACTGGCTGCTCGCGTACCGACGCGACGGCGTCATCGGCGAACGGCGCGGCAACGCGCATCCGGGCGCGGCGCTGCACGGCGTGTTCCGGTGCGCAGGCGACGACCGGTGGGTCGCAATCGCAGCATGGAACGAGAACGAGTTGCACCGTCTGCAGGCGATTGCGGGCGACGACGTCGAGTCGTGGACCGCGACCCGAGATCCACTCGCCATCGCGACCGAGTTGCAGGGCGCCGGCATCGAAGCAGTGCCCGTCCAGGACTTCGCCGACCTCAGCGCCGACCCACAGCTCGCGCACCGCGGGCACTTCGAGGCGCTGGAGCATCCCGAGCTCGGCCTCGGCGAGTACGAGCACAACGGGTTCCGGATCGATGGCCTCGCTGCCGGCTACGCCCGCAGCGGCCCGACGCTCGGCCAGGACAACGAGTGGGTCCTGGGCGAGTTGCTGGGGCTTTCCGCGGCGGAACAGGCGAGGCTTGTCCACGATGGCGTGCTGGCGTGACGAGCCGAGCGGGCACGCGATGACAAGTGGGTGGCTCGTCCGCGGCGTGCATGAGCGCTCAGCAACGCGTGCTATATAGCAGCGCGTGTCGACAGCAGGCGGCGACGGACTGACCGTCCTCGTCGCCGCCGTCGCGGCCGCCAGCGTGTGCGCGATGGTCGGGTGGCGGCTCGCTGCTGCTCACGCGGACGACGCCGTCGCCGGGACTCGCACAATTGCCCGCCCCGAGTTCTCGCGAGTCGGTGTCATGATCGTCGTGGCCACATCCGCGGTCGGGATCGTCGTCTCCCCCGTGATCGGCGTGTTCTGGTTGTGGGTTGCGCTGAACCACTTGCTCGGCACCGGCGAGAACGCGCCGTTCTCCAGGTATCCGATGTTCGCCGCACCAAGCGAGCGGACCTGGGCACTCCGATACGAGACGTCCGAGGGCGCGCCGCTCAACCTCGTGCACCTGGGCATTCAGCCTGCAGCCGCGCGGAAACGGTTTTCGAAAGTGTTGCTGTCGGCCCACACGGAGACCGGCGACCGGAACGCGGCTCGCCGTCAGGCGGCCGAGGTGATCGGCGACTGGATCACGACGCGCCGGCCAGGCTCCGGCCCGCTGGCATCCGAGCCGATCAGCATCGTCCTCATCGACTTCGTCTTCGATGGCCAGACAATCGTGACCGAACGGCACTTGCTGACCGTCGTCGCTCCGGCGTGATGCTGTCCCCGTTCGAGTACTCCGCGCAGGAACTCGAGATCATGCGCGCGGGCTTTGCCATCGCGTTCTTGTTCACACTCGATGACCTCAAGTTCTTCGCGTCGCAGGGCGACTACTACCGCCCGGTCGGCATCGCCCGCTGGCTCGATCTGAGCTGGTTGTCTCGCCACCGGCGCCTCCTCGACCGGATCTCCCTGGTCGCGTTGATGGCGTACGTGCTCGACCTGCAGACGCCATGGGCGCTGCTGTTCTTGACGCTCTACCTGCTCTGTCAAGTGACGGTCCGAGGTTCAACGGCAGGAGTCAGCCACGAGCCCGTGTTGGTCGTCGCAGTTGCCCAAATGGCTGCCATCGGCATCTGGGACGCTTCGACACAGTGGAGCTGGGATCTCGGCCACTGGGTGGCGACATCGCAAGCCGACACGATGGTGTGGTGGACGGTGCAGGCGCTCGTGGCCCTCTACTTCACGTCCGGACTCTCCAAAGTGCTGTTGAGCGGTGGTCGTTGGATCCAGCGATCGCCCGGACTACTCGTGGCCGCGGCCGCACGACTCGAGACCTCGGGTGCGATGGCCGTCGGCGGGAGTCAGCGCAAGCGAGCCAGGGTGGAGGGCTACATCGGGCTTCTGCTCGCGCGCCCGCAGACGGCCCGGGTGCTGTTCGCGGGAGGGCTCTTCGTGGAACTGTGGTCCCCCCTCGGCCTCGTCGGCGAGAACGCGATGCTTGCCGTCGGCGTGGCTTTGCTGGGTCTGCACTGGGCCAACGGGCGTCTACTGCTGCTTCCGTGCGCGGTCTACCAGATCCTCGTGTTCGTCTACCTGGTCAACCTTCCCCGGCTCTGGAACTGATCCGCGGCGTCGACGATCCCGCGCATGGATGTCGACAGGTCGGCGCAACGGGGTGACTTCGTCCCGTTCGAGAGGTAAGAAGGCGGGATGAGCGATCCACCTACGGGGGCATCCGAGGACGCGGGCTGGCATCCGGACCCGTCGGGAGCGCACCAGTTGCGCTACTGGGACGGCCAGATCTGGACCGACAGCGTCTCCGATGAAGGCCAACAGACCACCGACCCGATCCCGCCTGCGCCGCCTGGCGGCATTCCGGCGGCGGCACCCTATGGGGTCGCCCAGTACGGCCAAGGCCATCAGCGCGGCCCGGTCGGGCGGACGCACAACGCCGGGACGGTCATCCTGCTCACGATCGTCACGCTCGGCATCTACTCACTCATCTGGACGTACCGGCAGTTCGAGGACTTCAAGAAGTACAGCGGCGAGGGTCTCGGTGGCACCGTCGGCGTGATCCTCGGAATCTTCATCAACCCCGTCGTGTGGTTCCTCATCCCGGCCGAGCTACAAGGCAACCTCTACGAGCGCGAGGGTGAAGAGTGCCCTGTCAGCGCGATCTGGGGGCTCTGGTTCCTGTTGCCGATCGTCGGCAACTTCATCTGGTACCTCAAGATGCAGGAAGTCATCAACGACTTCTGGATGCGGCGGGGCGCCCCCGCGCCCTGACGAGAACGACGCCAGGAGGGATACGGTCGCAGCATGGCCAGGGAGCAACGGACGCACCGCGAGGTCCTCGACGCGACTGCGGCCGCCGAGGCCACGATGAAGCCCCAACGGGTACCAGTGAACGTGTACGAGACGAGCGCGGCGCTGGTCGTACTCGCTCCCTTGCCCGCCGTCACCGCCGACGACGTCACCGTCGAGTTGCACGGCTCAACGCTTCGGCTGTGGGCACACCTGCGCAGCGCCGGACCGCGCGACTTCGTCATCAACGAGTGGGAGTACGGCGGCTACGAGCGGGAGATCGACTTGCCGCCGGGCTTCGGCTCGGGCATAGAGGCGTCCCTGGCGAACGGTCAACTCGCGGTTCGGGTCCTTCGCGGCGATCCGGCCAGCGAGTTGGCGATCCAACCGAAGACATTCACTGCGTAACCCTCTCAGCTCTCCGGTTGGAGGATGCCGACGACGTTCGCCTCGGTGTCGTGCACGTAGGCGACGGTGCCCACGCCGGGGATCGTCATCTTCTCGAGAGCGAGATCGCCGCCCTTCTCGTTCACCTTGGCGAGCGTGGCATCGAGATCGTCGACGCTGACGGTGTTGACTGCGCCGACGATCGGCGCGCCGATGGCGGGACGGTCGCCCATCCTCGGGAGGATGGCGCCGTCGATCCCCGGCTCATCGGTCGAACCGGTGGACAGCAGCCAGTACTTCATCTCGCCGAAACGATTCACCGTCCAACCAAAGACACTGGTGTAGAAGTCGACCGCGCGCTCGGGCTCGTCGGCATAGATCTCGAAGTGCACGAGTCGGCCCATGCGCCAGCACGTTATGGCGCCCGCGTTCAGTGTCACACCCCCGATGAGCCGCGGGCTGCTCAGCCCGCCCGCGACGCCTCGATTCGTGACAGACCGACGTGGTCGTCAGGCCGAGGTGATCATCGGGTTCTTCAGGTCGACGAAGGTCATCTCGCCGAATACCTCGGCGAACTCCTCGCCTGGACCCTCGAAGTCCGACGACTTCTCACCCTTGCGGGCCTCCGCTTCGGATGTGAAGTAGGCGGCCTCGAGGAACGAGCCGTCCGCGAACCACACGCGGAACGAGCCGAGCAGGTCGGGTCGCGCCTTGTGGAGCTGGTCGAGCATCTCCGGGGTCTCCATCGACTCGGCTTTGGCGCGATCGGTGACCTTGCCCTCCATCACCTGCACGAAACCCGCACTGTCATCACCGCCGCCGAAGATCGTCCCCGTGTCCGTCGACGCACGGAACGTCGGCTCACCGTCGAAGTACTTCACCGTTTCCTGCCACCACGCGTCCTGCTCCGAACGACTCGAGTTGGCCTGGGCCGCCGCCTCGTCGTCGAAGCGGACGACGGCGACGAATGTGCCGTCCTCCGCGACTCCGACGGTGCTTCCCACGAACCCGATCGCGCCAGGACGCACGTCCTCGCGCCATTTATCGAGCTGCCGGCGCAACCCTTCGGGGTCGCCGGTCTTGCCGTTGATCACCTGTACGTACATTCGCACCACCTCCTGACGATCCTGTCTGTCTGGGCGCGGGCCACGTTACGGCGACGAATCAGCCTCGGTGGATCAGATTCATGCGGGCGGTGAGCACGAGTTCGCCAGCCTGGTTGCGGTACTGGTTCTCGGTGACCAGGAACGTCATCGTCTTGTCCTTGGTCGGCTTCTCGTACAGGTCCACGACCTTGCCCTCGCTCGAGATGCGGTCGCCGACGACGATCGCCTTGTGGTATTCGAACTCCTGCTCGCCGTGCAGCACGATGCCGCCTTTGGCCATCAGCTTGCCGATGACTTCCATCGTCGGGTTGCGCCCCGGGACTGCGTCGGAAGGCTGATCCTCTGGGAACGCCCCCCAGAACGAGGCGGCGGAGAAGAAGTACGTCGGCGGCGCCGGGATGTCGTCGAGTCCGGCGGCCATCGCGGCGTCGCGAGACCGGTAGACGGGATTCGTGTCGGTGACGGACGCGGCGAACTGCGTGACCGGGCCGCGTTCGATCGTGATGGTCGCCTTGCCGGTCGGCATGCCGACGATCTCGTCCCTGTTCAAGTCCGACCCCATGTGTGTCCCCCGGAAGCGCTTGACTAACCTGACACGGCTGTCAGGTACGGCTGGCATTCAAGCACAGACCACGCACGAAACGAGTCGGAGGTAACACCTGTGGGGCTGCTCGACGGGAAGGTCGCGATCGTCACTGGTGCGGGCCGGGGCATCGGTCGCGGTGAAGCGCTCGAGCTCGCGGCACAGGGCGCGAAGGTCGTGGTCAACGACCTCGGTGGCTCGCACACAGGCGAGGGCGCCGACAAGACGCCGGCAGACGAGGTCGTCGACATCATCAAGGACCGGGGCGGAGAAGCAGTCTCGAACTACGACGACGTGAGTCAGTGGGGCGGCGCCGAGAACCTCGTCAACTCGGCCATCGATGCGTACGGCGCCCTCGACATCGTCGTGAACAACGCAGGCATCCTGCGCGATGCGTCGATCGTGAAGATGACGGAGCGGGAATTCGATTCGGTCATCGCGGTGCACCTCAAGGGCACGTTCAACACGACGCACTTCGCCGGCGGCTACTGGCAGAACGAGTCGAAGGAAGGACGCAAGCGGCGCGCCGCGATCGTGAACACGGTCAGCTCGGCCGGCCTGCAGGGCAACCGCGGCCAAGCGAACTACGGCGCGGCCAAGGCCGGCATCGCGGCGCTCACCGTGATCACCGCGCTCGAGCTCGGGCGTTCCGGTGTCCGCGCCAATGCGATCGCGCCGGGCGGTGCGACGCGCATGGTCGCCGCGGCGATGCCGCAGATCCAGGTGACCGAGGCCGACAACGTGGAGGAAGGCGAGTTCAACCGCCTGAACCCGGGCAACTCGGCGCCGATGGTCGCGTGGCTCGCGTCGGACGAAGCGATGCACGTCACCGGTCAGGTGTTCCGAGCGGTCGGCGACTCCATCACGCACTACCTCGGCTGGACGCTCGGCAAGGAGATCACGACACCCAAGGGTCCGCGCAAGTGGGACCCGGAGGAGATCGGCGACCTGGTCAACGCGCAGATCTTCAACTGCCGCCCGGGCGGCCTCCAGATGGGTTGATGCCAGGCAGCGGACGAGTCGCCATCGTCGGGGCCGCGCTTTCCGATTGCGGGCGGGTCGACACGAAGTCGCCGTTCGAGTTGCACCAGCAGGGCGCGTCGCGCGCGCTCGCAGACGCCGGGTTGAGCAAGGACGACGTCGACGGGTTCGGGTCGGCCGGCACGGGTTCGCTCGCGCCGATCGAGATCGCCGAGTACCTCGGGCTCCGGCCGACGTGGGCGGACGGCACCAGCGTCGGCGGCAGCACGTGGGAGTTCATGGCCGAGCACGCAGTCGAAGCGATCCAAGCGGGCCACGCGCAAGTCGTGGTGCTCGCGTACGGCTCGACGACTCGTGCAGATCTCAAGGCGAAGCGGCGCGGCGCCAACCTCTCGTTCGGCGCCCGTGGTCCGGTGCAGTTCGACGTTCCGTACGGCCACACGCTCATCTCGAAGTACGCGATGGCCACGCGCCGGCACATGCACGAGTTCGGCACGACGATTGACCAACTCGCCGAGATCGCGGTGTCCGCGAGGTACAACGCGCAGTTCAACCCGGACGCGTACTACCGCGATCCGATCACGATCGACGACGTCAACTCGGCGCCGATGATCGCCGATCCTCTGACGAAGTTGCACTGCTGCATCCGTTCAGACGGCGGCGGCGCAGTCGTGCTCACATCCGAAGAGCGCGCTCACGACCTCGCGACGCAGCCGGTCTGGGTCCTCGGCTCAGGTGAGGCGACGAACGTCACGACACTCAGTGAGTGGACCGACTTCACCGAGTCCCCGGCGGTGCAGTCCGGCAGGCTCGCGTTCGAACGCGCCGGTCTCACACCTGCCGATGTCGACGTGTGCGAGATCTACGACGCGTTCACGTCGATGGTGCTGCTGTCGCTGGAAGCGCTCGGGTTCTGCGGCAAAGGCGAAGGGGGTCCCTTCGTCGAGGACGGCAAGCTGCGCGTCGGCGGCGCGCTGCCCACGAACACCGACGGCGGCGGACTCTCGGCCTGTCACCCCGGCATGCGCGGCATGTTTCTCATGGTGGAGGCGGTGAAGCAGTTGCGCGGCGAGGCCGGCGATCGCCAGGTCCCCGATGCGCGGATCGCCTGCGTCAACGGCACCGGAGGCTGGTTCAGCTCCGCTTCGACGCTGCTGCTCGGCGTCGATTGACCGGAGCGCCGAAAACCCCCCGATGCAACATCGTCGTGAGCACGTCGACCACTGTTTCGTCGGAGAAGTCGAGGTCACGCGACGACGTGAAGTACGCGAGCCGTTCGATCATCGCCAGCATTGCCGCGGTGGCCAGCGCGGGATCGGGAAGATGAGCCGTATCGGCCTCGGCCAGCCGGCGCTGCAGGCTCTCGATGATCTGTTGGAAGGCGTGGACGCCCCGCCGGACCAGTTCGCGGTCTACGACCTGCTCCTCCATCCATCCACGGATGACCGCGCCGTATCGGCGGTAGGTCGCGACGAACTGTGTGAGCCACGCCCGCAACTCTGCTTCGCCGGCCTTGTCGGGTGTGACGGGACCGAGCGACTCGGCCAGCGCCTCCATCTCCTCGGCGCACTCGCGGGCGAGCGCCCGGAACAGGTCCTCCTTGTTGGCGAAGTAGAGATAGAAGGTGCCGTGCGACAGCTTCGCCACCCGGACGACGTCGTCGACGCGGGCCGCGTGATAGCCGCGCTCGGTCAAGACGTCGAGACCGGCGTCGAGCAACTTCGCCATCGTGCGGCGGCCTTGCGTGCGCAACTCGCGATCGCTTGCCGGCGTACCGGCCGTCTGGCTGGATGCGGTTGCCACGGTCGTGTGTCTTCGCCTCTCGAGGCTGCGTGATGCTCGGTCAAGTGGCACGCGAGGCGGCCGAGCGGTTCGGAGACCATATCGCCTACGTCGCGCCGGACGGTCGGACACTGAGCTACGCCGAGCTCGATCGTCACGCGGACGAGACGGCTGTCGGTCTCGCGAAGCGAGGTGTCGGCGAGGGCGACGTGGTCGCCCTGGTGCTCCCACAACAGCCCGAGTACGTCGTGCTGTACATCGCGGCGGCGCGGATCGGCGCCATCACCGCGGGCGTGAACACCAGGCTCTCGCGGGTCGAGCGGGAAGTCGTACTGCAGAACGCGTCGCCCAAGCTCGTGATCGACGTCCCCGCGGCCATCGACGACCTCCGAGTCACCGGCGCACACCCGAAGGAGCTGGGTGACGACCCCGATCGTCCGGTCGCCATCGTGTTCACCTCGGGAACGACCGGCGCGCCCAAGGGCGCGGTGTTCTCCAACCGGCAGTTGTCGTTCATCACCAAAGTCGACACCGGTGGCAACTGGGGCGGCGGCGGCGCGACCTTCGCGGCGACTTCGTTCGCACATCTCGGCCCGATGACGAAGCTGCCCGGGTCGTTGATGCGCGGCGGCACGACGCACGTCCTGTCCCGGTGGAAGGCGTCCGACGCGCTGCGGATGATCACCGACCATCGCATGACGAGCATCGGCGGCATCCCCACCCAGTTCGCATTGATGTTGCAGGAACCCGAGTTCGAGTCCTACGACCTCGCGTCGGTGCGCGCCATCGTGATGGGCGGCGGCCCGGCGACTCCGACACTCGTACGAGAGGCACGCGAGCGCTTCGGTGCCCCGGTCGCCATCCGTTACTCGTGCACCGAGGCCGGCATCGGCATCGGGACGGCGTTCGACGCGCCGCACGAGGACGCCGAGGTCTCGGTGGGTCGTCCTCACGCAGGCGTCGACCTCGACCTACGCAACGTCACCGACGGTGTCGGCGAGGTGTGCCTCCGGTCCGCCGCCGTGATGGACGGCTACTGGCACGCGCCGGAGCTGACCGCGGACGCGCTCACCGATGACGGGTTCGTGCGTACCGGCGACCTCGGCTGGATCGACGAGGCCGGCCGCCTGCGGCTCGCTGGGCGGGCGAAGGAGATGTACGTGCGGGGCGGCTACAACGTCTATCCCATGGAGGTCGAAGCGGTTCTCGCCACCCATCCTGCGATCGCGGATGTCGCAGTGGCGCCGCGTCCCGACGACGTCATGGGCGAGATCGGTGTCGCGGTCGTCGTCCTGCGAGATGGCTCGGAACCGCCGAGCCCCGCGGAGCTGCGCTCCTTCGCCAGCGACCACCTCGCGGCCTACAAGGTGCCTGAAGCCGTGGTGGTCACAGAAGCGCTGCCGCTCACTGCGATGGAGAAGCTCGACCGGCGGGCGCTCGCCGCGCTCGTGCGACACGGCGACGGCTGATGCAACTCGACTTCACCGCAGAACAGGAGGAGCTGCGCGACTCCGTGCGCGCCGTGCTGGCCAACGAATGTCCGACATCGGTCGTGCGCGCTCATGTCGACGCAGTCGTGTCCGGCGAGTCGTCGGACGCCGGCCGCAGGTTGTGGGAGACGTTCGTCGGGCTCGACTGGCAGGCACTCACCATCGCCGAGGAGCACGGCGGCATCGGTCTCGGCTTCCCCGAGCTCGCGGTCCTGGCCGAGGAGCTCGGTCGCGTGGTCGCGCCCGGCCCGCTGCTGGCCACGGTCGCCGGCTTCGTACCGCTGCTGCGCGAAGCGGAAGGTGGCGGCCCATGGCTCGAAAGGGTCGCCGCGGGCGACGTCTGCGGCGCCGCCGCGTTCGATCCGGATCGCGTTCTGTGCGGCGGCGAAGTCGACGTGCTTGCCGCGATCATCGACGACCACGTCGTGCTCGTCCCGGTGGCCGACGCGAAGTTGCGGCCGATTCGCGCGCTCGATGCGACACGGACGCTCATGGCGCTCGACCCCTCTGCCATCGGTGACTGCGAACGTCTGCCGATCCGACCTGACGGCGTCGAGCGGGCGCGGCAAGAGATGACAGCCGCGATCGCGTTCGAACTCGTCGGCACGTGTGAGTCCATCTTCGACACGAACCTCGAGTACGCGAAGCAACGGCAGCAATTCGGAGTGCCGATCGGCTCGTTCCAAGCGGTCAAGCACAAGCTGGCGAACATGTTCGTCGTCATCGAACGGGCGCGAGGAGTGTGCGTCTTCGCGGCGGCCACGATTGCCGAGAGCGACGACCGCCGCTCCATGGCCGTCGCTGCTGCCAAGGCTGCCGCCGGTGACTGCGAGCGGCTGGTGGCCGCTGACGGCATCCAGTTGCTGGGCGGCATCGGGTACACGTGGGAGCACGACCAGCAACTGTTCGTGAAGCGGGCCAAGACCGCGGGCGCGCTGTTCGGCAACGCAGCGTGGCACCGCCAGCGCATCGCCGACGCGCTCGGCATCTGATCCATTCCACGTAGCCTTCGACTCGTGTCGTCGGCGGAAGTGCAGTCGGAGCGAGGACGGGCGTCGCTCGACGCCGGCAAGCTGGCGTTCTTCGAGGACGACTTCGACGCCGCCAGAAGGCATTTGGAGACCGCCTTCAAGAGCTTCCGCGAGGCCGGGGACCTGCGTTCGGCGATCCGTGTGGCGGCAAGCCTGGCTGACGTCCACGGTGACGTGCTCGGCAACAAGGCGGCGGCTCGTGGTCGCCTGAGTCGGGAGCATGCCAACGCGTTGACGCCGCGCGAGCGCGACGTGCTCGACCTGTTGCGCCAGGGGCTGACCAACGCGGAGATCGGCAACCGGCTCTTCATCAGCACCAAGACCGCGGAGCACCACGTAGGTCGTGTCCTCACCAAGCTCGGTGTCCGCAGCCGCGCCGAGGCAGCGGCAGTAGCCGTCGAGATGGGATCGCGGTGAGGATCAGTTCAGTGTCGAGCTCGCAGGCGGAGGATTCAGGCGGAACTCTGACTGCGCCGTCGTTCCTTCCGAGCCCTTCGCGGCGACGGCGTACGTGCCGGCGGGGTTCTGTGGCGTCGTCTGGTACTTCGCCGTGACCGAGCCTTCTGGGGATGCCGTGTGCGGTGGACCGGTGAACGTGGTGCCCGACGGCGAGGCGACCTCGAACGTGATGGTCTCCGACGCTTGCGCGCCGGAGAGCGTGAACTGAATCGAGGCACCCGGTTGCCCATCGGACGGGGACACGGCGAGCTGGACGGCAGTCCGCGGAGGGATCACCAGTGTCTGCCCTTCGGTGAGTTGGTCCCTGCTCGCCAATTGGTTGGCGGCGACGATCGACTCGACGGTGATGCCGTATCGCTTCGCGATTGCGGACAAGGTGTCGCCCCGCTCGACCACGTAGCTGGCGGACGGCGCCGTCGTGGACACCGCCGCCGGTGGCGCGCTCGACGCCCCACTCGATGGTTGCGCGTCAGGACCTGCCCCGTCCGAGCAGGCCGCAAGCAGGACGACAGACAACGACGCAACGAGAGCCGGCATCCTCATGCCTGGATCAGTTTCTCGCACCGCATGTTGGCCGCGGTGGCAGTCGTCGCGATCGTTGGCTGCAGCAGCGCGAGGGGCACAGACAAAGAGCCGTCGCTCGTGCCGTCATCGGTGGCAAACGGCCTCACGACACGGTCCGCAACGGCGCCTCCCGGGTTCGATGTTCCCGGGGCGCAGTGGATCTCCATCGACCGACCGGACGGCCACACCCAACTCGCGGCGATCTTCGTCCCGGCCGGACCGGGGCCGTTCCCCACGGTGGTGTACCTGCACGGCGTCAGCGGGCTCGGGCGAACGCAGTTGCAGTGGCTCCCGCGCCTCGCTGATGCCGGGTATCTCGTGCTCGCGGGGTGCTACCTCGACGCGGCGGATCCGACCGCCTACCTCCCGTGCGACGGGCTTCCGCCGAACGACCCTATGGACGTGACGAACACCCTGAACGGGTACGACGCGCTCGTCCGTACGGCACATGGGCTGGGAGCAGCCAGGCCGGGACCAGTCGGGATCGTCGGCGTGTCGTTCGGCGCAGAGGTCGCGCTCGGGGTCGCCGATGAGTCGGTGGGCGCGATCGTGGCCGATTCGGGCTACGGACCCGGTCCCTCAGCCGTCGGTGACGCGCCTGTGCTCCTGCTCGGGCTCACGGACGACCCACGGGTCCCCCACGACGAGGTCGTCGCCTACGAGGCTGCCATGGTTGCCGCCGGCAAGCCCATCGAGAGCCACTACTACGCCGGCACGGGTCATGTCGCAACAATCGTGCCCACCACTGCCGACGAGGCCATCGGCCGAACGATCGCGTTCTTGGGCCAGCACCTGAAGGAGAGATAGGGGTCGCGAATAGGGGGCGCCCCCGATTCCCCGTGGTGCGGACGTGTGGATGATGAGCGGCATGGAAACCACCATCGACGAAGTTGCGGCCCTGCTCGACCTCGCCAACGCCTACGACGAGCGCTACCTCGCCCGGGTTTGAGACGCCAACCCACTCCCACCCACTCCGAACTCAGGGTCGCCGTGGCCCCTATAGGGGCCACGGCGCACCAACATTCGTGCGGTTGGTGCGGTCGGTGGATGTCAGTCGAAGACGACGTCGAGCTTCGGTGGGGCGCGGAAGGTCATGCCCGTGATGTACGGCGGGTCGGCGTCGGGGTCGAGGCGGAGGTTCGGGAGGCGATCGAAGATCCGGTCGATCGCCACCTTCGTCTCCATGCGGGCGAGGTGCATGCCGAGGCACATGTGCGGGCCGGATGCGAATGCGACGTGGGCGGTCGACTGGCGGTTGATGTCGAAGGAGTCTGCGTCCGACCAGCGCGTCGAGTCGTGGTTCGCCGCACCCATGTTGACGATCAAGATCGTGCCCTCGGCCAGGTCGACCCCGCACACGCTGGTGTCGGTGGTGGCCGTCCTCATGATCGTGAGCAGTGGGGGCTCCCACCGCAGGCCCTCCTCGATCGCCTGCGGGAGCAGCGACCGGTCACGGCGCAACTGGTCCAGTTGGTCGGGATGGGTGAGCAGTCCGCACATCAGGTTGGCCGACGACCGGTAGGTCGTCTCCGCGCCCGCCGGCAACAGCAGCCGGCAGAAGGCGATGATCTCGTCGTCGGTCAGGCGCCGCCCGTCGTGCTCCGCGCACGCGAGCACACTGATCATGTCGTTGCCCGGCGTGTCCCGCCGCTCGTGGACGAATCCGACCAGGTAGTCGTAGAGGCCCGACGAAGCCTTCATCGCCTTGTCGGAGTCGATGCCGATGCTGATGATCTCGACCGCCCACCGGTGGAACGTCGGCAGATCAGCGCGCGGCAGACCCAACAGCCCGGCGATGACGTTCACCGGGAACGGAAAGTGCAGCTCGCTCACGAGCTCGGCCTTGCCGCGGTCGGCGAAAGCATCGATGCACTCGTCGACGATCGGTCCGACGAGGTCGTGCTCCCACACCTCCATGGCCTTCCGACTGAACGCCTGCTGGATGAGCGAGCGATAGGTGTGGTGCTCGGGCTCGTCCATCTCGAGGATGGTGTGGCCCATCACGGGCCCCATCGCCTCGGCGTAGCCGCTCGAGGAGAATCGGACACCGTCCCGTAACACCTCTTGCACGGCCTCGTAGCTCGACACCGTGTACATCGGCGGGACGTCGGCGGGATCGAACCCCAGCTCGGCATCCGCGTCGAGGCCCATGAGCTGGCGTACGTCTGCGGGACTGATGTGCTCGTCGCGCATCGCGGCGAAGTCGGGATACGGATTCGTGACGAAGCCCGCGCCCATCGCGCGGTTGAACTCTTCGAAGGGATTCGTGTCGACCGTCTGCTCTGTCACGACTCACCCCCGGAAGCTGACACGCGTGTCAGGTCGACCGTAGCAGGGTCGAGTACGTTCGCGATCCGTGGCGGTTGGCAACACGGCCGGCAAGACAGTCGCCAGTCGGGCCGTCCACTACGGCGCCTACCCCGTCGTCGCCCTCGCTGCGACCGTGATGCTCGAGACCGGCGAACGAGGATCACTGTCGCAAGCGGCCGACGGGATCCAAACGCACTTCCACGTCAGCGACTTCTGGATCGGCGCGCTGCCCACGTCGATGACGCTGATCGGCGTCCTCGGCTCGATCCCCTTCGGACACCTCGCCGACCGCATGCGGCGCACCTTCCTGCTCGCCGCCGCCATGGCGGTGTGGACGCTCGTCATGGGACTCAACGCCCTGGCGCCCACGTTCATCTTCCTGTTCCTCACCCGCCTCGGCATCGGCGTGGTGGAGGCGAACGGGCCCGCGTCGATCTCGCTGCTGTCCGACTACTACCCGGTCAGCGATCGCGCGAAGAGGATCGGGCTCTACAACTCAGGCGCCCTGGTCGGCTCCGCGCTCGGCCTCGGCCTCGCGGGCGTATTCGTTGACAGTTGGGGTTGGCGCGCGGCGTTCTGGATGTGGATCCCCTTCGGCATCGCGACGGTGCTGATGTTGGTGCGAGCACCGGAGCCCGCCCGCGGCGACCAGGACGCGGACTTCGCCGATGTGCTCAGCGGCGTCGAGGCTGTCGAGCTGGCCGGCGTGCTCGAGTTGCCGCCGCCGAGCCGCGTCGGGACGACCACCTACGAGAACCTCGCCTGGCGTGAGGCGTACCGGGAGATCTTCAGTATCCGCAGCATGTGGTTCGGCGTGGTCGGCATCACCGTGTCCCAGGCGCTGCTGTCCGGGCTCGGGTTCTGGGGCGTGCCGTACTTCAAGGAGGTGCACCACCTCAGCGCGAGCAAGGCCGGCCTCTACGTCATCATCTTCGGCCTCGGCGCCGCCGTCGGTGTGGTGAGCGGCGGGTACGTGGCTGATCGCTTCCTGCGACGCGGCATCGTCAACGCCCGCATCTATGTCGTGTTCGTGTCCTCCATCATCGCGACCGCGGCGTTCATCCCCGGCTTCGCGAGCACCAACCTGTCGGTCACCTTGCCGTGCTTCCTCGTCGGCGGTGTGTTCCTGACGCTTCCGGTCGCGCCCGCGGACGCGTTGCTCACCGACGTCGTCGTGGCACCGTTGCGGGGCCGAGCCGCGGCGCTGCGCTCGATGGTGCGCAGCATCGCGGGCGTCACCCCGCTCGTGATCGGCGCGTTGAAAGGCGTCTTCGGGTTACAGACCGCTTTGCTGATCATCACGCCTCTGTACGCCGTCGGCGGCTGCATCATGCTGCTGGCAGCCCGGACCTACCCAGCCGATCTCGCATTCGTCGCCGCCGAGTCGCAACGGCTCCGCGACCGGAATGGCGCTGCGCCCGCAACCTGACGTGGTCGTCAGCGTTCTGCCAACATTCCGGCCGTGACCGATCGACCCACGATCCTCGCAACCGCACCCCTTCGCGGCTCCGGCCTCGAGATCCTCCGCTCACTCGGCGACGTGATCGAAGACTCGTGGATCAGCGAGTCGACCATGCGGCTCTACAACGCCGAACAACTCGCGGCCCGCATCGCCGAGACCGGCGCGACGATCGTGATCTGCGAGGCGGACAAATGCGCAGGGCCCGTGCTCGAGTCCGGGCTCGTCGCGATCGCCTCCACCCGTGGCGACCCGACCAACGTCGACATCCCTGCCGCGACAGCGGCAGGCATCCCCGTGCTGCACGCGCCCGGACGCAATGCCGCCGCCGTGGCGGAGATGACCGTCGCCTTGCTGCTGGCCGTGAACCGTCATGTCCTTCGCGCCGATGCAGACGTCCGCGCTGGGCAGGTCTTCCGCGACGGCACGATCCCCTACCAGCGGTTCCGCGCGTGGCAGATCGCCGGCAGAACCGCGCGCCTCGTCGGCCTCGGCGCGGTCGGACGGGAGACGAAGTGGCGGCTCGAGGGCCTCGGCATGAAGGTGATCGCGAGCGACCCGTATGCGTCCGACGCCAAGCACTCGCTGGAGGACCTGCTCGACGAATCCGATGTGGTGTCGATGCACGCGATGGTCACGCCGGAGACCCTTGGCATGATCGGCGCCAAGCAGTTCGCGGCGATGAAGGACGGCGCGATCTATCTCAACTCGGCCCGCGCCGCGTTGCACGACACGGACGCGCTCGTCGAGGCCTTGCAGTCGGGCAAGCTCGCCGGCGCCGGCCTCGACCATTTCGAGGGCGAGATGCTGCCTGCCGGGCATCCCCTGATCGACCTGCCCAACGTCGTGCTGACACCGCACATCGGCGGCGCCACCTACGACACCGAGGCGAACCACACGACGATCGTGGCCGCCGACCTCGCGCTGCTGCTGCGAGGCGGACGTCCTCAACATTGCGCGAATCCCGAGGTGTTGTCATGAAGGTCTCCAAACAGGACGTGCTCGACGCGGCGAAGGGGATGCTGGACAAAGGACTCGTCGCGGGAACGGCGGGCAACGTGTCGGGCCGGCTCGACGAGGAACGGATCTGCCTCACGCCGTCATCGGTCGCGTACGAGACGATGACACTCGACGACCTCGTGGTCACCGATCTCCAAGGCAACGTGGTCGAAGGGACGCGGGGCCCGACCAGTGAGAAGGCACTGCATCTCGCGTGCTACCGCCGCTATCCGGAGATAGGCGGCGTCATCCACTCGCACGCCGCGCACGCGACGATGTTCGCTCTCGTGCGCGAGCCGATCCCGGCGATCATCGAAGAGGTGGTCGTGTACTTGGGGGGCGACATCCCCATCTGCGACTACAAGGGCACGGGCACCGATGAGCTCGGCGAGGAAGTGGCTTCGCGGTTGGCGGACCGCAGCGCCGCGATCCTCGCCAACCACGGCATCGTCACGCTCGGCAACTGTCCTGACAAGGCCTTGCACAACGCGGAGCTGGTCGAGCGCACCGCGATGATCGTCTGGGGTTCACGCGCCCTCGGCACGCCGATCCCGCTCCCGGACAAGGTCAACCGGAACATGTCAGGCGTCTACAAGATGTTCCGCGAAAACCCCGACATGTAGCTCGAATGTTGGTTCTCCGTGGCCCCTAGAGGGGCCACGGTGCACCAACATTGGGCCAGTTAGCGGTGGGCGCCTGGTTCCTCCAACCAGCGGTTCAAGGCGACGTTGCGGGCGTTGCGCAGGATGAAGGTGTGCTCGATCGCGGTGCGGATCCGCCGTTGTTGCGCCGCGGTCGTGGCCACCTGCCGTAGTAGGTAGTCGGCGGCGTCGCCGTGGTCGGCCTCCGCGTATGCGTGGACCTTGAAGTTCTCGACGTCGATGCCGTAGTGGTCGCGGAGACCTTCGTACATCATCACGGCATAGCCGGTGGATGCGGCGAACCGCTCGCCCGCCCAACCGAAGGCCGCGAGCCCTTCCTCGTAGGACCGGCGCATGTAGAAGCAACTCGTGAACACGAGCCCGATCGTCTCGGGAATCGGCCGGTACGACATGAGCTCGTCGTCCGTGATGCCCATCAGACCGGCCCACTCCACCTTCATGTCGACGTGGTTGCGGTCGCCGGCGAAGCCTGTCTCGTCAGCGAGGTTCTGGCACCAGTGGACGAAGTGCTCGCTCTGGTCGAGCGTGAGCGCGTCGATGTCGGGCGCGTTCGACACGAGCGAGCCGAACTCAGCGGTGTACCACTTGCCGAGGAAGTAGTACTCCTTGCAGAACCGCTTGACGAACTCTTCGGACAGCGTTCCGTCCGCGACCGCCTGCCACAGTTGGTTGCGGGTCGTCACGATCTCGGGGATCAACGCCTCGAGCGCGTCCATGAACTGATCGACCGGCAACGCTTCCGCCGTCTGCGCTCGACCGCGAACGTCCTTGAACTCCCGGACCTCAGCCATGGGGGTGACCGTAGTCGAAACCTGACATGGGCGTCAGGTAGCTTGGCAACTACCCTGACCAGGGACTACAGCACATGAGGTACGTCACATGAACGTCGACATGGTGCAACTCGCCGGCCGCCGGCAACGTCTCGTCGCCGATCGCTCCGTCGATCCCGTCACCGCCGAGGTGATCCGCTCGTGCATGGAGACGGTGTGCTTCGAGATGGCGACCTATGTGTCCCGCACCGCCACCACGCCGATCCTGAACCAGTCGAACGAGCGCAATGCCACGATCCTCGACGGCCGGGGCCGCTTGGCGGCGCTGTCGGTCGGCATCCCGCAGTTCATGCTGACGTCCACCCTGCCGGTGCGGTTCGCGCTCGACTTCCTCGGCCCCGACGAGTTCCACGAGGGCGACGTCTTCGTGGCGAACGACCCGTACCACGGCGGGGGCCATCTCCCCGACTACAACGTGTTCGCGCCGTGCTTCGCCGACGACCCGGTGACCGGCACGCGGCGCATGGTGCTCATCGCGTCGATCCAGTGCCACCACGGCGACACCGGCGGCGCCGTGCCCGGTGGTTACAACGTCACCGCCAACGACATCTGGGGCGAGGGCGTGCGCTGGCCGGTGGTGAAGGTCATCGACCGCGGTGTCGAGCGCCGCGACGTGCTGTACGCGCTGCAAGCCAACAACCGACTGCCCGACTACATCGGCGACCTCCGGGCGCAGATCGGTGCGGCGCAGATCGCCGCGCAGCGCCTCGGCGACATCGTGGCCCGATACTCGGTGCACACGGTCGAGGCGGCCATCGACTCGATGATCGACTACGCGGCGCGCCGGTTCCGCGAGGAAGTGAGCGCGTGGCCCGACGGTGTGTACGAGGGCGACGCCTATGTCGACCACGACCCCCTCGGTCACCCGGACGTCCATCTGCACGTCAAGATCACCGTCGACGGCGACCGGCTGATCATCGACTACACGGGAAGCGACACGCGGCCCGAGTTGCAGGCATGGTCGACGTTCGGCAACACGCGTGGGTACACGATCGCTCAGATCGCGGCGATGATGGATCCCGAGATCCCGAAGAACGAAGGGTTCTTCGACTCGGTCGAGCTCGTCGTGCCGGCCGGTTGTGTGCTCAACCCGCCGCCGGGCAAGCCGGTGTCGGCCGGCACGCACCATCCCGGTGCCGACGTCGGTGAAGTCATCGCGGTGGCGATGCAGGACGTGCTCCCCGACAAGGCCGTGCCGCAGACCTACAAGACCGGCATTCCGACCGTGATCGTCGGTGTCGACCCGCGCACGGGTCAGACGTTCACCGACCACTCGGCCGAGGTGTACGCCGGTTGGTGCAACGCGGCGCGCGGGATGGACGCATGGGGCGCGCAGAACGCATCGTTCGGCAACCTGTGGAAGGCGACCGCAGAGATCAACGAGTCGTTGTACCCGCACGTGCAATGGGAGCGTGACTACCGGACCGACTCGGGCGGCGCCGGCCAGTGGCGCGGCCTGTGCGGCAGCCACTACGTGAAACAAGTGCGCGTGCCCGCAAAGGTCTACACGTACGTCGTCGGGATGAAGTACCCGATGCCCGGCATCTGTGGCGGTGAGCCGGGCGAGCCGAACAAGCTGACGATCCGGTACCAGTCCGATGATCCGTTCGTCGTGAAGCACACGGCCGACTGGGTGCCGATGGAAGCCGGCCAGTTGCTCAACTACGACTACGGCGGCGGTGGCGGTTGGGGTGACCCACTCGACCGCGATCCCGAAGCGGTGCTCGACGACGTGGTCGACGAGTACGTCTCGGTCGCCGGCGCGGCGCGGGACTACGGCGTCGTGCTCACCGGCTCCCTCGAAGACCTCACGCTGGCCGTCGACGAGACCGCCACGAAGGAGCTGCGCGAATCGCGCCGCACCACCTCGGCGTGAGCCCGTCCGGCTACCGGATCGGGTGTGACGTCGGGGGGACGTTCACCGACCTCATCTGCGTGACTCCGGACGGCGAAGTCGTCCTCGACAAGACGCCGTCGACGCTCGAGGACCAGTCCATCGGCGTGATGCGCGGCATCGAGCAACTCGCCGAACGGTTCGGCCTCTCCCCCGGCGACTTCTGCCGCAACCTCGACGTCGTGGTCCACGGCACGACCACCGCTGACAACACGATGATCGAGATGGACGGCGCCCCGACAGGCCTCCTCGTCACACGAGGCCACCGCGACGAGATCGAAATGCGCCGCGTGCACAAGGAAGAGATCTGGGATCCCTCGTATCCGGCACCGCCGCCGATCGCTCGACGCCGCGCCCGCATCCCCATCCCCGAACGGTGCGCGTACGACGGCGAGGTGCTGCTCCCCCTCGACGAGGACGCCGTGCGCGCCGGCATCCGACGGCTCCGACAACTCGGCTGCACCTCGCTGGCGGTGATGTACCTGTTCTCGTTCGTCAACCCAGCGCACGAGCGGCGGACACTCGAGCTCATCGAGGAGGAGTACCCCGACGTCGAGCACGTATCGCTCTCGCACGAGGTCATGGCGGCCGGACCCGAGTTCGAACGTGTGTCGACCACGCTCGTGAACGCGTACGTCGCGCCCCGCATCGCGCGGTACACGTCGCACCTCGTCGAGCAGTTGCGCGCCGCCGGCTACGCGGGCCAAGTGCTGATCATGCAGGCGACCGGCGGCGTCATGCCGCCCGACTTCGTCGCCAAGCGCGCGGTCACCTTGCTCGGATCCGGGCCGACCGGTGGGGTCATGGGATCAGCCGTAGCGGCCCGCGCTGCGGACGCCACCGACTTCATCGCCGTCGACATGGGTGGCACGTCCTTCGACATCTGCCTCGTGCGCGGCGGGCGCCCCGAGGTCCGAACCGACCGCACGTGGCGCTACCGCTACTACATCGGCATTCCCATGGTCGACGTCCGGTCCGTCGGCGCCGGCGGTGGTTCCATTGCGCGGGTGCGCCAGGGCGCGCTGCTCGTCGGCCCCGAGTCCGCAGGCTCGATGCCCGGTCCTGCGTGCTACGGACGGGGCGGTGCTGACGCGACGGTGACCGATGCCGACTGCGTGCTCGGGTACCTGCCGACCGAAAGCTTCGCCGGCGGGCGCATGACGCTCGACCCGGACGCGGCGCGCACTGCCATCGAACGCGATGTCGCCACACCCCTCGGCATCGACATGGTCGAAGCGTCGTGGGGCATCGAGCGCATCGTGAACGCCAACATGGCCAACGCGATGCGACGGGTGCTGGCGTCGTATGGCGCCGACCCGCGCGACCTCGCACTGATCGCCTACGGCGGCAACGGACCGCTCCATGCGTGCGCACTCGCCACCGAGCTCGGGTGCCGGCGGGTTCTCGTCCCGAAGACTGCACCTGCTTTCTCCGCGCTCGGGCTGCTGGTCGCCGACTATGTCGTCGATCTCGTGCGGTCGTACGTCGTCCCGATCAGCCAGGTCGACCTGGCTCGGCTTCGCGCGCTGATGGACGAGCTCGTCGACCTGAGCGACAAGGAGCTCGAGCCCGCCCGTCTCGAAGACAGCTCGATCGCAACCGAGCTGTACGTGCAGATGGCGTACAGCGGTCAGAACTCGGACATGAGCGTTCCCGTTCCCGAGGGCCGGCGGCTCGACGCCAACGGGCTGCTCGATCTGACGCAGCGGTTTCACGACCTGCACGAATCCGACCGCGGGTTCGCGTTCCGCAACCAGCAGCCGCAGGTGCGCGGCGTGCGCTTGACGGCCCGCGGGGTGACGGACAAGCCGAACCATCTCGCCGAGATGGGAACCGTCACCGACGCGGCGTCCGCTCGCAAGCCGTCGCGCGAGGTCTACTGGGGCACGGAGTACGTTGCTACGCCCGTGTACGACGGATCCGTGCTCGGTCCGGGCACGTCGGTCACGGGACCGGCGCTCATCGAAGAGCCGTTCACCGTGGTCGCAGTTGCGCCGGGATGGAAGTGCACACTCGGCGCGCATGCGTCGTACGAGTTGCAGCCGGCCTCCGACTGACCGACTGTGCCCGCGTTCTTCGACGAGCACGAGGTCGTCATCCTCGCGGCAGCCGTCGATCGGCTGATCCCACCCGACGACGAGGGCGCGCCAGGTGCCGCCAGCGCGGGCGTCGTCGACTACATCGACACGTTGCTCGGCGCGTTCACGTTCGACCCGCCGCGCATCTACGCGGGCGGACCGTACTCAGGACGCTGGGGCGGCGAGGCGTCGTTCGAGCAGTGGCTCCGTCTCGGACCCATGGAAGAGCTGGCGTGGCGCACACGCATCGAAGGCTCTCGAGGACTGCCCGAACGGGAGTTCAACGGCCCGGTCGTAGGACTCCAACAGCGCTACCGCGACGCGCTCGCGGCGCTCGGTCCTGACTTCGCGCTCGTAGCACCGGAAACGCAGGACGAGCGGCTCGACCTCGATGCGACGTTCAAGCGGCTGCTCTACGAGCACGCGTGCGAAGGGATGTACGGCGACCCGGTGTACGGCGGCAACCGCGACTTCGCGGGATGGGACTCGATCGGTTGGATCGGCGACATCCAACCGCGCGGCTACACCGACAGAGAGGTGTCCGGCCGCGAGAAGACGGAGATCCAGCGTGGCCGGTGATCTCGACTGCGACGCCGTCGTCGTCGGGTCAGGACCGGGCGGATCGACGGTGGCCGACGTGCTCACCGCGGCTGGGTGGTCGGTGATCGTGCTCGAGAAAGGACGCAACCACCTCATCTCCATCGAACCGCCGTACGAGCCGTCGGGCGATCTCTCGAACGACGAGATCAAGTTCCATCGCCGGCACTTCCTCGGTCCGGATCCGTTGCTCGAGCCGCGCACCTATCGTCGCTCGGAGGCGGATGGCCCGCGCCTCTTCACGGGGGAGGTCAACAACCTGCCGTCCACCGTGGGCGGTGGCGGCTTTCACGCCGACGCGAAGCTCCCGCGGTGGCGCGAAGAGGACTTCCACCTGCTCAGCGCCAGAGGTGGCATCGACGGGGCGATGGTCGCCGACTGGCCGGTGCAGTACACCGACCTCGAGCCGCACTACGCGGAGGCGGAGCGTCTCATCGGCGTCGCGGGTGACGCTTCCGCCAACCCGTTCGCAGCGTGGCGGAGCGGTCCCTATCCGATGCCACCGGGACCGGACATGTTCGGCGCCATCCTCACCTCCGAGGCCGCGACGCAGCGCGGGCTGCACCCGTACCGGGCGCCGACCGGGGTGAACTCGGTGCCGTACGACGACCGTCCCGCGTGCAACAACTGCGGCTTCTGCGGTGGCTACGGCTGCGCCATCCACGCCAAAGGAGACCCCATCTCCTCGTTGCGGCGGGCGTTGCGCACCGGGCGGTGCGAAGTGCGGCCCGAGTCGTACGTGACCGAGATCGCGCTGGACGCCTCCGGCCGGCGAGCAAGCGGCGTCCGTTACCTCGACATCGCCGCGGGCAACGTCGCGCGCGAGGTCCGAGCCGCCAACGTCGTGCTCGCGGCTGGCGCGTTCGAGACGCCGCGACTACTGCTGCGATCCGACGTCGGGAACTCGTCGGGGCTCGTTGGCCGCAACCTCATGTACCACTTCCAGACGTTCACCGTCGGCATCTTCCCGTTCTCGATGCACGGCGAACGGGGACGAAGCGTGACCCACCTGCACGACGACTTCATGGTGCCGGACGCAGACGCGATGGCAGCGGCGCGCGGCGCGGACCTGCCTTGGATCCGCGGCGGCACGGTCGAGCACGGCGGCGGTGGATCGCCGCTCATCGAGTCGATGACGTATCCCCCGGGACCGCAACACAACCGCTCGATGCGCGACTCCGCGATCCGCGATCGCCTCTTCGCCTTCACGATGCAAGCCGAGGACCTGCCGCAGCCGACGAATCGCATCGACCTGGACCCGAAGGTCGTCGACGCGTGGGAACACGCGGCGGGGCGGGTGACGTACTCGCCGCACAAGCACGAACTCGTCGCGTCGGACCACTTCGCGCCCGTTCTCGAAGCAGTGATGACCGACGCCGGCGCCGACTTCGCGTTCTCGACCACCTCACCACCGCAAGGCGATCTCGACCTGCACGACGTGAGCCCACTCGGCATCGCACCCGCGTCACGGCATGTCATGGGTACATGCCGGATGGGCGACGACCCGACAACCTCGGTCGTCGACGCCGCCAGTCGATTCCACGACGTCGACAACATGATCTGTGCCGACTCCTCGGTGTTCGTGACGTCGGCCGGCTACAACCCGACTCTGACACTCGTCGCACTCGCCCACCGAGCCGCTTGCCTTCTCGCTAGCGTCGAAATGTGAGCCTCTCGTCGGACCAGCAACTGGATGCCATTCGCACCGAGGGCAGCCGCTTCTGGGACACGATCGATGCGGCGACTGATCTCGAAGCTCGGGTGCCGTCGTGTCCCGACTGGAACGTCGGTGACCTGGCGCGGCACCTCGCCGGCGTCCACGCCTTCTGGACACAGATCGTCGACCCGGAGGCCGTCAGCAACGATCGACCAATCGCCACGATCGCGCTCGTGGGCCTGGGGCGCGAGGCACTGGAACGGATGGTCGACGTGTTGGCCTCGGCCGACCCACAACAACACGTATGGACCTGGGCCTCCCAACAAGACGTTGCCTTCGTCACCCGCCACCAAGTGCAAGAGGCGGCTGTGCACCGCTGGGACGCGCAGACCGCGGCAGGGGCTGACGTCGATCCGATCGCACCTGACGCCGCGGCCGACGCGATCGACGAGTTCTTGATCCTCACCCGTCCTGCACTGACGAAGGACAGTCCGCCGCTGGGAGGATCGGTCCATCTGCATTGCACGGACGTCGACGGCGAGTGGATCGTCCACGCCGACGGCCGGGTCGAGCCGATCCATGCCAAAGGCGACGTCGCGCTCCGAGGCACGGCGTCCGACCTGCTGCTCGCGCTCTACAGCCGCATCCCGCTCGACAACCTCGACGTCATCGGCGACCGCGCTGTCGCCGCCGCGTTCCTCGACGTCCACCTCGGGTAGCACTCCCTCCGAACTCCGGGTCGCCGTGGCCCCTATAGGGGCCACGGCGCACCAACATTCGTCGGAGTGGGTCAGCGCGGGAGGCCGAGGAGGCGTTCACCGATGATGGTGCGCTGGATCTCGCTCGTGCCGCCGGCGATCGATGCCGCCTTCGACCACAGCCACTGGCGGGACCACGGCCCCGCGAGCGGGGCGTCCGCGTCGAGCACTTCGAGGGCGGCGTCGGACAGATGTTGCGTCATGTCGGTCCACGCCAGCTTCACGATGCTCGACTCCGGTCCGGGCTGCGTGCCGCGTCCGAGGCGCGAGAGGGTGCGCCAGTTGTGCAGTCGCAGGATCCGCAACTCGACGAATGCTTGCGTGAGCGCGTCGGCGATGTCGACGTCGTCGAGCCGTCCCCGGTCGGACGCGAGCGCGAACAGTTCGTCGAGGTAGCCCTCGTGGACGACCTGTTCTTTGAACGGGAACGACGTGCCGCGCTCGTGCGCGAGCGTCGTGTTGGCGACCGCCCACCCTTGGTTCAGATCGCCGACGAGATGATCGGTGGGCACGAACACGCCGTCGAGAAAGACCTCGTTGAACTCGGCTTCGCCAGTGATCTGCCGCAGCGGACGGACGTCGATGCCCTCCGTCTGCATGTCGACCACGAGATAGGAGATGCCTTTGTGCTTCGGAGCGTCGTCGAGCGGTGTCGTCCGGGCGAGGCAGATCCCCCATCGCGCCTGGCGGGCGTATGACGTCCACACCTTCTGGCCGGTGAGGAGCCATCCGCCGTCCACAGGCATCGCGCGTGTCGTCAACGACGCGAGATCACTGCCCGCGCCGGGCTCGCTGAAGAGCTGGCACCACAGCTCGCTCGCGTCGAGGATGCTCGGCAGCCACTGCTGCCGCTGCGCCTCGGTGCCGTGGGCGAGCAGCGTCGGGCCCGCGAGGTTGATGCCGACGCGGTTGACGGGCTGCGGCGCCCGGCTCCGCGCGTACTCGACGTTGTACAGCGCGACCTCGACCGGTGTCGCGTCGCGACCGCCGTACTCGCGCGGCCACTGGATGCCGACCCACCGATCGGCTGCGAGCCTCGCCTGCCAGCGCCGTCCCCATTCGAGCTCGTCCTCGGTAGACGAAAACGCCGGGGGCGGTTCGACGTTCGCCCGCAGCCAGGCGCGGATCTCGGACGCGAACGCTTCCTCCTCCGGCGTGAACGACAGATCCACCTAGAGGTCCCAGAATCGACCGCGGCCGGCCGCTTCGAGCGCGTCGTGCAACGTGCGCTCGTCATCGGTCGTGAACGAGCGGAACGCGTCCTCGCCCCGGTCGCGGATCCACAACTCGTCGTCGCCGCAGAGATCGCGCCGGTACTTCTCGCGCACCAACACCCGCTTGACGATCTTGTTGGTGCCGGTCGAGGGGAACTCGCAGACCACGCGCACATAGCGCGGACGCCATTTCGGACCGACACCCGTGAGCGAGTCGACGAACGATGCGAACTCGACCGGGTCGAACGTCGCGCCGGCGCGCAACTGCAACGCCGCCATCACCTGGTCGCCGGCGTGCTCGTCCGGAACCCCGTAGACCGCGGCCAGGACGACATCGGGATGACGGCCGACTGCAGCTTCGATCGGCCCTGCTGGGAAGTTCTCGCCGTCGACGCGGATCCACTCCGCGACGCGGCCGGCGAAATACAAGAACCCGTCGTCGTCGACGTAGCCGAGATCGCCGGACCAATACCAACCGTTGCGCAACGTCGCCGACGTGGCGTCGTCGTTGTTGTAATAGCCCTCGAACGGACCGGCGCCGGCCGTGTTGACGATCTCGCCGACGCACTCGTCGGCGTTCAACAGTCGTCCGTCCCCGCCGAACGCCGCCCGCGGCAACTCGGCCCCGGACTCGCCGACCACCTTGACCGTGTCCCCCACCTTGCCGACGGATCCGGCGCGAATGCCCTCGTCGCGGTTGACGGCGATGCCCCCCTCCGTTGCGCCGAACGCGTCGATCACCTCGACGCCGAAGCGGCGGCCGAACTGCTCGACCACCTCGGGCGAGCCTTCGTTGCCGAACGCAACCCGCAGCGTGTTGTCCCCGTCATCAGGTCTCTCCGGCGTCGCCACGAGATACGACAACGGCTTGCCCGTGTAGTTGAAGTACGTAGCGTTGTAACGGCGAACATCCGGCAGCCAACCCGACGCGCTGAACCGCCGAGCCAGGGCGACCGACGCGCCGACCGCCAGCGAGGGCGCCCATCCGACCATCAGCGCGTTGGAATGGAACAACGGCATGCATACGTAGCCGACGTCGTCGGGGCCGAGGTCCATGATCGCCGCCATGCGCGCACCGGTCTGCAGGAGACGGCGTTGCGTGCAGATCACCGCCTTCGGTGCCGACGACGTTCCGGACGTGAAGATCAGTGCCCAGCGGGAGCCGACATCCGGCTCGAGTCGGGGGTCGTCGCCGGACGTGGCGTCGAGCGCGTCGGCAAGTTCATCATCGGCGAGCACGCTCGGCAAACGCGACTCGAGCGGTCGGAGCAGTTCGCGATGGCGCGCTTCGGTGACGATCATCCCGACGTGCGTGTGCTCGATGTCGCGAAGCAGATGCTCGTCGCGTCGCGTGTGATTGAGCCCCACCACGACTGCGCCGGACAGCGCGGCGCCACCGAGGGCGAAGAGGTACTCGGGCGTGTTGTCGAGCAGCACTCCCACGTGCAACACGCCGTCAGGCGTGCTCGGTCCGTGTGTCAGGAAGAGGTTCGCCCAGCGGATCGACTCGGCCAGGAACTCGGCGTGGGTCCACGTGCGATCCTCGAAGTGGATCGCGGCGCGCAGCGCGGTCGCGTCATCGGTGCCGTTGCGTCGCACCAGGGAAGCCGCGTTCGGAGCGGGAAGCGGGGCTTGACCGGGCGCGGGCGCGGTGCGGGCACTCATCGGAAGGCGCAGCGTACCGGCTCTCCCTGACACCGATGTCAGAGAAGTAGCTTGATCGGCGATGCCGAAGGCCGCGCCGACCGCAAACCGCGCGGGCAGTCCGGCCGAAGGCCGAGAGCTTCGGGCACGCGGACAACGCACGGTGCACCGGCTGCTCGATGCAGGCATCCAGGTGTTCGGCACGAAGGGCTATCACGCCGCGCGCGTCGACGACATCGTCAAGGTCGCAAAGACGTCACACGGAACCTTCTACCTGTACTTCGCCAACAAGGAGGACCTGTTCCGCGCGCTCGTACTCGACGTCGCCGACGAAATGAATGCGTTCGTCGAGTCCATTGGCGACCTCACACCCGACGCAGCCGGCTACGCCATGCTGCGGGACTGGCTCGAGCGGTTCGCCGAGTTGCACAGCCGTTTCGGTCAGGTCATCCGCGCGTGGACCGAAGCCGAGATCGACACGAGCGCGTTCGGCCGCCTCGGCACCGACCTCCTCGGTGGGTTCACCACCGCGCTCGGCGACCGAATCGCCGCCAGCCCTGCGGTGGTACCTGAGCCACAACTGGCCGCGCTCGCCATCGTGGCGATGGTCGAGCGGTGCAACTACTACGCCATGACGGGCCAGATCGACGGCGCCGACGGACTCACCGACACGCTCGCGGAGATCGCCTTCGCTTCCCTGTTCGGCGCGACGCCCCGTCATAAGATGACGCCGGTGTCAGGTTCGCGACGAGCGCACCGCCAGCAATCACAACAGGGGGGAACATGATCGGACGACAACGGCGACTCGTCGCCGCCGTCTTGGGCGGACTGCTCGTACTCGGAGCATGCAGCTCATCCGACAACAACAGCTCAGCAACGACCACCACGACTGCGCCGACGACGACGACGTTGACCGAGGCGCAGAGCAAAGAGGCGATCACCAAGGTGTTCACCGACTTCTTCGACGGCAAGAACACCGACCTCAACGCGAAGCTTCAGTTGCTGGACGATCCCGCGAAGTACCAGGCGCTCTACAACAAGTTCGCGACTGATCCCGTCACCGGCCCTCAACTCGCGGGCACATCGGTCACGGTGACAAACGTCGACCTCAAGACGGACGGCACCGCGGAGGTCACGTACACGCTCAATCTCAACGGGACGCCCGCGCTGATGGACCAACTCGGCAAGGCGGTGTTGGTCGACGGCGAGTGGAAGGTCTCCGGGACGACCTTCTGCGACCTCGCCGCGCTCGGCAATCCCGCCGCCGCGCAAGATCCTGCCTGCGCGTAGCGTCCCCGCTCCGAACTTGGGGTCGCCGTGGCCCCTCCAGGGGCCACGGCGCACCAACATTCGGTCAGGTGGTGGGCAGCAGCTCCTCGACGAGGTCGCCGATCTCGTCGGCAGGGCCGGCGTACCTGACGGCGCCCTTGCCCAGTACCACGACGACGTCGGCCAGCCCGACGGCGCGTGGCACCTGTTGCTCGACGATCAGCAACGAGGTGCCCGCGTCGCGGATCGTCGCGAGTGTGGCGTAGACCTCGTCGACGATCACCGGAGCCAAGCCGAGTGACAACTCGTCGGCGATGAGGACCGACGGCGGATCGGCCAGTACCCGCGCCAGTGCCAGCATCCGCTGCTCGCCTCCGGACAACGTCCCCGCCATCTGCTTCCGCCGCTCACCGAGCCGCGGGAATCGCTCGTAGGCGCGCTGCAGCGCGTCGTCGACGCCCGCCGCGCCGACGGACCGGCGGAACGAGAGCCGCAGGTTGTCCTCGACGGTGAGCGACGCGAAGACCGAGCGGCCCTCGACCGCGTGCGCGACACCGAGGCGCGCCAACTTCCACGCCGGCTGTCCCGTCACGTCCGCGCCCGCCACCCAAACCGTTCCGGAGGTGGGCACGATCAGCCCGGAAGCGACCCGCGCCACGGTCGTCTTCCCCGCGCCATTGGGACCGAGCAGCGCGCAGACGCCGCCCTTCGGCACCGCGAACGACACCCCGAACAAGGCCCGGAACGGTCCGTACGCGGCGTCGACCTCGCGCAGCTCGAGCGCTGTCGTCCCGTTCATGCTCATTGGGCGGACACGCCGAGATACGCGATGATCACCGCTTCATGGCGGAGAACCTCCGCACAGCTGCCGGTGGCGATCGTGCGTCCGAAGTCGAGAACGTGCAGACGGTCGACGGCACGACGGACGAGATCCAGATCGTGCTCGACGAGGAGGATGGCCGTTCCCCGGTGCGCTCGGACGTCGGCGAGCACCTTCGCGAGCGCCAGCGTCTCCGTCACATCGAGACCCGACGACGGCTCGTCGAGCAAGAGCAGTCTCGGGTCACCCACCAATGCACGCCCGAGCTCGACGAGTCGAGACTGCCCGAGGGTGAGCGCCTCGACCGGTTGCTCGGCGTGCTCCTCGATGCCGAGCAGTGCCAGCGTCTCGTCGGCGATCGAGATCTCTGGCGCGCTCGGACGTCCCTTGTTGAGCATGTCCTTCAGCAGGCTGCCGTCGCCACGGCGCGAGCGCTCGGCCACGAGCAGGTGTTCTCGCGCGGTCATGCCCGCGAACAACTCGACCCGTTGGAAGGTCCGGCCGATGCCGAGGCGCGCCCGCCTGTAGGTGGGCAGTCGCGCGAGGTCGCGACCGTCGAACGAGATGCGACCGCTGTTGGGACGCACGATGCCGAGCAGGCAGTTGAACAGCGTCGTCTTGCCCGCACCGTTCGGGCCCACCAGGCCGACCGCCTCGCCTGCACCGACCTGCAACGACACGTCGGTGAGCGCGTTGATGCCCCCGAACCGCACCGTCACTTCTTGCACGTCGAGCACAGTTATCGGCCCGCTGCCGCTGGTGCTGGAGGTGGCGCGGCGGCCGGCTCCTTGGTCTTCGCCGGCCCGAACCATCGGGTCAACCGCGCGTTGAACTTCTCGATGCTCGCTCGCTTCCGGTACTCGACGATGCCTTCCTGATGCCGAGCGAACGTGACCGCACCGAACCCGAACAGCGCGAACTGGATCGGGACGACCAGGTCCGAGGGCACATGGAAGATGTCGGCGAGCAGTGGCGGCAACAGCACGAACGCCATGCCCGCGTTGAGCGCGCCGTCGACGGTCCGCGGTCCGAGGGTGACGACGAGCAGCACCCAGAACAATCCCTGGATGGCGTTGAAGTCGTCGGGCCGCGCCGTCTCGAGGTACGACGCGTAGAGCGCACCTCCCGCGCCCGCGATCGCCGCCGACACCGCGAACACCGTCACCTTGGCGCGGATCGGGTTGATGCCGACCGCTGCCGCGGCCACTTCGCTGCCGCGAAGCGCGGCCAGGTACTGACCGGTCGTGCCTCGCCGCAACAACACCACGGCATAGCCGCAGATGGCGAACACGGCGAACGCGAAGAAGAAGAACGCACGGTCGTTGGCGAAGTCGATCGAACCGATCAACGGACGGGGCACGTCCACACCCCCCTCTGACCCCGTCAACCACTCTTCGACGAACAAGGTGTTCTGCAACATCAGCGCGAACGCGAGCGTCCCGAGCGCGAGATAGAGACCACCGAGGCGAATGCATGGCAGCGCGATGAGCGCACCGAGCGCGGCGGCGACGAGCGCGCCGACGATGATGCCGGCATAGAGCGGGAAGTCCCAGCGCGTCGCGAGCTGCCCGGCGGTGAACGCACCCAAGCCGGCGAAGCTCGCCTGGCACAACGAGATCTGTCCTCCGATGCCGACGAGCACGGTGATCGAAAGGAAGATCGTCGTCAAAGCGAGACCCTCGGCCAGGTAGCTGACCCAGAGTCCCGGCAGGAAGAAGATGACGGCGAGGCACACTGCGGTGACGAAGCCGAGAAACAGGAGCTTGTTGATCTTCGCCAGCCGCGGATCCATGTACGTCACGGCCAGAGCGGGCGGTGGTGGATCGACGCCCGACAGCGGGTCCGTGGTGTCCTTGTGCCGGAGGCCCGGGCGCACGAGCAGTAGCACCGCCAGCAGGATGAACGGCATCGAAGGCCGGATGTTGCGGGCAAGGACACTGTTCAACGGCAGGTGGTGCGCGAGCAGCTGTTGCAGCGCGCCGAGGACGATGCCACCGACCAGCGCGAGCGGGATGCTGGACAGCCCGGCGAACACGGCACAGGCGGACGCCGCCACGATCAGCAGCGTGAACACGTTCGAGTCCACGACGCTGAACAACGGCGCGAGCAGCACACCGGCCATGCCGGCGAGGACACTCGACAGGAGCCACGAGAACCTCGAGACCCGTTCGGCGTTGATGCCGTTGAGCTCGACGAGACGATGGCTCTCGACCACGGCCCGCATCCGCAGACCGATGGGCGTCCACTGGAACAGCACCGTGAGCACGATGACGGTCGCGAGCGTCGCGACCAGAGTGGCTACGCCATCGGCGGTCATCGAGAAGCTGCCGAGGTGGAACCCGTCTCCCACGGCGAGACTGGGCGGCGCGTTGCGGGTCGCGCCCCCGAAGATCGCCTTGATCGTCTCGGGGATGCCGACCATGAGGCCGATCGTCGCCACCAGCTTCGGGAGTACCGGGGCGGTTCGCAGCAGCCTGAAGATGAACCGATCGAGGACGAGCCCGAGGGCGATCGAGACCACGATCACCGCGAAGAACGCGGCCGGCACGAGGGGCCAGTTGTGGTCACGGACCAGGATGAAGAAGACGACGGCCGAGGTGAACGCTTGCGCGCCGAAGGCAAAGTTGAAGACACCCGACGTCTTGTAGGTCAGCACCAAGCCGACCGCGACCAACCCGTACACACATCCAGTTGGTACGCCGTCGAGAAGCTGATTGAGGATGTCGATCAACGCACTACTTGTAGGTCGGGTTGTCCAGGTCGAGGTTGCTCAGGTCGAAGCAGATCATCGGCTTGCCCGGCTGCCCGTACTTGGGCACGAGCTTGCCGCTCTGGACCTGGAGAACAGAGACACAGTCCTCGGTGTCCCTGCCGGTGTGACCCGTGGTGGTCCAGTTGATGCCCCCCGGGCGGATGCCATCCGCCGTGAAGTTGGTCTCCTTGTTGATGGCGTCGATCAGCTTCTGGCGGTTGAAGTCGGATCCGGCGTCCTTCAAGCCCTGCACGAACTGCATGCCGTTGATCCAACCCGACAGCGAGTTCTCGTTGGGCGCCTTGTTCCGCTTGCCCATGGCGTCGATGAACTGCTGAAGTGCCTGCGGCTTCTGGTCCGCTTCGAACGGGAAGAAGCTCGCGGTGACGTAGTCGCCTTCGAGCGCGGCAGCGTTGTCGCTGATGAGCTTGTTGTCGTAGCCGTTCGGCAGGTTCTGCACGACGGTCATCTTGTTGTCGTTGAAGGCCTGGCCGAGCTTGGCGCTGCCCGCTCCGTCGATACACGTGGCGAGGAACTGGACGTTGTTGTTCTTCATCTGGTCGAGGTCGGCGGCGATGTCGCCCGGCGTGAACCCGAAACTCAGGCTGGTGTCTTCAAAGGCCAGCTTCACGCCGGCATTCGGACCGCCGACCTGATCGACCGAGGCCTTCCAGCCCTTGGCGCAGTCCTGCGATTGGACGGCCGTGTAGGTCAGGATCCCGAAGTTGGTGAAGCCGTTCTGCTTGGCCAGGAAGGACGACCACGCGTTGGGGCAGTCGAAGCAGAGGTTCGAGCCCTTCTCCCCGAACAGGTTCGGCCCGAGGTTCCACTCGGGGTTGATGTTCCATCCGAACGTCGGGATGTTGTTGTCGGCGAGGTACTTCCCACCCGCGAACGTGATCGTCGACACGGGGAGGACCGCGAACACCTTGTCCTGCTCGACCAGTGCCCGTACCTGGTCCTTGTTGCGCGACGCCTGACCGTTGTCGTCGCGCTTCGCCACGAGCTTCAACTGGCGGCCGAACACACCGCCTTGCGCGTTGACCTGGTCGAAGTACGCCTCGAGACCGTCGAACGCGTCGCCGTACGTGCCGCCGAGGCCGTTGGTGATGGACGCGACTCCGCCGACCCGGATCTCGGTGTCGGTCACGCCGGTCTTGTCGTCGCCGGCGGCATTGCCGCCGCCGCCGGAGCTCTTCGAGTTGCCACAGGCTGCTGCCACCAGCGTCAACACGAGAAATATGAGCGCAGCGCGCTTCCGCCCTCTCATCGCACCCCCCGGAGCTGAGAACGTTCGGTCAGGTTACTTACGTCGGGACTCGCCGATCGTTCGGCCGGCGATTTCGCCGCTTCGCGCAGGAACCGCTTGAGGATCTTCCCATTCGGGTCACGGGGAAGCTCGTCCACGAAGGTGAACCGCTCCGGACACTTGAAGTCGGCGAGGTTCGCTCGGACGTGGCCGGACAGGTCATCGGCGGTCACGGGCGACCGAGTCTCGATCACTGCGATGATGACCTCGCCGTGGCGTTCGTCCTCCACGCCGAACACCGCGCAGTCCACGACCGCCGGGTGGACGTGGAGGACGTCTTCGATCTCGCGCGGGTACACGTTGACGCCGTCGCGAATCACCATGTCGGAGACGCGATCGGTGATGTACAGGTAGCCGTCGTCGTCGAGACGGCCGACGTCGCCGACGGTGAACGCGCCGTCGCGCCATGCCTGCGCCGTTTTCGTTTCGTCGCGGTGGTAGTGGAACGTGTTCGCGCCGCCGGGGGGCTTGATGTAGATCACGCCCGCTTCGCCGGCGTCCGCCGGCTGACCTTCGTCGTCGAGCACCAGGATCTCGACCCCGGGCCACGGGAGCCCGACGGTGCCGGGACGCGCCAACCAGTCGTTCGGTGACACGCGTGTCGCGCCTCCCTCGCTCGCGCCGTACAGCTCCCACACCTCCGTGTCGCGCAACGCCGCGATGATGCGCTGCTTCACCGAGGGCGGACACGGCGCGCCGCCGTGGATGACGAGACGCAGGCTCGACAAGTCGTAGCCGGCGCGCTCGGGTTCGGGAACCTCGAGGATGCGGATGAAGTGCGCTGGCGTCAGGAACGTCGTCGTGACGTGGCGGTGGTCGATCTCGGCGAGCGCAGCCCGCGCGTCCCACGACGGCAGGATCGCAACCGTTCCTCCGGTGAACAGCGTCGTGAACGCGTAGCCCCCTGGGCCGGCGTGGTACGCCGGTCCGGCGAGTAGGTGCACGTCGTCCTCGCGGAAGCCCCACATCGTCGCGAGTCCGCGCTGAGCCATCCCCATGCCGTCCGGCGTGAGCCCGCCGTGGACGACGCCTTTGGGCCGGCCCGTGGTGCCCGATGTGTAGAACATGAACGCGGGCGACAGGAAACCTTCGTTGTCGACGGCCTCGGCGTTCGCGATCACGGCCTCGTAGTCGTCGCCGACGATCAGCGCGCGGCAATCGGGCGCGCTGAGCAACGCCGCGTCGACGTACCCACGCAGCGAGTCATGCGCGACGAGCACCTGCGCGCCCGAGTCCGCGAGGATCCATGCCAGCTCGTCCGCCTTGAGATGCCAGTTGACCGGGAGGAAGCGAGCTTCGGCCCGGCACGACGCAGCCGCGGTCTCGAAGAACTCGAAGCCGTTCGGGACCATGGCGGCGACCGCACCCGAGCCGTCGGCCGGGACTCCGAAGGAGTGCATGGCGCCGGCCAGCCGGGCGGCCCGGTCGGCGAGGGCGCCGTAGGTGCGGACGCCATCGCCCATGGCCAGCGCCGGTTTGTCCGGCGAGGCGATCGCGTGCTGCGCCATTCCCTCCGCAGGCCGATCCACAGCCCCGGATACTGACACACGTGTCAGGTACGATCCCGCGGATGCGGGAGCACAGGTACACGATGGAGATGCCGCACTCGCCGGAACGGCTCTGGGCGCTCTTCCAGGACTACGACCACTGGACCGCGTACGCCCCGATGGTCCTCGAGGTCCAGGTGGTGCATCCGGGAGACGACAAGGGCAACGGCCTTCTGAGGCGGGTCATCTTCAAGATGCCCCTCGGACGCCGCGGCTCGGCGCTCGAACTCGTAACCGACGTCGAGGCCAACCACGGCTACACGTACACGATGTTGAGCCGCGAGCCCGGCCAGGACCAGACGGGCAAGGTGCAACTCGACCGCATCGGGCCCAACTGCACCATGTTCTCGTTCGAGGAGCGCTACCACCTCACGAAGATCCCCTGGAAGTGGTTCGAGGGACCGATCTACAAATTCATCAACAAGAACAACGAGCAGTCGATGCAGCGAGCCTCCGAGTGGCTCACCGAGCATCCCGAGTACCGGCCCGACCTCGTCGAGACCGCGTCGAGCGAGGCGCCGGCATGACGCTTCCGGAGAAGATGCGAGCGGCGGTGCTGCGCGGAAAGGACGAGCTCGTCATCGAAGAGGTGGCGGTGCCCGACGTCGGCTCGTCCGACGTGTTGGTCGAGGTCAGTCATTGCGGCGTGTGCGGCAGCGACCTGCACATGGTCCTCGACGGTTGGGGACGGCGCGGCTCGATCGGCGGCCACGAATGGAGTGGTGTCGTGGTCGCGATCGGGTCGGCCGTCACGCGATGGGCGGTCGGCGACGCGGTGATCGGCGGACCGACACCGCGGTGCGGAACGTGCGAGATGTGCCGCACCGGCCATCCGACGCTGTGCGTCGAACGCGATACGCCCGGAACCGGTGGCGACTTCCAGGGTGCGTTCGCGCACTACACGAGGGTCGACGAGCGCGAGTTGCTGCGCGTACCCGACGGGTTGACGCTGCGCGAAGCGGCGCTCGCAGAACCACTCGCGGTCGCGCTGCACGGCGTCACCAACTCGGGCGTGCAACCGGGCGAGCGCGCGCTCGTGTTGGGCGCGGGGCCGATCGGCGCATTGACCATCGCGGCCCTGCGAGCCATGGGCGTGGACGACGTGAAGGTGAGCGAGCCGTCGCCCACGCGCCAGGAACTCGCCCGCCGGCTCGGCGCGACAGAGGTGGTCGACCCGTCGTCGCTCTCGGTCCCCGGGCCGTTCGATCCCGGGGCGTTGGTTGACGACCCGGTCGACGTGGTCCTCGAGTGCTCCGGCCACGGCGAGGCCATGGAGGCGGGACTGGCCCAGCTGAAGCGCCGAGGCACGCTCGTGCTGGTGGGAGCGGGCATGGCGAGGCCGATGTTCGACCCCAACCGGATCCTGCTGAACGAGCTCGTGATCACCGGCGCGTTCTGTTACGACGCGGACGGCTTCCAGCGGTCTCTCGAGTTGCTCGCGTCAGGCCGATTGCCGTTGCACGAGCTCATCGATCCCGTCGACGTGCCCTTGGCGGGGACGCTCGACGCCATGCACGGCCTCGCCGGCGGCCAGATCGCCGCGAAGGTCCTCATAGCCCCAGGAGCCGCGTCATGAGTGCCCGCAAGCCGCGCCTGAACCACGTCGCGATGTCGATGCCGGCCGACGCGCTGGACGACCAAGGTCGCGCCGCCATCACGAAGTTCTACGGCGACGTGTTCGGGTGGATGGAATACGACATGCTCACGCAGGATCGTCGTCGGCTCGTGATGCGGGTCCACTCCGACGAGCAGTTCGTGTTCCTCATCGCCGACGACTCGCCGATGGCGGCGCCCCGCATGGATCACTTCGGCATGTCCGTCGGCACGCTCGAGGAGTTCGAGGACCTGTACCAGAAGGTTCAGGACAAGGCGGTCGCTGACCCGGAGGTCGACGTCGTCCCCAGGGACGTCGACAAGTACGAGGGTTACCTCAACCTCCACAACTTCTACGTCCGCTACAAGCTCCCGTTGACGGTCGAGGTCCAACACTTCGAATACACGCGCTGAGTGTGCGTGAACCGCCCTGTGAGGGCGGTTCACGCACACTCGATTCACTGTCACACCCTCAGTGCAGACTCGTTCGATGGGGATCGACGAATGGGCGGCGGGTCAGCACGGGCTCGTCACCCATGAACAGGCGCTGCAGTATGGGCTGTCGACGAAGCAGGTCGGCGGAAGAGTGTCTGCGGGCCACTGGATCCGCGTCGTGCGCGGCGTGTACCGCGTCGCGGGCGCGCCGGTGACGTGGCAGCAGGTGGCGCACGCCGCCTGTCTGGCCGGTCCACAGCCGACGAGGGCCTCCCACGTGACTTCGGCTGCGCTCGCCGGACTCGCCAAGGCCCCGGTGCTTCCTCACGTGACGGTGCCTGCCAGCGCGTCGTGCCGGACGCCGATCGCCCTCGTTCACCGCGCCGATCTCGACGAGTCGGACGTTGCATCCCTGTTCGGGATCCCGTGCACGGGCACTGCCCGCACCCTTGTCGACTGCGCCTCGCTGCTCGGCGATGCCGCCCTGGCATCGATGGTGGACGATGCGCTCTGCCGCAAGCTCACGACGATCGACGCAATCGAGCAGGCGGCGGCGCGCACGCGGCGAGGGATCCGACGGCTGCGGCGGGTCCTGGATGCCTGGGCCGGTGACATCGCGGCTGGAAGTCCGGCGGAGATGCGCCTGCAACGTCAGTTGCTGGCGTGGGGTTATCCGAAACCGGTGCGCCAGCATCCCGTGCGCGACGACACAGGACGTATCGTCGGCGTCCTCGACTTGGCGTGGCCTGACCGTCTCATCGGCCTCGAGTACGACTCCGACCAATGGCACAACCCGCGCCATTGGAAGCACGACGAGACGCGGCATGCCGCCGTCCTTCGGCTCGGGTGGGCACTTCTCCATGCCGACAAGCAAGACCTCCGCGCCGGAGAGCGACGGTTCCGCAACGAGCTCGAATGGGTCTGGCGCACTCGACGTGCGCCAACCGCCCTGTGAGGGCGGTTCACGCACACTCAGTGCGGACGAAGCGGCTTCAGGAGGGGTGGTCGGCGGCCCAGCGGGCAAGCAGGCCGCGGGCGATGACGATGCGTTGGATCTCGTTCGTGCCCTCACCGATGATCATCAAAGGCGCGTCGCGGTAGTAGCGCTCGACGGGGAACTCCTTCGTGTACCCGTAGCCGCCATGAATGCGCATCGCCTCGGTGGCGAGCTCGAGTGCGGTCTCCGAGCAGAACAGCTTCGCCATGCCGGCCTCGACATCGGCGCGCTCGCCTCGCTCGAACTTCTCGGCTGCCGACCGCACCATCAGGCTCGCCGCCTCGAGCTTGGTCGCCATGTCTGCCAGCTTGAACTGGATCGCCTGGTGCTTGTGGATCGGGACGCCGAAGGTCTCCCGCTCGTGCGCGTAGCGCATCGACGCGTCGAACGACGCCCGGGCCACACCGACAGCGCGCGCCGCGATGTTGATGCGACCGAGCTCGAGTGACCCGAGGATGTAGTGCAAACCCTTGCCGAGACCGTCGTCGCCACCGAGCACCCACGAGCGCGGGACCCGGTGGCCGGTATAGGTCATCTCGACGGTCTCGATGCCCTTGTACCCGAGCTTGTCGATCTCCCGCGACACCGAGATGCCGCCGAACGACGGACCCGGATCCTTCTGAACGAGGAAGCAGGTGATGCCCTCGGGCGTCTTCGCTGCCAGTGCGACCAAGCCGGCGCGCTCGCCGTTGGTGACCCACATCTTCGTGCCGTCGAGGATGTACTCGTCGCCGTCAGGTGCCGCCTTGCACCGGATGGCCTGCGCGTCGCTGCCGGCATCCGGCTCAGACAGCGAGAACGCGGCCCGCACCTCCCCGGTCGCCATCTTCGGCAACAGCTCCTTGCGTTGCGCGTCCGTCCCGAAGCGCTCGATCAGGTTCGCGGCGATCGTGTGCGTGTTGAGGACGCCCGCGAGCGACATCCACCCGTACGCCAGCTCCTCCATCACGCGCGCATACGTCAGGACGTCGAGCGCGAGGCCGCCGTACTCCTCGGGAATGCGTGAGCCGAAGATCCCGAAGGCTTTCATCTGCTCGACCATCGGCTCGGGGTAGCGATCGGCATGCTCGTACTCGGACGCGTGAGGGATGACGTCCTTTCGCACCCACTCGCGAACAGTGGCAACCAACTCGTCGGACAACGCCGCGTCGACGGACATGCGTCCGAACCTACTAGTACGACCGGACGTTGAGGCCGTTGGCGATCGGACCGGCGACGGCGGCCATGCGGTACGCGAGGGCCATCTCGTCCTGCTGGAACCGCACCGTTCGTTCGCCGACGAGCTCGTACGCGGGGAAGCGTGCGAACGCCGCTCGGGACTCATCCGAGAAGGGGTTGTGCAAATCGATCTCCATCCGGAACGGCGGCGCGACATCGATCACCCCGAGCGCACCGTTACGGACGTTGTCCACGGCACGAGCCGCGGCGTCGGTGATGATCGCTGCTGCCCGCTTCGGCGGCACGATCCATCCACCGGTGCGGCTCATCGCGCGCTTCACGATCGCGGCCTCGACGCCCGGCGTGATCTTCGCCATCTCGGCCGCGATGACGTCGTCGCCGGTGACGAGCGCGGTGGGCACGCCGTTCTGCGCGGCGATGGTCGCGAAGATCTCGCCTTCGCTGATTGTGCGTCCGTCGAGTCGAACATCGTCGTACTCGCCGTAGCTGATGGTGTGCGCGCAGTACCCCGGGTAATCGCGCACCTTGGCGTGGTGTGCGACGAGGAACATCGCATCGAACGACTCGTCGAGCGCCGCCGCCGTCGTCGGTCCGCCCCGCGGCAGGCCGCGCACCACCTCGACATCGGGATCGATCTCGTCGAGCACGAGGTTGCACAGCATCTCGACCCCGTGGTTCTCCTCGACCACGAACTCCGTGGCGCCGGCCCGACGGGCGCCGGCCACCGCGGCGTTCACGTCGGCGGTCATCCACGATCGGGCCCGCTCGTAGTCCTGGCCGGTGGTGATGACGTCCTGCCAGCGGGTCACACCGCTGGCGCCCTCCATGTCCACGCTGATGTAGATCCGCACGCCGCCATCCTTCCTCCTGCACTACCGTCGCCGCATCCTCGCCCGCTACGACACGATCGGCGTCGACTACACGCGGCACCGTCGCCCCGACCCGCGGATCGCGGCACAGATCCATGCCGCGCTCGGCGATGCCGACCGGATCTTGAACGTCGGCGCCGGCGCAGGGAGCTACGAACCGACCGACCGGTGCGTCGTCGCGATGGATCCGAGTGCGGTGATGCTCGACCAGCATCCGGGCGAACGCCGTGTGCAAGGCGTCGCCGAGCATCTGCCGTTCCGCGATCAGTCGTTCGATGCCACGCTCGGCGTGTTCACCGTGCATCACTGGACCGACCAGGACGCGGGTCTCGCCGAACTGCAACGGGTGTCGCGGCGTCAGGTGATCTTGACGTTCGACAACGTGATGGAGCGCGCCTACTGGCTCAACGACTACTGGCCCGTCACCGAACAGCACGACGGCGAGTGGATCGCGACGGTCGAGGCCGTTGCTTGTCCGCTCGGGACGGACCATGTCGAGGTGGTGCCCGTCCCCCACGACTGCAAGGACGGTTTCATGGCCGCATACTGGCGCCGGCCGGAGCGGTATCTCGATCCGGAGGTGCGGGCCAACATCTCGGGCCTCGCGCTACTGCCACCTGCGGAAGCTGAGGCCGGCGCGCGCCGGCTCGCGGACGATCTGCAGTCGGGCGCGTGGCACGAGCGGCACGGGCACCTCCTCGCCCTCGACGAGCTGGACGCCGGCTACCGGCTCGTCGTCGCCGGCGACTGATGCTCGCCTCGCCGCGCCTGTGGCTCGATCGCACCGGGTCGGGCGAAACGACGTGGACGGACAGCATCCCGCGGCGGACGGACCTTCCCCGCACGCTGCCCGAGATGCCGGAGCTCGGGATCACGCCGTTGTCCGACGACGAGCCTGCGCCGGCCGGCGACGGTTGGTGTTTCCGGCGCACCGCGCGTCCCGGACAAGGACGGTTGACCGACCGGCCCACGATCGGGCTCTGCGTCGTGCTCATCAGTCCGAGGCACGACACGCCGGAGGCGGCACGAGCCCTTCGTGACTGGGGGGACTTCGTGCACATCTCACACATCGCGGCCACGGGCGTACCCGGCTACACGATGATCACGCCGTACGAGCTCGAACCTGCCGCTGACGCGAGGAGCACCGATGGTCCGCGCTACCTGCACCTGTACGAGATGGACGACGAGGATCCCGAAGCGAGGTTCCAGGCCATGACACCGCTGGTGCGCGAACGTTTGTGTGACGAGCGCGCGTTCGAGGAATGGGCCTGGCACTCCGAACTCCGTATCAACTTCGTTGCCACGTACCGGCTGAAGACATGAGCGAGTTCTTCGACATCGTGCTGAACCAGCGCGCCTGTCGCGACTTCAGCGACGAGCCGATTCCGGACGAGGTCGTCGAGCAGATCCTCGAAGCGGCAACGCACGCGCCGAGCGCGGAGAACACGCAGCCCTGGGTGTTCATCGTGGTGCGCGACGATTCGGTGCGAACTGCGCTGAGCGACTTGACCCGTCGCCTCTGGTCAGCGGGCGGGCGCGACTACGCCTCGGCGCACAACACCGAGCGGCTCTTCAACGAAGTCGACAACTCGGTCGAGCGCGGACTCGGAGGCGCACCGGTCTTCGTGGTCGTCGCTGCCGACACGGGCGCGGGCGCGCACAAGACCTCCCTGGGCTCGTCGATCTTTCCCGCGGTGCAGAACCTGTTGCTCGCCGCCAACGCGCTCGGGTACGGATCGGCGCTGACGACACTCACGACCTACGGTGGTGACGAGTTGCGCGGCTTGCTCGGCCTGCCCGAACAGCTCACACCGATGGCGATCGTGCCGCTGGGACGGCCGGCGCAGCCGCTCGGTCCGCCCCGGCGCCGTCCCGTCGCGGAATCGACGCATCGCGATCGGTACGGGACTCCTTGGTGATGACGCCCAGGCGACTCCAGTAGACGGCCACGATGCATGCAGCCGGGATCCAGATCACCAGGGCTGCGCCGCCGATGGTGTCGGCGCCGATCCACCACGCCACGAGCGCGAGGTGGAACACCTGGCCGTGGTAGGTGATCAGCGCTGGTAGGTGCGGGTGGTGCAGCAGTCCGCCGACGGGAACGTCAGGCGCCGTGCGATCCAACCAGAACAGGACTGCGAGCAGGATCGCGGCCGTCACCGCGAAGCCGACCTGGCTCCCGAGCGGCAACCCGAACCAGAAGCCGGGACCCGCATACCGGAACACGTCACCCAGATAGAACTGGTCACCGAGACGAGAGACGGGATCGAGGATCCACAGCGCCCACACGGCCAGCATCAGCGCCAGCAACCATTCGTGCCACGCCCGCACGGCGCGCGTGCGATACGGGCCCGACGCCACCAACCGTCCGGACGCGAACGCGAAGTACGCCATGAACGTGTAGCTCAGCGGCACCATCAGCGGGACGTCGCCGAGGAACAGCTCCTTGCCGCGCAGCGCGTCGTTGAACGCGTATCGCGTGTAGGGCACACCGAAGTGGACCGACCCGTTCTCCGCCAGTCCGCCGACGCCGACGGCAACCACGGCGTACACCAGCGTGCGCCGCCACCCGAGCTGCCGTACTGCGCACCACAAGAACGCGGCACCGAAGATCGTGACGTACCACCGGCCGCCGACGGTCCCCCAGACCTCCCGGAGCATGGGACCGAGTCTGACACACGTGTCAGGATTTCGATGTGGGCATGTTGGACGGCGAAGTCGCGTTGGTCACGGGCTCGACTTCGGGGATCGGCAAGGCCATCGCCGTCCGGTTCGCGGCCGAAGGCGCGCGGGTGATCGTCACAGGGCGCGACGAGGCGCGAGGACGCGATGTCGTCCAGGCCTGCAAGGGAGCGGCCACCTTCGTCGGGGCGGACCTCGTCGACCCGAACTCGGCCCACGCGCTGGTCGCGGCCGCCATCGAGGAGTTCGGCGCGCTCACGACCCTGGTGAACAACGCGGCTGTCTCGCAACGCGACGGCCCGGTTGCAGACATCGACGACGGGGCGTGGCGCGCGGTGCTGGAAGTCGACCTACTGGCGCCTGCTCGGCTGTGTCGAGCCGCGATGCCCCACCTGCGAGCGTGTGGACACGGGTCGATCGTCAACATCTCGAGCCGCGCCGCCTCCCGGGCGTCCCGTGGGTCGGCTGCATACATCAGCGCCAAGGGTGGGCTCGAGGCATTGACGCGCAGCATCGCGGTCGACGAGGCACCTCACCACGTGCGCTGCAATGCGATCAGTCCCGGTTACGTCTTCAATGCGCGTCGGGACGCGGACATCAGCCCGGAAGAACGGGCGCGCCGAGAGGCGATGCACCTGCTGGGCCTCGGCAGCGCTGACGATGTCGCCAGCGCCGCGGTGTACCTCGCGTCAGCCGAGAGTCGCTGGCTCACCGGCATCGTCCTGCCGCTCGACGGCGGGAGCAGCGCAGCGCGTGGATCGTTCGCATGACACCGGTGCACGAGCGCATCTGCGTCAGCGGCATCTCGACGTGGAACCAGACCTTGGATGCGGACCTCCAGCTCTACGACGAACTCGGTATCCACACCATTGGCGTCGCCCTACGCAAGCTCGACGGCGCCGACGATGTCGCGCTCGTCCGTTCGAGCGGACTACGAGTCGCCAACGTCATCGGCGTCGGCCACGCGGGTCTCGCGACGGCCATCGAGACGGCTCAGCAACTCGACGCACCCCGCGTCGTGTTCACGACCGGGCCGGCCGGCGCCCTCGAGTGGGAGGAAGCCGCCGACGCGTTCGCACAGGCAATCGAGCACGTGTTGCCCGCGCCGCTGACACTGTGCCTGGAGCACACGAACTCGTTGCGCACCGACGTGAGCTTCGTCCACACGCTGGGCGACGCCATCGATCTGGCCGAGCGGCTCGACATATCCGTGTGCATGGAGATCAACGCGTGTTGGGCCGAGCGCGATCTGGCACACACGATCGCGGACGGGATCGATCGCATCGGACTCGTCCAGGTCAGTGACACCGCCATCGGGACGCTGTCCACCCCGAACCGCCTCGTCCCCGGCGACGGTGACATCCCGCTCGACCGCATCGTCGGCTGTCTTCTCGAAGCCGGTTACGACGGCGTGTTCGAGCTCGAGCTCATCGGGCCGCGCATCGAGGAGGAGGGTTACCGCTCTGCCATCCGACGCAGCTGCACGTACCTCGGCGCGCTGCTGACCGAGCTTCAGAACAGCTTGCTGTAGTCCGTGGTCAGCCATTTCTGAGGCGTGAGCCGGACCGTCACCGCCGTCTTCTCTTCTTCCATCGTCGACTCGATGTATCCGTCGCCGAGCTCGTCGCCGAGGTATTTGCGAGCGATACCCCGGCGCCACTCCGAGTCGACGCCATCGGTGACGCTCACGGGACCCTCCACCACCGCGTACTGGTACGGCGCCGCCTCGGTCTGCACACAGAAGCTGGCGTGTCCGGCACCCCGGAGCGCGGCTGCCTTGCTCGAACCGGTGCCAGTCGTCATGACGACGTCGCCGCCGGGCTCGTACGAATACCAGATCGGCGTGACCACCGGTGCCGCGCCTGGTCCGTCGACGGCGAGGACGCCGATGTGGACTCCGGCAAGGAACTCCTCGCGCTCCTGCTTCGTCATCGTCAGCGCGCCCATGCCGTCACCTCGTTCGTGTTCGAGTCGTTCGTCGCGAGCCGGACCCTACGCCCGACGCACTCGTCGCGCTCGAGCTCATGCAGCATGTCGACATCCTCGACTCGCCCGTAGCAGCGGGAACCGTCGTCGAGATCGCAAACGACCAGACCCCACTCCGGTTGACCGTCGCGCCCGTGCAACACGGTGTAGGTCGTGATCGCCGCGTCGCCGGTGTACGTGTCGGTGATGGCAACGCGAGGACGTGCATCGAGCAACTGCTGTACGCCGCGTTGATCCGGCCTCGGCGCCGTCTCCGGCGGAGACGTCGAGTACACGCCGTACACGTGCTTGGTCATGTGCATCCCGACGCCGCTGCACAATCCGAGCGCTCCTGGGTCACCGCGCAAGCGCTCGACCATCGTCGCGATCGAGTGGGTCAGATAGTCGCTCCCGGCGCCGCCGAAGTACGGCAATCCGCCCGTGACCGTGAAGCCCCGCTCGTCGGACGGCTTCAGCCCGAGCGCGTCGACCGCGAACGCGACCGACGACGGGAAGCAGCTGTAGAGGTCGATGTACGCGATGTCGTCGACGCCCGCGCCCGCGACGCGCAGCGCTTCAGCCGAAGTCGCCGCCATGGCCGGCGACCCCCAGGTCGGATCGTGCTCGGCGACGTACGTCGGATCCGTGCCATAGCACCAACCGCGCAAGTACACGCGTTGCGCAGGCGGCACGCCGAGCCGGTCGGCTGCTTCGTGCGATGTCACGACGAGCGCGCCGTACAGATCGACATCCATCACCGAGATCAGATACTTCGTGTACGGGTAAGCGACCATGCGGTTGTCTGCCGTTGCCTCGACCAACTCGTCGGCGCTGCGCTCGACGGGGAACCACGCACAGGGATGGCGCGCCGCGATCGCCGTCATCGGCGCGAAGAGCTCACCCATCGACGCGCGGTAGTCGTCGGGTTCGACGCCGAGGTGGGCTCGTCGCGCCACATCCCACAGTGCGAACGTCGTGTACGCCTGGAACACCTGGTGGGCGATCTCGGCCGGATGGAACGGTGCCTCGAACGGGAAGCGTCGCTTGTCCTCCGGCTTGAACGACCACCGAGGGCGCTCGTCCGCCTTCCTCAGCCGCCGGATCGTGTCGAGCGCTTCTGCGCCGCACACGACCGCGACGTCGACCTCACCGCCGACGATGGCGTCGGCGGCATCGTCAACGAGCACCTGCGGCGTGGTGCCGCCGATGCCGGAGTAGAAGCGGTGCTTCGGCTCGATGCCGAGGCGATCGCACAGCCGACGAACGGGGTCGTCGT
>DATAES010000232.1:0-2850 GCA_036257895.1 Acidimicrobiales bacterium
GCCGCCACCGTCGAACCCGACTTGGCTGCCAGGTACTCCGCCGCCGACGGATACCCCGACCGCTTCCACTGCTCCACCTCATCGACCCGCCGCGCCAGGCGCAACTTGTTGGCTGCTGCCAGTCGTTCGATGCGATCGAACGTCTCGTACAACGAGACAACCGACCCAGCATCCAGCGCGTCAGGCTCGAACTCGGCGGACACCTCCTCGAGTTGCGTCTCGATCTCGTCCACGCGACCGAACATGTGTTCAAGCATAAGCAGGGGGTGTGACAGTGAACCGCGGGGCGAGACTCTCGGCCGTGATGCTGGTCGATCTGCTCAACCGGCCTCCGATGAGGCCAGGCGAAGCGCGGCTTCCGTGGGGCGAGCCCGACTTCAGTGGTCGGATGCTTGCGGTGCATCTCGACGGGAGCAGCGTGGCTCTTGTCACGGACATCGCGGTTGCCTCGTCACCGCTACGTACCATATGGTACACGTACCACTTGGTACAGAGCGGGGGAGTCGCCTGATGAGCCAGAAGCAAGAGATCGACGAACGAGTATGGACCGCAGCCGATCCGGACACGGTGTATGCGTTGCTGGCGAAGGGCGCGACCTGGCCGGTGTGGTCCCCGATCGAGTCGTTCGAGCTGCAGCAAGAGGGCGACGGTGCGCCGGAGGGACTGAACGCCGTGCGGGTGTTCCGCACCGGGCGGACCACGAGCGTCGAGCGACTGGTCGAGCTTCGTCCTGGGCGGCGCCTGAGCTACACGCTCCTCGGCGGACTGCCGCTCCGTGGCTATCGAGCGGACGTGGATCTCGAACCGCACGACGGAGGCACGAACATCCGCTGGCACTCGACGTTCGAGCCGAAGCGGCGGGGGACCGGATGGCTGTACCGCGTGATCCTCGCCAAGTTCATCCGTCGCTGCGTCAAGGGACTCGCCGCGCACGCCGTGATTGTGGGCCATGCCCACGAGGGTGCAATCGTCCGCGAACCGATGGACGAGGTTCCGTCGTACTGAAGCTGTGGCACTACGGGACAAGTTGCAGCAGGCAGTCGCACCGCACCTGGAGCCGGGCGAAACCGTGCAGGCAATCTTCGGCGCGCAGACGAAGAGTCAGTACTTCGCCCTGATCTCGTACTGGATCATCTTGTTCAGCAAGGCATGGCGTGTCGTGGTGGCGACCGATCGCAGGATCATCGTGTTCCAATCCGGTCGAGGTGGTCTGACCAAGATCGAGGGCGTCACCGCACAAACGAGGCGCGACACGCTGATCGGACCACCCAAGGGTCTGTGGTACCGCGTTGACCGGTTAGGCGAGCGCTTGTACGTGCACAAGCGATTCCACAAGGACATCGACACGGCGGACGCCTGGGTGACGGCTGCGCACGAATCCCCGCAACCGCGCTGATCCAGCGGTTCGCGGACGCATCGCTTGGTCAACCCGTCATCGACGTGATGACTCAACGACCAAACGTTCACGCGCTTGACGTCCGAGGAGCGCGAGGCCCGCGACGACGGATGAGCTCACGCTGTGCTCGGGTCTCCGGAGCGACGCGATCCGACTTGCCGGTCCCCTCGCGCAACTCGCGTACGCGGTCGAGCGCCGCTTCGCCGGCGAAGCCGCCGTCGACGAGCCAGCAACCGACCACGGTCGCAGTGCGTCCGACGCCGCCCCAGCAGTGCACGAACACCGGACGATTCGACTTGATCTCCTCGCCGATCCTCCGCACGATCTCGTCGTAATAGCCGTCCTCGCCGACGCTGAGGTCTGCGATCGGGAACGCGACGTGGGTGAGCTCGATGCCTCGCTGCAACGCGATCTCGTCGAGGGAAGCGGAATACGGCAACAGCGTGTCTTCGGGCGTCGTGAGATCGACGAAGGTTCGGATGCCGGCGTCGACGAGCACCGCAAGCTTCATCGCGGCCTGGTGCGGATCGCGATGCCCGGGATACTCGCCGGCGAGGAGCCGGCCCGGCTCGACCCACCACGCGTGCACGAGCGAGTCGAAGCGCCATCGGTGATCACCACCTTCCGCAGCGCCCTGCGCGCACAGGTTGTCGGCGAGGGACGCGATGCGATCGGCCATGGTGATCCGGGTGCGCCAACGCTCCGGGATGGCCGACGCACCCCAACGGGCGCCCGCGAGCTGACCGGCGATGGCGGCGGTGGTGTCGGCGTCGTCACCGAGGTTTGCCGCCCGTAGCACCGCGCTGCGGAAGTCGTCTGCACCTTGCACCGCCCACAGCGCGGCTTCGAGTGCGTCGACGCAGTAGCCGGAGCCACGGATCGCGGGTGGCTGCTTGGACCGCCACGACCCGCGAGCGACGGCATCGATCGCAGGGTGCAGCGGGCCCCACTGCCAGAATTCGTCGGCGAAGACCCCCTCGGCCTCGTCGCCACGGATCAGAGCAGCGATCATCGCGCCGAGCACCCGACACGCGTCGACCGGGCGTTGCGCCGCGTGCGTCGACCGGCTCGAGGTCGCGGCTTGCTCCGCGGCTTCCTCGAGGTCGTTGTGCCAGCGGATGGGCACCGGAGCAAGGCGCATCATCGAACCGTTCGCGGCCCGCTCTTCGTCCGGCTCCGAGTCGACCGGCTCGCCGGTGGCGAGAAACCGCGCCAGCTGAGGTCGGATGGTGGTGCCGATGTCAAAGCACTTGCCGTTCGACGACAGGTAGCCGCGCTTCCACCAGGCCACATAGCGCCGAAGCTGGTCCGCGAGATCATTCGCGTCGCGATCCACGATCGACTCGGCCAAGCACAGCGCCATGGAGGTGTCGTCGGTCCATTGCCCGGGATCGAGATCGAACGGTCCACCGCCGACCATGTCTTCGATGGGTGTGAAGGTGCCCGGCGGCATG
>DATAES010000233.1:0-2477 GCA_036257895.1 Acidimicrobiales bacterium
GAGCGGTTCATCGAGATGGCGTCGGCGCAGATGCAGGCGATCACGATCGACCCGAACCGCGACCCGGACGAAGCCAAGCGCATCACGGGACTCGTCGAAGACTTCCACCACTACTGCAACGAGTTGCTCGCCGAGCGACGCGCCGGTGCAAGCGACGGTGACGACCTCGCCAGCATCATCGCCCGCTCGGAACACGACGGTGGTCAGGTACCCGAGGGCATGGCGATCTCCTTCATCCATACGTTCGTCAACGCGGGCGAGACGACGAGATCGCTGCTGTCGTTCGTCGCGATGGCGCTCGCGCAGAACCCCGATCAACGACGACTCCTCGCAGAGCGACCCGAGCTCGTCGGCAACGCGATCGAGGAGACCTTGCGGTGTTACCCGCTCAACTGGTCGGGGTGCCGGACAGCCACGGCGGACCAGGAGATCGGTGGGCAGGCCATCCGGAAAGACGACTACGTGATGATGGCGTACGTGAGCGCCAATCGCGACGAAGACGTCTGGGAGCGGCCCGACGAGTTCGACGTGTCGCGGTCCTTCGACAAGGACCACCAATCGTTCGGGTATGGCGAACACTCGTGTCCGGGCGCGCTTCTCGCACGCACGGATTCGACGATCATCTTCGAGCGCTTGCTCGCGCGGTTCCCCGACTGGGAGCTCGCGGCAACGCCCACGCGCTGGGCCAACCCGTTCCTGCAGGGCTTGGGCACCTTGCCGTTGACGTTCCGGTGAGCCACGGGGTTCGCGCGTGAAGGTCGTCGTCGACGAGTTCCGTTGCGACGCTCATGGGCTGTGCGCCGACGCGTGTCCTGAGGTGTTCGCACTCGACGACACCGACGACAAAGTGCGCGTGCTGGACGACCAACCCGCCGAGTCCCTCCGGCCCAGCCTCGAACGCGCCGCGCTGCTGTGCCCGAAGGCCGCGATCACGATTGAGGGCTGACATGTCGACGGACGGACTGACCCAGCAGCTCGCCGACCGGCTCGCGGTCGCCGACGTCATCGTGCGCTACTTCGAGCTGGTCGACGCGAAGCGGTGGGACGACATGCACGAGGTGTTCACCGAGGACACGACGGCGCAGTGGACGGCCGACAACACGATCGTCGGGCGCGACGGCGTCGTCGGCGCGATGCGCCACATGTCGGGGAGCGACGAGGTCGTGACCTACCACCATGTCGCCGCGATGACCCCGGTCGTCGACGGCGATTCGGCGAGTGTGGTCGCGCGCGTGCGCGCGATGCACCACGGCGTCGGTCCGCGTGAGGGGAAGTTCTACGAGAGCCTCGGCATCCAGCCGACGACGTTGGTACGGACGCCGGCGGGGTGGCGGATCAAGCACCACGACTGGGTCATCGCGGTGAAGCACGGGAACATGGAGGAGCTGTTCGCACCCGAGATCGCCGCAGGAAAGCGGCACTAGATATGTCCACACCGCACCCGCGTCTGTCCGTCAACAGCATCTGCTCGATGAACCAGTCACTGCACGAGGACATCGCGCTCTGGACCGACCTCGGCATCGGCAACGTTGGCTTGATCACGCCCAAGCTCGACGGCGCGGGATGGGAAGCCGGCGGGAAGGCCGTGCTCGATGCCGGGCTGTCGGTTTCGAGCGTCTCCTGCTACAAGCACGAGCTCGCGCCCTCGCTCGAGTTCACGGCCGAGATCGGATCCGACGTCCTCTACTTCGTGCCCGGGAGCGGCGGCTCGCAGCTGTGGGAGGAGTCCGCCGAGCAGTTCTGCGATGAGATGGCGCCGTTCGTCGCGCGCGCGCAGGAGTTGGGCGTGCGCCTCGCCGTAGAGCCCACCAACCCGCTGCGCACCGACGTCAGCTTCGTGCACACCGTGCGCGACGCGGTCGACCTCGCGCGCATGGCCGACATCAACGTGGCGCTCGATTTCTACTCGGCGTGGTACGAGCGGGGAATCGACGACACCGTCCGCAAGAACATCGACGTCGTTGCACTCGTCCAGATCGACGACTACAAGCTCGGCACGTTCGACATGCCCAATCGCTGCGCGGTCGGCGACGGCGATGTCCCGGTGGAGCGGCTCATGGGCGTGTTGCTCGACGCCGGCTACGAGGGACCGTTCGACCTCGAGATCCTCGGACCGATGATCGAAGCGGAGGGGTACCGTGCCCCCATCGCGCGCAGTCTGGATCGCGCCGGTGAGATGCTCGAACGGCTGGGCGTGTAAGGCACCGCAGGGACGGAGGACTCACCATGGCTCGCTACCCGAAGCCCGCCGAAGGCAGTTGGACGCAGCACTACCCGGGCCTCGGCACGGAACCTGTGTCCTACGAGGACTCGATCTCACCCGAGTTCTACGCGCTCGAGCGCGAAGCCGTGTTCAAGCGGGCATGGCTTCAGGTCGGTCGCCTCGAGCAGCTCCCGCGCACCGGGAGCTTCTTCACCAAGGACATCGCGGTCGCCAACACGTCGATCATCGTCGTGCGCGACGGCGACGACGTGCG
>DATAES010000234.1:0-16356 GCA_036257895.1 Acidimicrobiales bacterium
CTTCCACCACCGGCAGCGACGCCAGCCTCGACGACGCGGCCAGCACCTCTTTGGCAGCCGCCACCGTCGAACCCGACTTGGCGGCCAGGTACTCCGCCGCCGACGGATACCCCGCCCGCTTCCACTGCTCCACCTCGTCGACCCGGCGGGCCAACAGGGTGATCGCCGCGGTGACATGCCGGTTGATGCGTTGCAGTTGGTCATGGAGGGCGACCACGGCGGGGCCGGGGATGGCGTCAGGATCGAAGCGGGCGGCCAGCGCCGCCACTGCTCTTTCCACATCCTCCCACTGGTCGAACATATGTTCGATTGTAGGCAGGGCCTGGCGGGAGCGCAACCGAGTTCGCCGATTTCTTTCGCCGACACCACATCATCCCCAAACGGTGTGACACCGACGTCGCATCGCACTGAGCCCGGGCCGCGTTCGGTTTTGTCGCGGGCGGCAGGGCGACGGTACAAGTACCGACGGAACACACGTCCAGGAGAGGAACGAACCGGTGGAGATCAAGGGGAAGAAGGCGGTCGTCGTAGGCGGCGCCTCGGGCATGGCGCGCGCGTCGGCGGAGCTGCTGCACGAGCGGGGCGCCTCGATCGCGATCCTCGACCTGCCGTCGTCGGCCGGCGCCGAGGTCGCTGCCGCGATCGACGGTTCGTTCCATCCGGTCGACGTCACCGATGCCGAGGGCGTGGAGTTGGCGCTGGCCGACGCCGTCTCACAGCTCGGCGGGCTGCACATCGCAGTGAACACCGCGGGGGGCGGCACCGCGGTGCGCACGCTGACGAAGCAGGGCCCCCATCCGCTCGACGAGTTCCGGCGCGTCATCGAGCTCAACTTGATCGCAACCTTCAACTTGAACCGGCTGCAGGCGTTCCACATGTCCACGAACGAGCCCGAGGACGGCGAGCGCGGCGTCATCATCGACACGGCGTCGATCGCCGCGTTCGAAGGTCAGATCGGACAGGTCGCGTACACGGCCGCGAAGGCCGGCATCGCGGGGATGATGCTCACGATGGCCCGTGACCTAGGCAGCCTCGGCATCCGGTCCGTCGCCATCGCACCGAGCTTGTTCAGCACAGGCATTACGAAGGGCATCCCCGACGAGTTCGCCGAGGTCTTGACGAAGGACGCCGCGTTCCCGAAGCGCATGGGCCACCCGATCGAATACGCGCGGCTCGCGGTTGCGATCGTCGAGAACCCGATGCTCAACGGCGGCACGATCCGCCTCGACGGCGGTCAACGGTTCGCGCCCAAGTAGACGCGCTCAGCCGCGGTCGAGGAAGTACGTGTCGTGGCGCGCCAAGAAGTCGGACCACTCTTCGTCGGTGAGCTTGCGCCCCGAGGTACCGATCTCGATCAGTCCCTCGAAGTACCCCTCACGCGGAGCACCAGGTGCGAACAGGATCAGCATCGACGCCGGCCGGCCGGAACGTCGCGCTGACCTCGCCGTGGTCATCGAGATACCGAGGATCCGGATAGGACATGCCTGCCTCCTTCGCGGCTGACCGGACCTGCAGAGCTTGTCCTGTGCCGATGGGCTCCGGCGTACTGTTCTCCAATGTCGATTGCCATCACTGACGACCACCGCGCACTTGCCGACACCGCATCCGACTTCCTGCTCAAGCGCGACGCGCGAGGTGCCGCCCGGGCGCTGCTCGAAGCCGAGACGGAGGATCGGCCCGTCTTCTGGGACGATCTGAGCGACCTCGGCTGGCTCGGGCTGCACATCCCTGAACAGCACGGCGGATCCGGGTTCGGGATGCCCGAACTCGTCGTGGTGGTCGAAGAACTGGGGCGGGCCATCGCTCCGGGTCCCTTCGTGCCGACGGTGATCACGAGTGCGGTCATCGCCGCGGCCGCGACGGACGAGACGCAGTCGAGGCTCCTGCCGGGGCTCACCTCGGGCGCCACCACCGGAGCAGTGGCGCTGGGCGGTGAGGTGCAGGTCCGCGAGGGCAAGGCATCCGGATCAGCGGGCGTGGTGCTCGGTGGTGGTCTGGCCGACATCCTGCTCGTACCAAGCGGTGACGACGTCGCTGTCGTCGATCGATCGGCGGGAGGTGTCACCGTCGATACGCCGCCAAACCTCGACCCCACGCGACGTGCAGCCCGCGTGACGCTCGACGGTGCGCCGGCGGAGGTGATCATTGGCGCACGCCAGGTGCTGGTCGATCTCGCCCGCACCATCCTCGCCGCGGAGGCCGTGGGCGTTGCCCGTGAGTGCACCGAGTCGGCGGCCGAGTACGCCAAGGTGCGCGAGCAGTTCGGCCGGCCGATCGCGATGTTCCAAGCGGTCAAGCATCACTGCTCGAACATGCTGGTTGCGACCGAGCTCGCGACCGCGGCCGTGTGGGACGCGGCACGTGCCGCCGCGGCCGGAGGCGATCAACTGTCGTTGAACGCGGCGATGGCGGCGACGCTGGCGATCCCGGCCGCGGATCTGTGCGCGCAGCTCAACATCCAGGTGCACGGCGGCATCGGCTACACGTGGGAGCACGACGCGCACCTGTACCTGCGGCGCGCGAGTGCCATCGAGTCGATCGTCGATGCCGAACAGGCCGCCAAGGACGTCACCGACCTCTACCGGCGCGGCGTGCGCCGTGCACGCTCCATCGACCTGCCGCCAGAAGCGGAGTCGATTCGCACGACGGTGCGCGAGTTCGTCCAAACGGTGCGTGACCTCGACGACGAGGGCCGCCGCAAGGCGATGATCGAGTCCGGGTATGTGATGCCGCACTGGCCGAAGCCATGGGGACTCGACGCGGGCGCGGTGGAACAACTCGTCATCGAGCAGGAGTTCTCGGCCGCCGGCATCAAGCGTCCGGCATACGGCATCACGGGTTGGGTGATCCTGACGCTGATCCAGTACGCCACCGACGACCAGGTCGCGCGCTGGGTACGCCCCGCGCTGAACCAGGACGTGATCTGGTGCCAGCTGTTCAGCGAGCCCGACGCGGGGTCCGACGCCGCTGGCGTGAAGACGAGGGGTACCCGCGTGGAAGGCGGCTGGCTCGTCAACGGCCAGAAGGTGTGGACGAGCGGCGCGCACGTGGCCAGCTTCGGTCTCGCCACCGTGCGCACCGATCCCGAGGCGCCGAAGCACGCAGGCATCACGACGATGGTGATCGACATGCATGCACCTGGTGTCGAAGTGCGCCCGTTGAAGATGCCGACGGGGGGCTCGGAGTTCAACGAGGTCTTCTTCAACGACCTGTTCATTCCGGACGACGACGTCGTGGGCCCGGTGGACGGCGGTTGGACGGTCGCGCGCGCCACGCTCGGCAACGAGAGCGTGAGCATCGGCGGAGGACAGGGGGGCATGGCACTGCCCGCCGAGACCCTCATCACACCACTCGACGCGCATCCTGAGCGCTTGTCCGGCGGCGCCGGTCGCGTGGGTCGTTACATCTCGAACACGCAGGCCATGGACGTGATGAACCTGCGCAGCGCGCACCGTGCCGTCGCAGGCGGCGGCCCGGGACCGGAAGGCAACGTGACCAAGCTCGTGCTGTCCGAGAACGGCCACGAGGCGGCCGCGATGCTCGCCGCGCTCGCCGGACCGGACGGCGCCTTCCTCGACGGCGCAGGCGCGACCAGCGGGATGCTCGTGCTCATGCACCGCGCCATGTCGATCGCGGGCGGGACGTCGGAGATCAAGCGGAACCAGATCGGCGAGCGCATCCTCGGCCTACCCCGCGATCCCCTGATCAAGTAACGAGGAACGCCCTGGCCGCCCAAAGGGGGGTTGGGGGGCAGCCAGGGCGTCGACAAGTGCCTGACAGGAAGCGGGTCGAACGGCCGTATCAGAATATCGAGGCCGGCTGCATGACGTCTGAGTTCTTGCGGTTATGCGGGCTTCGAGCTCAGCTGAGCCAGGATCGCGGCGACGTCGAGCCACGCGTTCTCCCGCGTGATGTAGCCGTCACGCAGTTCGAACACGTGCAGCAGCCGGAACTGGAGAGGTCGGTCGAGCCCCGGGATCCCGAACGGCGTCCCCGTCGCGCGTGCATGCACGATCGACTCGTCGACGACGAAGCCGGGACCGTGGTACCGACGGACGTTCTCGAAGTCCTCGAGCGCGAGATCGCTGAAGAGCTCCTCGTAGAACGCGCCGGCCTCGTCGCGGCCACGGCTCACACTGGGCCGGCCGACGACGTCGTGCTCCACGTCGGGGCTGAACGTGGCGACCACCGCGGTGACGTCTCCACGAAGCTCGCGTTCGAAGTGCTCGGCGACGAGACGATCGGCGTCGACGTTGCTGCCAAGCGTTGTCATGGTCATGGCTCTATCCTTTGACAAGGTATTGTTATCAAGGTCTTGATACTCTGATCGACCGAACATGTCAAGGCCTTTGCATTCTGGGAGGGCAAATGCCTGGTCCGACGCAGTTGGGAGAAGGCTTCCGTGGCACGGAAGGCCGAGTCGGCTATCTCCTGATGCAGGCGTACCAGGCGTTCGCAACCGCCATGGAGGCTGCGCTCCACGAGGGCGGGAACCTCAGCCGAGCTCAGTTCGGCACCCTGTCCGTGATCGTGCGCGAGCCAGGACTGTCGTCGGCCGACCTCGCCCGAGCGGTGCTGGTGACGCCGCAAGCGATCAACCAGCTCGTCGCCAGTCTCGAAGCGAGTGGTCTCGTCGAGCGACGACCCCATCCGTCCCATGGCCGCATCCTGCAGATCCACCCCACGGCGGAAGGCATCCGACGGCTCGAGGCCAGCTATCCGGTCGTCACCGAGCTCGAGGACCGGATCACCGCGGGCCTGAGTGATCGCAAGGTCATCGAGGTGAAGCGATGGCTCGTGGACACCGCTCGTGCGATGAAGGCGACGACGGAGCCGTAGCGTCGGGGGCTGGATGACCCTTCCGTTCGATCTGATCCGCACGCGTGACATCACCGGGATGTCGGCCGTCCTGCTGCCGATGCTCGACACGAAGACGCCCGATTGGGACGCGTTCGACGCGCATGTGGCGCGCACGGCGGCCGCGGGTTTGGTGCCGGCGGTCAACCTGGACACCGGGTACGCACACCTGCTCGACGCCGCGACGAAGCAGACGGTGCTCGATCGGACGCAGGCCATCACCGGTGTCGAGTTCGTCGCCGGGGCGTTCGACCTCGGCGAGGCAGTCGACGTGCGCTGTCGCGGCGGCACGCCGGTCATGGTGCCGAGCGACCGCACGGCGGGGATGGACGTGATCTCGTCGTACCGCGCGATCTCGCGAGGCGTGGATCGCTTCATCGGGTTCGAGTTGAGCCCGCTGTTCCACCCCGCGGGACACATCTGGGATCTCGCCACGTACAGGGAGGTGCTGCAGATCGAAGCGTGCATCGGCGCGAAGCACTCGTCTCTCGAGCGCGAGCCCGAGTGGGCCCGGCTGCGCGTGCGGAACGCGGATCGTCCCGAGTTCCTCGTGTTGACCGGCAACGACCTCGCCATCGACATGGTCATGTACGGCAGCGACTACCTGCTCGGTCTGTCGACGTTCGCGCCCGACCTGTTCGCGAAGCGCGATCAGATGTGGGCGACGGGTGATGCGGGGTTCTACGAGCTCAACGACGCCTTGCAGCACCTCGGCAACGTCGCGTTCCGACCGCCGGTCCCCGCCTACCGGCACTCGGCAGCCCTGTTCCTGCGCTTGCGTGGTTGGGTGGCGAGCGACGCCACACCTGCCGGTGTCCCGCGGCGGCCGTTCTGGGAAGAAGCCCTGCTCTCGGAGTGCGGCGAACGGCTCGGCCTCTGGTGACCTCACGACGGTGACCTCACGACGGTGGCCCCAGGTCAAGCGCCTCAACCGCGCCGACACGTTCCTCGCGCGCCTCGACGAACTCGAGATCACCCTGCCGTTCAGCGATCCTCCCGATGTCGGTGCTCTTGCCGAGCCGATCGAAGTCGCGAGCCGGCAGGCACCGAACCGGTTCGCGATCCTGCCGATGGAGGGCTGGGACGGTACCGACGACGGGCGGCCCACGGATCTCGTGCGTCGCCGCTGGGCGCGGTTCGGTGCGAGTGGCGCCGGCCTGGTCTGGGGGGGCGAAGCCTTCGCCGTCCAGCCGGACGGTCGCGCCAATCCTCACCAGCTCTGTGCCGGACCGTCGTCCGCCTCCGACCTCGCCGAGTTGAAATCACTGCTGCACGAGGACCAGGTCGCAGGTCTGCAGCTCACGCATTCGGGTCGCTGGGCGCTGACCGCGCGTCCCGGTCGCGCCGAGTCGTTGCTCGACGCGCGGCGCGACGGAGCTGCATGGACCGCCGCCGAACTCGAACGACTGGCCGATGACTATGCCGCAACCGCTGTGCTGGCACAGAACGCGGGATTCGACTTCGTGGACGTGAAGGCGTGCCACGGCTACTTGCAGCATGAGCTTCTCGGTGGTGCCGGACCTCTCGACGAACGCGCTCGTTTCCTACGGATGACGATCGAACGCATCCGGGCCGAAGCGCCGGATCTGCACGTCGGGCTACGCCTCTCTGTGTTCGACGTCGTGCCGCACCACCCGGGGCCTGACGGAACGGGCGAGCCGGACGGCGACGCGTCGGAGGCGTTCGGCTTCCTCCCGGCGGACGCGCCGGCACTGCTCGAGTTGCTCGATGTCGACCTCGTCTGTGTGACAGCAGGCAGCCCGTACTACAGCCCGCATGTGCAGCGTCCGGCGTACTTCCCGCCGAGCGACGGCTACCTATCTCCCCAGGATCCTCTGGTTTCGGTGGCTCGTCTGGTCGACGCGGCGAGGGACCTCGCGCTCGCGGCACCGCACGTGACGATCGTGGCCAGCGGGCTGTCCTACCTGCAGGAGTGGATGCCACACGTCGCGTCGGCACTGGTGCACGACACCGGCGTCGCCATTGCAGGGATCGGCCGGCTCGCGCTGAGCTATCCGGATGTGCCGGCAGACGTGCTCGCAGGACGTGCACTCGACGGTCGCCGTCTGTGCCGAACATTCTCGGACTGCACGACGGCACCTCGCAACGGACTCGTGTCCGGTTGCTGGCCGCTCGATGACTTCTACAAGACCCGTCCCGAGCGGGTGACGCTGGCCATCGCCAAGCGCCGGGCAGCGCAGGCGACGCGTGTCTGAACCGCCGGTCCGAAACGCGGCCGTGGTCGGGCTCGGCATCGGCATCGCGCACGTGCGCGCGCTGCGACGCCTGCGCGACCGGTTCGCGCTCGTGGCCGTGTCCGATCCCGACGAGTCGCGGTCGGCTCCTGTGGCCGAGCGCACGCACGCCGATGTCTGCTCGTTCGACGAGTTGTTGCAACGCGACGACATCGAGATCGTCCACCTCTGCACCCCGCCGTCGATGCATCTCGAGCACTGCCTGGCCGCGCTGGCAGCGGGCAAGTACGTCGTGTGCGAGAAACCCGTCGTCGGCTCGCTGGCTGACATCGACCGGCTCATCGCCGCTGAAGCATCGTCCGAGGGCCGGCTCATGCCAATCTTCCAGTACCGGTTCGGCAACGGCCTGCAACAGGTCAAGGCGCTCGTCGACGAGGGCGTCGCGGGCAAGGCCTACACGTCTTCCGTCGAGGTGGCGTGGCGCCGCCGGGCCGACTACTACGCCGTGCCGTGGCGCGGGCGGCGCGACACCGAGTTCGGCGGTGTGCTGCTGAGCCAAGGCGTACACGCGCTCGACATGCTCACCTACATCGTCGGCGCGCCCGTGCGGGTGTTCTGCCGGACGACGACGCGCGTCAACCCGATCGAGGTCGAGGATTGCGCCGCTGCGTCGCTCGAACTGCACGACGGTTCGCTCGCGACCATCACCGCGACCCTCGGTTCACCGGAGGAGATCAGCCGTCACCGCTTCCACTTCGAGGGGTTCGCTGCCGAGTCGAACACCGCGCCCTACTCGTCGTCCGCCAAACCCTGGACCATCACGCCCGACACGCCGGAATCGGCCACGGCCATCGATGCTGCGCTGAGCGGCTGGGTCGATCGGCCAGAGGAGTGGGAAGGCCAGTTCTTGCGATTCGCCGACGCGCTCGACGCCGGAGACCCCCCACCGGTCACGCTCGCCGATGCCCGCGACTCGCTCGAGTTGCTGACCGCGCTGTATTGGTCCGCCCACACCGGAGACGAAGTCATCCTGCCGATCGTCGACTCGCATCCTTTCTACGAGAGTTGGTCGCCATGACGCGCTGGAGCTACAACGCCGCGCACCGCAAGCGACCGAACGTGCACCCGCTGGCGGCACCATCCGGTGCGGTGCTCACGTGCGACGCGCCCGCCGATCATCCCTGGCATCACGGCTTGTGGTTCACCATCAAGTTCGTCAACGAGGAGAACTTCTGGGAGGAGATGGCGCCGTACGGGGTGTTGCGGCACGTCGATCCGACGACCGTGCACTGGATCCGACCCGATCGCGAAACGGTCGTCATCGTCGACCGTCGCTCGCTCGAGGAGGTCGATCTCGGGACTGACGACGCCTACGCGATCGACTGGAAGATCGCGCTCGAGCCACAGGTCAACGTCCTGCTCGACCGGACACCCTTCACGACTTGGGGCGGCTATGGCGGGCTCTCCCTCCGGGGCCGGCCCGACTGGACCGACACTCGATTCCTGCTCGCCGACGGCGAGACGCACGATCGCATGCTCGGCGTGCGATCCGAATGGTGTGACCTCGCCGGTCACGTCGACGGAACGACCGCGGGCGTGCTGTTGCTGCACGGTGCCGACAACCCCAACCACCCCGTTCCTTGGTACGGGTCGACGAAGTCGGCGACGTACGGCGACGAGGGCTGGTCGAACTTCGTCAACGCTGCGTTCCTGTGGGACGAGCCTCTGTCCGTTGGTGCCGGCGAGGTGTTGACGTTCTCGTACCGCATCGTCGTCCACGACGGTGTGTGGTCCGAGGACCGATGCGCGGCGGAGTGGCATCGATGGACGGGATCAGCCCGACCATGACAGTCGCTCCGCCTTTTCCCGGTGGCATCGGTGTCTCGCACCTGCGCGTGTACGACACTCCTGCACCCGACGGCGTCGCCGGAGGAACACCTCACCTCCACACGGTGTGCACCGAGGCATATGCCGTGATCGCCGGCTCGGGCGAAGTGCACACGCTGACGTCGTCAGGCTTCCGAGTGACGCCACTCGAGCCTGGGGCGTTCGTGTGGTTCTCGGCCGGCACGATCCATCGCCTCGTCAACGGTGGCGGACTGGAGATCCTCGTGCTGATGGCGAATGCCGGTCTGCCCGAGGCGGGCGACCTCGTCATCACGTTCCCCGCCGAGATCGTGTCGGATGCCCATGCATACGCGCTGGCGGCGACGCTGCCCGAGGGCGACCGCACGACCGCTGGCCCCGGCATGTCGGCCCGCCGGCGGCGCGACCTCGCGGTGCCGACCTTTCTCGACTTGGTCGCCGCCACCGAACGAGGTGACCCGCAGCCGTTGCGTCGGTTCCACGAAGCGGCTGCCGCGCTCGTCCGGCCGCGGATTGCGGACTTCGAGAAGCTGTGGCGCGACGGTCCGGTCGCGGCAGTCGACCTGACCGAACAGCAACTGGCCGCCTTGGCGAGCGGAAGCTCGGCCCACTTGTCGGAGGCCTCCGTGCACTCGATGCCGGTGCCCGGCGCCGAACGGCGGCTCGGGTGCTGCGGCACCCTCGGCACCTATGTCGACGCTCGCTGAGCGCGCCACCGCGTGGGCCGACGGCGCGTGGGACGAACCGCGCGGTCTGTTGTGGAACCCACCCGGCTCGTTCGAGGACTACGGCCTTGCGCCGAAGTCGGTGCACATGGTCCCGCAGTCGGCGTGGTACGCGGTCGGGCTCCTCGCGCGAGGCGACACCGCGCGGGCCGAGCGCGTCCTCGAAGAACTGTGCGCGTTGCAGTACGACCGGCCCGGCGTGGTGTGGAACGGGACATTCGCCCGGTTCGCCGAGTGGCCTGAGCCACCCGAGACCGGTGCGGTTCAGTGGGTCGACTACGACCCCAACTGGCGTCAGTTCCTCGGGACGACGTTCGCCGTGATCTTGAAGACGTTCGATGTCTCGGCTGCGGTTGCGGCACGGCTACACCAGGCGATGGACCGGGCGATCGCCGGTGAGCCACGCGACCGGGTGCCACCGAGCTATTCGAACATCGCGTTGATGAAGGCATGGCTCGAAGGCGACGAGAAGTACGCAGCATCCGTCGTCGACTGCTTCGACGAGTTCGGCGCCTTCGAGGAGTACGGGTCGCCGACGTACTACGGCATCGACCTCTACGCGCTCGCCTTGTGGCGGCGTCACCCGCCCACGCCTGCGTTCGCGGCATGGGGCGATCGCGTGTGGACCGAGCTCTGGCGGGACATCGCACGCTGGTGGCATCCGCGTCTGCGCAACCTCTGTGGCCCCTACAGCCGCGCCTATGGCATGGACATGACGCGGTATGTCGGCTTGCTCGGGCTCTGGCTTCCGGAGCCGGTCGTGCCGTCGTTGTCCTCGCCGTTCGACCACAGCCACGACGTGACCATGGCGCCGCTCATCGATCTGGTCGGTAGCGCAGCCGCCGACGTCACGTTCAACGATGGCGAACGGGTGGTCGAACAAGCGCTGCCTGGAGGACGGGTCGCAAGCGGCTGGATCTCGGCCGACGTCATGGCCGGTGGCGAGCGCGGCGGGCGCTTCCGCGCCGAGGGTCAGTATCACCCTGCGACCGTCCACTGGCTGCTACCCGACGGCTCGGTCGGCTGGCTTCGTCTCCGCCATGCCGGTCCGCTGTCCGCCACGGCGTCGAACGCCCAGCTACAAGTGACGGTGCACGACCATCATCGACTCGGCCGCCAGCCCGTCGTCGTCGACGCGTCGGTCGCACCCGCGTTTGCTCGGCGGGACTGGTCGCTGCCCGGCCTCACGATTCGGTACGACGGTCCCTCGCCAGACATGCAGGGCGTGATCGACGCCGGTGGTGACGAAGTTCTGACCCTTCGCTTCTGATCTTGGCCCACGTTCGTCGGCGCCGCGCGCCGTCCATTGTGCGGTTCTAACGCGCGCTCTGCGCGCGTTAGAACCGCACAAACGAGGGCTAACCCTGTACGGAGGGTTGACACAGGCTTACGATGCGACGCGGGCGTGGCGATGGCACAACTTCCCCGGTCGATCGAGCTGCGAGTCGGCGAGACGACGGATGTGCGACTCACGCGATCCGGAGGCGGTTACCGGTGGTTCAGCAACGTGAGTGGTGATACGGGAGCGGTGGACGTGCAGATCGCATACGCCAAGGGTGACCTCGTGGAAGGACACTGGAGGGACGAGGTCGCCACCATCCATGCCGTGAAGATCGGACGGGCCGCGATCCACTTCGAGTTGCGCCGCGAGTGGGAGGACAGAGCGACAAGCGCCCGGGACGACAACGACGACGCTCGAACGATCAACGTGACGGTCGTCGGCGCCTGAACGGCACCGACGGAACAAGGAGGTCAGTGTGCCCAAGAGCGATGGCAGACGCGGTGTCACCAGCAGGTCCGTGCAGGGATACGGATGGGTCCCCGACCTCCCCGATGCCCGCGACTACATGTACTCGGCGCCGCAAGCGGCGCTCGCCGAGTTGCCGGCAAAGGTGGATCTTCGTCCCAAGTGCCCGCCCGTGTACGACCAGGGCCAGCTCGGCAGTTGCACAGCGAACGCGATCGGAGCCGCTCATGCGTTCGCGCAGCTGCGGCAGTTCAGGCGCACCTTCATGCCATCGCGGCTGTTCATCTACTTCAACGAGCGGGTGATGGAACGCACGGTCGACACCGACAGCGGCGCCATGATCCGCGACGGCATGAAGAGCGTGTCCAAGGTGGGCGTGTGCCCCGAGACGCTGTGGCCGTACGACATAGCGAAGTTCCGCGACAAGCCGTCTGACAAGTGCTACACGGAGGCGGAGAAGAACCAGGCGATCGTGTACCGGCGAGCGATACAGAACCTGCACCAACTGCAGGGCAGCTTGGCCAGCGGCACGCCGGTCGTGTTCGGCTTCTCCGTGTACGAGACCTTCGAGGGCTCCGAGGTGGCGCGCACCGGTGTCATGCCGATGCCGAAGCGTCGTGAACAGTTGCTCGGGGGCCACGCCGTGCTCGCGGTCGGCTACGACGACAGGTCGGAACGCTTCATCGTCCGCAACTCGTGGGGTCCGAAGTGGGGACAGCGGGGCTACTTCACGATGCCGTACGCGTACGTGACCAACCCGCAACTTGCCCAGGACTTCTGGACGCTCGAGACCGTCGAGGAGCCGGCCGCAGCCAGGCGGACCCGCAAGACCGCGAAGAAGACGACCAAGCGTGCACCGAAGCGGGTGGCGAAGAAGACAACGACGCGGGCTCGGAGGCCGGCGCGCTCGCGTTGAGCTGACATCAGGCCCGTCACTCGGCCCTCCACGCGCGTGCGACCATGCTGCTCATGCGCGCGACGAGATGGGTCACGTGTCCGGGATCGGTGTACGCGGCCGAGTCACCGATTCATGGCCGCGGCGTGTTTGCGGCGCGGCAGTTCGGGGCCGGCGACACGATCGAGGAGTGTCTCATCCTGGAGGTTCCCGGCGACCAAGCGTCGCTCCTCGAGGAAACGGACCTGTTCGGGTTCACGTTCGAGTGGGAGGACGGCGTCGCAGTAGCGCTCGGCTTCGGCAGTCTCTACAACCATTCCTGGACGCCGAACGCCCGCTACGACCACGATTACGACCGCGACCTGGTCATCTACTCCGCCGTGCGCGCCATCGCGGCCGGCGAGGAGATCACGGTCAACTACAGCGGCGACCCCGACGGCCACACGGACTTGTGGTTCGACGCGGAGCCCGACCCTTCGTGACCGGCATCAGCTCGTCGCCGGCTTGGGCGGAGGAGGACGCCAGAAGAGCGCGAGGAGCAACGCCGCGCCGCCCGCTCCGGCCAGCAGACCGATGAGCAGGCCCCAGCCACCGATGTAGTGCTCGTCGAGACCGATGGCGTGATCGACCGACCAGTCCCCCGGTCCGATGGTTGCGATGACGAAGCCGACGACGGTCAACGTCATCACATACTCCCAACCCTCGCCCGGGCGGAAGATGAAGAAGCCGTTGCCGCGATGGTTGGTGATCAACGCGACGAGCATGACGCCGATGATCCCGGCCGCGGCGAGCGGCGTGAGCAGCCCGAGCACCAACAGCACACCCGCACCGATCTCGGTGAGGCTCGCCAGCCATGCGTGGAGCCGCCCCGGCTTCATGCCGAGGCTCTCGAACCAGCGACCGGTGCCGGCGAGCTTGCCGCCCCCGAAGATGTGGTTGATGCCGTGCGCGAGCATCACGGCGGCCGCGGCCAGCCTGAATCCCAGCAGGACGAAATTGATCGCGTTGTCGTCGATCACTGACGTTGCTCCCGGAGGCGAGCAGTGAGGCGGGGCACGATGTCGCGCCACTCGCCGACGATCCCGATGTCGGCGTGATCCCAGATGGGCGCGCCGCGCTCGGAGTTGATGGCGAGGATCGTTCCGGCGGCGCGGACACCGACGGAATGGTTGAACTTTCCGGAGAGGCCGATGGCGACGTACAGGCGGGGCGCGATGCTGCGGCCCGTGATGCCGACCTGTCGCGCACGCGGCTGCCAACCCTTGTCCGTGACCTTCCGGGTGGCGGCCAACTCTGCATCGAGCACGTCCAGCAACGGCTGCACGTCGGCGTAGTCCTCCGGTGGGACACCCGCGCCGACGCAGACCACGCGTTGCGCCGTCGCCAAGAGGTCGACGTCGTCATCGCGGCTCGACGACGTGATCCGTACGCGACCGCGAGGTTTCGTGGTGATGATCGAGCTGCCGATCGGGGGAACGGATGACCGCGGCGCGGGTCGGGGAAGCACACCCGCGCGCACGGTCACCATCTGGATCGGCGAGCTGGCGTAGATAGCGGCGACGAGACGGCCTCCAAACGCCGGCTTCCACGCCAACAGCTGCACCTCGCCGGTGCTGACGGACTCGCTCATTTCGAGGCCGACTGCGTCACCGGTCAATCCGGCGCCAAGGCGAGCGGCGGCGCGACCCGCGACTTCACGCCCCCACGCCGTGCTCGGCAGGAGTACGGCCCAGGGATCCGCCTTCGCCGCCCACGACGCGAGCGCGGCCGCAACGTCCTCCTCGACTTCGGCGCCGTCGAGCACGACGAGCGCGTCCGCGCCAGCCCCGGCCAGCCAGCCCACGTGCGCATCGGGTGGCGCGGCGAACGCGATCACGTGGCCGCCGATCTCGCGCGCGATCGATGCGCCGGCCGCGAGCAGTTCGCGGGTGAGGTTCTCGCGGTCGGCCTCCACGACCACTGCGATGGCCTCTCCCCGAACGCCCCGTGCCGATGGCACCTCGAGCGCGAGCCCCGTTCGACGCATGTCGAGTGCACCGCGCTCGACGAGCAGGCGGACTGCTTCGTCCACCTGTTCGTCGACGGGGCCGTCGAGCATCACATGGGCGCGCTCGATGTCGAGCAACCGCACCTCACCGACGTACGTGCCGCTGCCGTCCTGACCCCATGGACCAGGGCCGAGGTCGGCGGCGCTCACCGTCGTGATGCGGCCGGCGTCCACCGCGGCGCGTCCGTCCGGGTCGACCTTGGCCGGCTCGATGAGTCGCTCGGCAGTGGATACGACCGCCGGCAACTGCACGACGCGCTCGCTGTGGCCGTCGTCCTCCTCGCACAGGACCTTCAGCTGACCTTCACCGAGGTCGAGTCGCTTGACACCGGTCACGAACGGAAGATCGAGCAGCTCCGCCACTTCCGGACCGACTTGGCCGGTGTCGGCGTCGACAGAGTTGCGACCGGCGAGCACGAGGTCGAACGGCCCTTCGCGCTCGAGCACGGCTGCGAGGGCGCGTGCGGTGGCGAGCGTGTCGGATCCGGCGAACAATCGATCCGTCACGAGCACGCCGCGGTCGGCGCCCCACGCAATCGCCTCGCGAAGCACGTCTTCGGCTGCTGGCGGTCCGAGCGTGATGATCGTGCACGTGCCGCCTGTCGCGGCGGCGAGCTCGACGCCTTTGCTCACCGCCCGGCGGCAGTACGGATTGAGCTCGAGCTCGAGTCCGTCACGGACGAGGCGGCCGTCCGCGCCGAGTTGCATCTCCTCGAACTTCGGAACCTGTTTGACCAGTGCGGCGATCTTCAACGCGGCAACCCCAGGACGCGCTCGGCGATGATGTTCCGCTGGATCTCGCTGGTGCCACCAGGGATCGTCGCGGCGAACGACCGAAGATATTGGGTGACGAACGTGCCGGTGCGCCAGACGGGCGGGCCGCTGGTATCGAGATCGATGCCGTCAGCACCGAGTTCCTCCGCGCCGACGAGCAACGCCCGCTGCAGCGACTCGCTGCCGAACAACTTGAGGATCGAGTGCTCGGGCGATGCGTCGCCCTTCACGAACTTGGCGAAACCGAGATAGCCGAGTGATTGAAGGGCGAGTTGGTCGATCCACGTCGACGCGATGACGTCACGCTGCCGGGCGTCGAACTCGCGCTCGGTGCCGAGCGACACGAGTTGGTCGACGACCATGCCGAGGTCGTATGCGTAGTTGATCCACAGCATCGCCCGTTCGTGAGCGAGCGATCCCATCGACAGTCGCCAGCCGTCGTTGAGCTCGCCGACAAGGTTCTCGCGCGGCACAAGGACGTCGGTGAAGAAGACTTCGTTGAAGTCGGCGTACGTCGGATCGGTCAGTTCCGCGATCGGGCGGTACTCGATGCCCGGGGTGCGCATGTCGATGACGAGAACGCTGATGCCCTTGTGCTTCGGAGCGCTCGGGTCGGTGCGCACGAAGCAGAAGCACCAGTCGGCGTGCTGCGCGCCCGAAGTCCACACCTTCTGACCGTTGACGACGAACTGGTCGCCGTCCGCGACCGCACGGGTGCTGAGCGACGCGAGATCGCTTCCTGCGTTCGGCTCGCTCATGCCGAGGCACCAGCTGATCTCGGCCCGCAACGTGGGCAGCGCCCATCGTTCACGTTGCTCCGGGGTCCCGTGGTCGATGAGCGACGGTGTCACGATCGACAGTCCCTGCGGGTTGGGCGTGCGCCGGATGTCGCGCCGCGTGAACTCCTCGAAGTAGATCATCTGCTGCGCCGCGTTGGCGTCGCGTCCACCCAGTGCAGACGGCCAGCCGGGAACGAGATAGCCGTTGTCGAACAAGGTTCGCTGCCATGCGGCCGCCCACGGCCGCCGGTCTGCGCTGGACCGAGGTGGATCGGCGCGCTCTTCAGCGATCGGCGGCGGATGCGCGTCGAGCCACGCCAGCAGCTCGGCGCGAAAGGCCTCGTCGTCGTCGGAGAAGGACAGACGCATCGCAGTGCACCTTACTGACGCCCTCAGTCGCGCTACCCCTTCCGAACTCCGGGTCGCCGTGGCCCCGATAGGGGCCACGGCGCACCAACATTCGCCGGGAGC
>DATAES010000235.1:0-17043 GCA_036257895.1 Acidimicrobiales bacterium
ATCGCGTACGTCGCGCTGTACAACTCCGCGCTGTCGCCCGACGCCGTGAAGAATCACTTCAACGCCGGCCATCGCTGATCTTCTTCCGTTCTTCCGTTCTTCCGTTCTTCCGTTCTGGCGTCAACCAGTGCGCATATCGGCACTCGTTGACGCCAGAACGCAGGGGACGGAGGTCAGCGGCGGCCTTCGGCGCGCAGGTCCTCGAGTTGGGTGGCCAGTGCTTCGTCGGTGATCGAGAGCATCTGCACCACGAGCAGCGCCGCGTTCATGGCGCCGTCGACTGCGACCGTCGCCACCGGGATGCCGGGGGGCATTTGCACTGTCGAGTACAACGCGTCGACGCCGTTCAGGGCGCTGCGCGACAGCGGCACGCCCACGACCGGCAGCGTGGTGTAGGCAGCCGCCGCGCCGGCCAGGTGCGCCGCCATGCCCGCCCCGCAGATGAGCGCCGCGTAGCCGTCGGCTCTGGCGCTCGAGACGAACTCGGCGAGGCCCGCGGGATTGCGATGGGCGGACAACACCCGCACGTCAGCCTCGATCCCGAACTTCTCGAGGGTGTCGACCGCGGGCTGCATCTTGTCGCGATCGTTCGGCGAACCCATGAGGACGGCCACCTTCACCGTGCGTGCTCCTCTCTCGCCGCCGTTGCGGCGATGTCGTTGCGATAGTGCATTCCCGGAAAGGAGATCCGCCGTACGCCGTCATAGGCGCGTGCGCGCGCGGCTGCGATGGTCGGCCCGAAGCCGACAACATCGAGCACGCGGCCGCCCGCGGTGACGAGCCTGCCTTCACCGCGTGCGACGCCCGCGCAGAAGACCTCCATGTCGTCCTCGGCGGCGATCTCCTCGATGCCGTCGATGGGCGCACCGGTGCGCGGCGCCTCCGGATAACCCGGCGACGCCACCACCACGCACACAGCCGCGTCATCCACGAATGTCGGTGTCTGTTCGATGAGATTTCCGTCGGCCGCTGATGCGAGCAGGTCGCACAGGTCGGACGACAGCCGGGGCAGCACCACCTGCGCCTCCGGGTCGCCGAAACGCACGTTGTACTCGAGGAGCTTGGGGCCGTCCGGCGTCATCATCAGCCCCGCATACAAGGTTCCCCGGTAGTCCACGTCGTGGTCCCGGAGGATGTGCAACGTCGGTTCGATGAACTCGTCCATCACTCTGTCGACCAGGTCGTCACCCGCCATCGGGACCGGTGAGTACGCACCCATGCCGCCCGTGTTCGGGCCTTGGTCAGCGTCGTCGACCCGCTTGAAGTCCTGTGCCGGAGCGAGGGGCACGGCCCGGTTCCCATCGCACACCGCGAGGACGGAGAGCTCCTCGCCGGACAGTCCTTCTTCGATGACGACGACACGCCCCGCGTCGCCGAACGACGCGCCGGCGAGCTTCGCTTTGACGTCGTCCTCGGCTTCGATGAGCGACTCGGTGACGAACACGCCCTTGCCTGCGGCGAGCCCGTCGGTCTTCACGACGTAGGGCGGCGGAAGCGACCGCAGGAAGTCGAGCGCCTGTCCGGCTTCGTCGAAGGCGCCGTGGCGTGCGGTGGGGACGCCCGCTTCTTCGACGAGTCGCTTCATGTAGGCCTTGGAACCCTCGAGCCGGGCGCCGTCGGATCCCGGCCCGTAGACCCGCTTGCCCTGCGCCCGCAACCGGTCGGCCAATCCGTCGACCAGCGGCGCCTCGGGGCTGATGACGAACAGGTCGGCGTCGAGGTCCTCGGGTGGTGTGTCGACGGCGTGAGGCGTCCCCGCGTTGCCACCACTGACCACAACTGCTTCACACGTGCGGCCGAGGACATGCGCGAGCGCATGCGCGCGCCCGTCGCCACCCACGACCACGACCCTCACGGGCCGGGACCGTAGTCGGGTCAGCCTCCGACGTGGACGTACTGGTCGCGCGCGGGGCCGACGCCGATCAGATGGATGGGCACGCCGACCTGATCCTGCAGCAGCTCGACATAACGGGTGGCCGCCGCAGGCAGGTGGTGGGCCTCGGTGGCCGCCGACAGGTCGGTGCGCCAACCAGGCAGCTCCTCGAAGATCGGCTTGACCTTGTGCAGCACCGACTGGCTGTCGGGCCAGTGCTCGATCCGCCGACCGTCGACCTCGTAGGCGACGCAGACCTTCACCGTCTCCAACGGATCGAGCACGTCGAGCTTGGTGAGCGCGACCTCCGACAAGGAGTTGAGCTGCACGGCGTGTCGCAACATCACTGCGTCGAACCACCCGGCTCTGCGCCGGCGACCCGTGTTCGTGCCGTACTCGTGTCCGCGCTCGACGAGCACATCACCGGTTTCGTCGTCGAGCTCGGTCGGGAACGGACCCGAACCGACGCGCGTGACGTACGCCTTGGCCACACCCACCACTCGATCGATGTGGCGCGGGCCGATGCCCGCGCCGGTGCATGCACCGCCGGCAACCGGGTTCGACGAGGTCACGAACGGATACGTGCCGTGATCGAGATCGAGAAACGTCGCCTGCGCGCCTTCGAGCAGGACGTGCTGATCGACTTCGAGCGCGTCGTGCACGAGGCGGACGGTGTCGCAGACGTAGGGCTCGAGCTGCGGGGCGATGTCGTCGAGGTACTGGCGGACGATGGCGTCACGCTCGATCGGCAGCTGGTTGTAGACCTTGGCCAGGACGCTGTTCTTCTCTTTGAGCACGATGTCGAGCTTCTGCTCGAAGATCTTCCGATCGAAGAGATCCTGCACACGTAGCCCGACCCGTGACGCCTTGTCCGCATAGGCGGGACCGATGCCCCGCTTCGTGGTGCCGAGCTTGTTCTTGCCCAGGTACCGCTCGATCACCCGGTCCAGCGCCTGGTGGTACGGAAGGATGAGGTGGGCGTTGGTCGACACCTTCAGGCGGCTGCAATCCACGCCCCGCCGGCTCAGGCCGTCGACTTCGGCGAGCAGCACGGCCGGATCGACGACGACGCCGTTGCCGATCACGGGTGTGATGTGGTCGTACAGCACGCCGCTCGGCACCAACTGGAGCGCGAAGCTCTCACCATCGGGGGTCACCAGCGTGTGACCGGCGTTGTGGCCGCCCTGGTAGCGGACGACGACGTGCATCTCCTTGGCGAAGAGGTCGGTGAACCGCCCCTTGCCTTCGTCGCCCCATTGCGTGCCGACGAGAACCGTCGCAGGCACGTCTCTCCTCCTAGCTGCGGATAGGACCGGGCGAGTGTAGTTGGACGTAGGAAGAGCCTCGCCCTGCTTTGTGTCGCCACCACAGCGACGGGCCGACGGCACGTATGAGCGACCCGCGGGGAGCGAGTTCGCGTCGGTTACCGGACGACGAGTTGGTCGTCGTCGACGTCGACCGTGACGTGGTCACCCTCGCCGATGGTGCCGTCGAGCAACGCGGTGGCGAGCCGGTCGCCGATCTCGCGCTGGATGACCCGCTTGAGCGGGCGGGCCCCGAACGTCGGGTCGTAGCCCTCGCGAGCGATCAGGGCGATGGCGGACGGCGTGACGTCGAGCGCGATGCGGCGAGCCGCGAGCCGATCGCGAAGGTGCGCGATCTGGATGGTGACGATCCGATCGAGATCCGCCTCCGTGAGGGCTCGGAACCGGATGATGTCGTCGATTCGGTTGATGAACTCCGGCTTGAAGAACGCCTTCGGATCGCCTGGCAGGTTTGACGTCATGATGAGCACGACGTTGGTGAAGTCGACCGTCCGCCCCTGGCCGTCGGTCAGGCGCCCGTCGTCGAGCAGTTGCAGGAGCACGTTGAAGACCTCGGCGTGCGCCTTCTCGATCTCATCGAGCAGCACCACCGCGTACGGCCGGCGTCGCACTGCTTCGGTCAGCTGCCCGCCCTCGTCGTAACCGACATAGCCCGGGGGCGCGCCGATGAGCCGCGACACAGTGTGCTTCTCCTGGTACTCGCTCATGTCGATGCGGACCATCGCCCGTTCGTCGTCGAACAGGAACTCCGCCAGCGCTCGCGCCAACTCGGTCTTGCCGACACCGGTCGGGCCCAGGAAGAGGAACGAGCCAATCGGGCGGTGTGGATCCGACAACCCGGCGCGGCTGCGACGGATCGCATTCGCGACCGCGTGCACCGCTTCGTCCTGTCCCACGACGCGCTCGTGCAGCACGTCCTCGAGACGCAGCAGTTTGTGCATCTCGCCTTCCATGAGACGGCTGACGGGAACGCCCGTCCACTTGCTCACGACCTCGGCGACGTCTTCCTCGTCGACCTCCTCCTTCAGCATCTGCTGATCGGCCTGCAGTTCGGCGAGCCGCTTGGTGGCTTCCTCGACCTGACGCTCGAGATCGGGAATGACGCCGTAGCGGATCTCCGCGGCGCGCTCGAGATCGGTTTCGCGTTCGAGCTCGCTGCGATGCTCCTCGAGTTGCTCCTTGAGCGTGCGGATCGTTCCGATCGCTTCCTTCTCGGACTGCCAGTGGGCGACCATCGCCGCCTTCTGCTCGGTGAGGTTCGCGAGCTCGGCGTCGATCGACGCGAGCCGCTCCTGTGACGCGGCGTCGGTCTCTTTCGCGAGCGCGACGCGCTCGATCTCGAGTTGACGGATGCGGCGCTCGACGACGTCGATCTCGAGCGGCATCGAATCGATCTCGATGCGGAGCTTGCTCGCGGCCTCGTCCACGAGGTCGATGGCCTTGTCCGGGAGGAACCGTCCGGTGAGGTAACGGTCGGAGAGCACGGCTGCCGCCACGAGCGCGGCATCCTGAATGCGCACGCCGTGGTGCACTTCATAGCGCTCCTTCAGGCCGCGGAGGATGGCGATGGTGTCCTCGACCGAGGGCTGCCCGACGAACACCGGCTGGAAGCGACGCTCGAGGGCAGCGTCCTTCTCGACATGCTTGCGGTACTCGTCGAGCGTGGTGGCGCCGACGAGGCGAAGCTCGCCTCGGGCGAGCATGGGCTTGATCATGTTGCCCGCATCCATGGCGCCCTCAGCCGCGCCCGCACCGACGATGGTGTGCAGCTCGTCGATGAAGGTGACCACCTCACCCTCGGCGTCGGCGATCTCCTTCAAAACCGCCTTGAGGCGCTCTTCGAACTCACCGCGATACTTCGCGCCCGCGACCATCGAGCCGAGGTCGAGCGCGACGAGACGCCGGTTCTTCAGGTTCTCGGGCACGTCGCCCTCGACGATGCGCCGAGCGAGCCCCTCGACGATCGCGGTCTTGCCGACGCCCGGCTCGCCGATCAGCACCGGGTTGTTCTTGGTGCGACGCGACAGGACTTGGATCACGCGACGGATCTCGTCGTCGCGACCGATGACCGGGTCGAGCTTGCCCTTGCGCGCTTCCTGCGTGAGGTCGCGGCCGTACTTCTCGAGTGCCTGGTACTGCTCCTCCGGGTTCTGGCTGGTGACGCGGTGGCTGCCCCGCACTTCGCGCAGGGCGGCGAGCAGGTCCTCGCGCTTCACGCCGAGACGGTCGGCAAGGGCGAGGAGCAAGTGCTCGGTCGACAGGTACTCGTCGCCCATCTCCGCGCGCGCGCGATCAGCTGTCTCGATGGTCTGCTGCGTCTCGCGCGAAAGACGCACGTCAGTGCCGTACGACTTCGGCAGCTTCGACACCGCTTCGTCGGCCGCGTTGCGCGCAGAGAGGGGCTGCGTGCCGACACGATTCAGGATGGGCAGCACCACGCCTTCCTCTTGTCGGAGCAGCGCGGCGAGCACGTGATCAGGCGTGACCTCTGGATTGCTGTTCGCCCGCGCCGCCTCGGTGGCTTGGGTGAACGCTTCCTGGGTCTTGATCGTCCAGCGATTGGGATCGAGGGCCATTGCGTGAGTCCTTACAGCTCTGGGGGAACGAGGGGATTTGCGGGGGTCACCGGTTGAACAGGGCGACCGCTTGCTTCAGGGGCACGAGGTCACGGCGGTATTGACGGTGCGTGGTGTCGAGCGCGGCCTGCGCCGCGACGCGGGTCGCTTCGAGCAGTTGGCGCAACTCGTCGAGTTGCGCTTCGAGGTCGAGCACGCGCTTGACGCCGGCCAGGTTCAGACCTGCAGTCGTCAACTCTTGGATGCGGCGTGCCCGTCTGATGTCGTCATCGCTGAAGCGGCGGCTGCCACCGACAGTGCGCGCCGGGTCCACGAGACCCTTGCGCTCGTAGATCCGCAACGTCTGCGGATGCACGCCTGCGAGCTCGGCGGCCACCGAGATGACGTAGACGGCACGATCGCGTTCGCCTGCCATGCGCTACACCCCCAAATGGGCGCGCGGCGATTCCGTGGACGCCGCGGCCAACGCCTCGACTGCCTTGCGCTCTTCGGATGTCATCTTCGCCGGCACCGCGACCTCGACGGTGACAAGGAGATCGCCGGGCCGCTTGCCGGCAGGAACACCGCGGCCCTTGACTCGGAACGTGCGCCCCGAACGCGTGCCCGCGGGAACCTTGATCGTGACGGGCGACCCGTCGAGCGTCGGGACCTTCACCTCCGCACCGAGCGCGGCCTCGGCGAACGTCACCGGAACCGTGATCGTGAGGTCGTCGTCGCGCCGTCCGAACAGCGGATTCGGTTCGACCCTCGCGACGACGTACAGATCACCGTTGGGGCCGCCGTTGCGTCCCGGGCCACCGCGGCCCTTCAGCCGGATGCGCTGACCGTCCTGAACGCCCGGTGGGATCCGAACCTTGACCTGCCGTGCGCGCAACTCCGTACCAGAGCCGTGGCACGTCGGGCACGCCTCTTCGACGATCACACCGCTGCCGCCACACTGCGGGCACGGCTGGCTGAACGAGAAGAACCCCTGGTTCTCGTCGATGATCCCGCGACCGCCGCAACGCGGACACTGCTTCGGCATCGTTCCCGGCTTGGCACCGGTTCCGTGGCATGTGTGGCACGCGACGTCGCTGGTGAGGTTCACCGAGGTCGTGACGCCTTGCACCGCTCCTTCGAACGAGAGCTGCAGCTCGGTTTCGAGATCCGCGCCTCGTTGGGGGCCGACGGTCGAGCCGTCGCGGCCGCGGCCACGACCCCGGCCGCGGTTGAAGAGGTTGCCGAACAGGTCACCGAGATCGCCGAGGTTGTCAGTGGTGAACGTGTAGCCACCCGGGCCACCGCCGCCGAAGCCACCGCCGACCGGACCCAGACGGCGCACCTCGTCATATTCCTTGCGGCGCTCGTCGTCGCCGATCACGTCGTAGGCGGCCGAGATCTCCTTGAACCGCTCCTCGGACGCGGCGTCACCTGCGTTCGCATCAGGGTGGTACTGGCGCGACAGCTTGCGGTACGCGCTCTTGATCTCTTTGGCCGTCGCCGTCTCCGACACGCCGAGGATCGCGTAGTAGTCCTTCTCGAACCACTCCCGTTGGGGAGCCATGAGCCGTCCTTACCCGCGAACCTTCACCATCGCCGGCCGCAGCACCTTGCCCTTCCACGCGTAGCCGGTGCGCAGCGTCTCGCTGACCTTCGGCTCGGTGTCGTCGTCGCTGACAGCCTCGTGCATCACCGCCTCGTGGTGGTTGGGATCGAACGGGACGCCATCCGTGGGGATGACCTCCAGCCCTTCCTTCTGCAGGACGTCGAACAGCGCCTTGTGCAACGGGCCTACACCGTCGACCCCGTGGATGATCGCGTTGTCGAACGCATCGAGAACCGGCAGCAGCTTCTCCGCGAGACGAGCGCCCGCGTGCTCGACCACTTCCGTGTTCCGGCGCAAGGTCTGCTTCTTGTAGTTCTCGAACTCCGCCTGCAACCGCTGCGCCAGCGCGAGGTATTCGTCGCGCTGCTGCGCGATGGCAGAGAGGTCCTGTTCGATCTCCTGCGCGGCCGCCGCGAGCTCGTCGTCATCGACGAGCTCGGACGCACCTTCCTCGTTGAACACCGGTTCCGAATCACTCACGCTGTCTTGTCCTCGTCGACGATCTCGGCGTCGACCACGTCGTCGTCGTCCGGGGGAGGCGTCGAGCCGCCCGTCGCGCCGCCCTGCGAGTTCTCGCGGTCGGCAGACGACGCGGCGTCATAGAGCTTCTGGGTGAAGTTCTGCGAGGTCGTCATCAGCCGCTCGGTGGCAGACTTGATCGCCTCGACATCCGTGCCCGCGAGCGCAGACTTCAGGTCGGCGAGCGCCGACTCCACCGACGACTTCTCGTCGCCCGAGATCTTGTCACCCTGCTCTCGCAAGAGCTTCTCGGTCTGGTACACGAGCGTGTCGGCGTTGTTGCGAGCTTCGGCTTCGTCGCGCCGGCGACGATCCTCCTCGGCGTGGGCTTCGGCGTCGCGGACCATCTGGTCGATCTGATCCTTCCCGAGCGACGACTGCCCGGTGATCGTCATCGACTGCTCCTTGCCCGTGGCGCGGTCCTTCGCGGACACGTGCACGATGCCGTTCGCATCGATGTCGAACGTGACCTCGATCTGCGGCACGCCGCGCGGCGCCGGGGGCAGGTCCACGAGCTGGAACTTGCCGAGGGTCTTGTTGAACTGCGCCATCTCGCGCTCGCCCTGCAACACGTGGATCTCGACCGAAGGCTGCATGTCCTCCGCGGTGGTGAACACCTCGGTGCGGCGCGTCGGAATCGTCGTGTTGCGGTCGATGAGCTTGGTCATCACGCCGCCCTTGGTCTCGATACCGAGTGACAGCGGCGTGACGTCGAGGAGAAGGACGTCCTTGACGTCGCCCTTCAAGACGCCGGCCTGGATCGCTGCTCCGACGGCCACGACCTCGTCCGGATTGACGCTCTTGTTCGGCTCCTTGCCGGTGAACTGCAGCACGAGCTCTTGCACGGCGGGCATCCGCGTCGAGCCGCCGACCAGGATCACGTGCTGGATTTGGTCCTTGCTCAGCCCGGCGTCCTTGATCGCCAGGTCGAATGGCTCGCGAACACGGTCGAGCAGGTCAGCTGTGAGCTCTTGGAACTTCGACCGCGACAGCTGCTCGTCGAGGTGCAACGGGCCTTCCGCGGTCGCGGTGATGAACGGCAGGTTGATCTGCGTCTGCTGCACCTGCGACAGCTCGATCTTCGCCTTCTCTGCGGCTTCCTTCAGCCGTTGCAGTGCCATGTTGTCCTTCGACAAATCAACACCGTGCGCGGCCTTGAACGACTCGACCAACCAGTCGATGACGCGCTGGTCCCAGTCGTCACCGCCGAGATGGGTGTCGCCGTGCGTCGCTTTGACCTCGAACACGCCGTCACCGATCTCGAGGATCGACACGTCGAACGTGCCGCCTCCGAGGTCGAACACGAGAATGGTCTGGTCGGCGCCTTCCTTGTCGAGCCCGTACGCGAGCGCCGCTGCGGTCGGCTCGTTGATGATCCGCAACACTTCGAGCCCTGCGATCTGACCGGCCTCCTTCGTGGCGGTGCGCTGGGCATCGTCGAAGTACGCAGGGACGGTGATGACCGCTTGGGTGACCGTGTCGCCCAGGTACGACTCGGCATCACGCTTGAGCTTCTGGAGCGTGCGTGCGCTGATCTCCTGCGCCGTGTACTTCTTGCCGTCGATGTCGATCGTCCAGTTCGTGCCCATGTGGCGCTTGACCGAGCGGATCGTGCGATCGGGGTTGGTGATGGCCTGACGCTTCGCCACCTCACCAACGAGGACTTCGCCGTTCTTGGCGAATGCGACGACCGAGGGTGTCGTGCGCGACCCCTCGGTGTTGGGAATGACCACCGGGTCGCCCGCCTCGAGGACGCTTACGACCGAGTTCGTGGTGCCGAGGTCGATGCCGACGGCCTTGGGCATGGGTGTTGCCTCCGAAGTGGGCGAGTGCTGGGGACTGTTCAAATCTTGAACGTAGGACCAGGATAAAAGTTGAGTGCGGTGTTGGCAACCTCGTAGGCTCGACTTTGTGCCATTCACGCTCGTCTTACTGCGTCATGGGCGCAGTGACTGGAATGACCGGAATCTGTTCACGGGTTGGGTCGACGCCGATCTCTCGGAGCGGGGGGTCGACGAGGCCCGTCGAGCGGGCGAGCTCATGCTCGAAGCGGGCCTTCGGCCCGACGTGGTCCACACCTCCGTGCTGGTCCGGGCGATACGCACCGCGTGGATCGCCCTCGACGCCATGGACATGACCTGGCTGCCCGTCCGCCGGTCGTGGAGGTTGAACGAGCGCCACTACGGCGACCTCCAGGGCAAGGACAAGAAGGCGACCGCCGAGGAGTTCGGGTCGGACCAGGTGAAGATCTGGCGCCGCTCGTACGACATCCGCCCGCCGGACATCAAAGCCGGCAGCGAATTCGACGTGGCCGACGACCCCCGCTACCGCGACTTGGCGCCGCATGTGATCCCGCGGGCCGAGTGTCTGAAGGACACGCTGGAGCGCACCCTCCCCTATTGGGAAGACGCCATCGTCCCCGACCTCCGCGCCGGATGGGTCGTGCTCGTCGCGGCCCACGGCAACTCACTCCGGGCGCTGGTGAAGCACCTCGACGGCATCAGCGACGACGCGATCACCGACCTCAACATCCCGACCGGGAACCCGCTCGTGTACGAACTCGACGACTCGCTGTCACCGGTGTCGAGCGGCTACCTCGACCCCGACGCCGCCGCCGCCGGTGCTGCGGAGGTCGCGGCACAGGCCGGCTGAATCTCGACACGAACTCGCTCCCCTGCGGGTCGCTCGTACGTGCTGTCGGCTCGTCGCTGGCGCTTCCCTCGACGACCGTGCCCGACGGGACCTGCGCGATCTACTCCAGCAAGTAGCCGCGGGATCGCACGGTTCGTATGGTGAGTCCGAGCGGCGCGATCCGTCGGCGCAGGCGCAACACGTGAACGTCGAGCGCATTGCGTCCCGGCGCGCCTTGCGGCCATCCGGACGAAGCCAACGCGTCCCGACTCACCACCGACCCGTAGCGGGACAGGAGAGCGCCGGTGAGGCGCGACTCCACCGGCGGGAGAGAGACCCAACTCCCGTTGACACGCAAGACGCCGTCGCCGTCGAGCGCAGGCTTGACCTCCATCCTTGTCTTGGCCCGCCGTTCGAGGTTCTCTACCCGGGCATGCAGATCGACCTCGTCGGCGGGCACGCGGATCCAGTCCTCTATGTCGTCGGCCGACTGCGGCGGTGCGACGCCCTGGTCGACGAGCAGCAGTCGAGGCACGCCATCCTCTCGGAGTTGGACGCGCCGGGATTCCTCACCGGGCCACCGGATCAGGACGACGTCCATGCCCCCACGGTACGAGAACGATGTTTCGCACTTGTTTCACGAACGTGAAGCGCTCTGACCGCCTACGCTCGGCGCCGATCTCGCGTCGCCGGGGGGCCGCAAGGTTCGGGAGGACACATGGCCGGCAAGAACCACTACCTCGACCATCTGGCGGAGGTGCCGCTCTTCGCGGCTTGCTCGCGCAAGGAGTTGCAGCGCATTGCTCGGGCATCCGACCAGGCAGAGCTGTCCGCAGGGCGCGTGCTCATGCGCCAGGGCGAGAGCGGCCGGGAGTGCTTCGTGATCGTCGAAGGTGAAGTGAAGGTCGAGCGCAACGGCAAGAAGATCGCGACACTCGGACCCGGGGCGTGCATCGGCGAGCTGTCGTTGCTCGACAAGGGCCCGCGTACGGCCACGGCCATGGCGCAGACACCGCTCACCGTGCTCGTCCTCGGCCCGCGAGAATTCTCCGGCGTGCTCGAGGAGGTACCGGGCCTGGCCCGAAAGCTCCTCGCTGCGCTCGCCACCAAGGTTCGCGAGCTCGACAAGACCGCGTACGGCTAGTAGCTGGTCGACGATTCAGACCAGGTCGTAGCGGTCACCGTCCTTGGTGACCTTGCCGCAGCCGGGTGCATCCCAGAGATCGCCGTAGAGAACGGAGCCGCGTTCCGCGGCGTCGTCCAGCAGACGCACGCGCGTCTCGATGGCCGTGTCGGGATCCGGTTCGAGCTCTGCTCGCTCGTAACGGTGCACCTGCGCCGGATGCAGGAACGTGTGGCCGACGAAGACCGCCTCGTCCTCGTCGTTCAACACGCGCACGAGCCCATTGCTCGGCGTGTGACCGGGCGCAGGTTCGATCGTCACTCCGGCCGCGACCTCGTGCGGCAACTCGATCGGGTCGACGAGGCCGTGCTCCCGAAGGACCTTCAGGCCGTCGGTGTCGGTGCGAAGTCCCGCATCGAATGCATCGAGCTCACCTCCAGCGACGAGGTGGCGGGCGTTCGGAAAGCTCGGGGTCTCGCCGTCGGGCCCGACCGCCCATCCGACGCCGTCGAGGTGTGTGTACACGACGGTGTCGACCGCGTCCGGCGCGAGGTCCGCAGCGCGCAGCGCGTCGCTGATGCGCTTCCATCGATCCGGCCCGTCGGCTTCGGATCGCTTCGGATCGAACGCCAGCCACGGATCGATGACGATGCGACGGTCGCCGGTCCGGACCCCGAAACCGCAGACCTCGAACCTCAGCACGACACCGGAATCAGGGACCTCGAAGGGAAAGTCGGGCACACGAATGATCGTCACGGGTCGAGCCTTGCACTGCTGCTGACCATTTCGTCCCTCAAATCCGGCGGCGAGTAGGTTTCGCCCCGATGAAGCAGCGGATCCGCCCGTTCCATCTCGTCATCGGGCTGGGTGTGGTGCTGGGACTGTACGGAATCGCGTCCGGGGTTCTGCCACTCATCACCGACTGGTTCGACGACGCCGTCGTGCAGCGCGAGGTCTTCGTCGACATCCCGGGGTCGTGGAAGCTGCTGTTCTACACGGTCATCCCGGTCCTGTTCGTGTACGGCGGCTACACGTTCGCGATGCGGGTCAAGAACTGGGAACGGGGCATGCCCGATCGGCGCGCCACCACAGCCCAGTCGCTGCCCCGGCGGCTCAAGGACTACCGAGCCGGGGTCTACATGCAGACACTCCTGCGTGACCCGGCTGCTGGCGTCATGCACGCGCTCATCTACTTCTCGTTCCTCATCCTCTTCGCCGTCACCGTCGTCTCACAGATCCAGGAGCAGGTACCGGAGGAATGGAAGTTCCTCCACGGCCAGGCCTACCAGGCGTATGCATTCGTGGGCGACGCCGCCGGCGTCGTGTTCCTCCTCGGCGTCGGCTGGGCCCTCGTGCGGCGGTACGTCTTCCGGCCTTACCGCATCCGCATCAAGAGCAAACCCGAGCACGTCGCCATCCTCGGAGTGTTCTTCCTTCTCGGCGTCACCGGATTCGTCACCGAGGGTCTCCGCATCGCTTTCCAGGGCCGGCCCGACTTCGAGAAGTGGAGCTTCGTCGGCTATCCCCTGTCGTGGCTGTTTCGCAACGGCGAACATCTGCACGGCTGGTACCAGGCGGCATGGGCCACACACGTGGTCTTGTTCTTCACCTTCCTCGTGATGCTGCCGGTCACCATGATCCGGCACATGTTCACGTCGCCGCTGAACATGTACTTGCGCGACCGCGAGCGCCCCAAGGGCGCGATGAAGGCCATGCCGAACTTGATGGAGACCGAGCTCGAGACTTTCGGTGCCTCGACTGTCGAGGAGTTCACGTGGAAGCAGTTGCTCGACACGGACGCGTGCACGATGTGCGGCCGCTGCACGTCGGTCTGCCCGGCGCATGCCACCGGCAAGCCGCTCGATCCGCGCGAGATCGTCCTCAAAGCGGGTGAAGTGATGGCTTCGACAGGGTCGCCGCGAGTTTCGCCGCCGATCGGTGTCGTGCCCGAGATCACTGTCACTGCGGACTCGCTGTTCGAACGCATCACACCCGAGGAGATCTGGGCCTGTACGTCGTGCAAGGCGTGCGACGAGATCTGTCCCGTGAACATCGAGATCCTCGACAAGATCCTCGACATGCGCCGGTACCTGTCGTTGATGGAATCCAACTTCCCGACCGAGCTCGGCACCGCGTACCGCTCGATGGAGAACAACGCGAACCCATGGGGCATGAGCCAGGGCGACCGCGCCGGCTGGACGAGCAAGGTCGGCGATGTCCCCGTTGTCGACGGATCGTCACCCCTCGATCACGAGTACCTGTATTGGGTCGGTTGCGCCGGCAGCTTCGACGACAAGAACCAGAAGGTCACGATCGCGATGGCCAAGCTGCTGCAACGCGCTGGCATCGACTTTGCGATCCTCGGGCCGGCCGAGAACTGCACCGGTGACCCTGCGCGGCGCTCGGGCAACGAGTACTTGTTCCAGATGCTCGCCATGCAGAACGTCGAGACACTCAACGGCATGGGTGTGAAGAAGATCATCACGCAGTGTCCGCACTGCTTCAACACCCTGCTGAACGAGTATCCCCAGCTCGGCGGCAACTACGAGGTCGTGCACCACAGCCAGTTCCTCGACTGGCTCATCCAGACCGGTCAACTCGATCTCACCGACGCGCAGCTGGACGAACGAGTCGTCTACCACGACTCGTGCTATCTCGGCCGCCACAACGACGTGTACCTCGCGCCGAGGCGTGTCATCGGCTCGCTCGGCGGGATCGAGGTCGTCGAGGCCGAGCGCAACGGAACCAAGGGGATGTGCTGTGGGGCCGGCGGCGCGCGCATGTGGATGGAAGAGACGGTCGGCACCAAGGTCAACGACGCCCGATCCCGAGAGTTGATCGCCACCGGCGCATCCAGAATCGCGACTGCGTGCCCGTTCTGTTACATCATGATCGACGATGGCGTGAAGGGCGTCGGACCGGGAATGGGGATCGAAGAAGACAGTGTGAAGGTCGGAGACATCTCCATGCATGTGCTCGAGGCGATCGAACGGGGCGATGAACGGGCACCATCCGAACTCGTGGGGCCGGCCGCGGAGGACTGATGGCGCTGCGGGCAAAGGCCAAGGCAAAGACTCGTGCGAAGCAAGACGCCGCAGCTGGCGCCGACGGTGCGAACGAAGCGATTGGCAAGGTCCTCGTGGTCAACGACGACGAGGGGTCGTGCGAGTTGCTGTGCCGTCTGTTGGAGCGCGCCGGTCACTCCGTGGAGCGCGCTGCGAATCCCGACCAGGCACTGTCGATCCTCGACGTCCTACGACCGTCGTGCGTCGTGTTGGATCTATCCGCTGGTGGCGTCGGCCGGAACTTGCAGTTGCTCGACGCGATCCGCTCGCAGCTCGACTCCACCGTCGCGTCGACCCGCGTGGTGTTGATCGCGCATCAGACGAGCAATCGAATGTTCTCGTGGCAAGCAGGAACGGACGCGTTCCTCGTCCGTCCGTTCCACGCCGACGAGTTCACGCGAGCCGTGGCGGAGGTGCAAGCACGACCGGAGAGCGAGCGGGCACAGTTCCGGCGTCGCGAGGTCGCGGCTGCGTCGCACGATCCCGCGAGGTGAGCACAAACCCGCCCTTTCAGCGGATAGGGAACTGCAGCTGTGAGGCCGGTTCGGGCCGGCAGAAATACTTGCTCAACGTGCTCTGCTGGCCCTGGTAGTTCGATCGGATCGAGTCGCCGTACAGCATCTCGGCCGGTTCGACGAGCCGTTCGAACGTGACACGGCAGACGCGCTGGCCGTTCTGAACCATGAACGGAACGTCGTGGGCCCGCACCTCGAGCGCGGCCTGGCTGCCAGCGAGGCCGAACTCGTCGTAGCCGAAGCCGGGGTCGAAGAAGCCGGCGTAGTGCGTGCGTAGCTCCCCACTTGTGGGGTCGTACGCCGCCATCTCCGCCGCGTACTCCGGCGGGATCGAAACCCCTTCCGTCGACAACAGCAGATAGAACTCCTCGGGTTCGAGCACGACTTGGTCACCGTGTTCACACACGACCGGCTCCCAATAGTCGGCCGGGTCATGACCGTCGACGAGCGAGAGGTCGAGCAGGCGGCTGTTGCGCTTCGCCCGGTAACCGACGATGCGATGGCCGTTGGCACCGTCGGTGAGATCGAGGCTGAGGAACACGCCCTCGTCGAGGTGCAACTGGGGTTGCGGCACTCGCAAGCCGTGCCGGAACAAGATCGGATGCCGATCATGGGCGCGACGCAACTCGTCGTCATCGACGATTGCCCGCCCGTGCATGAGGCGCAACTGGTTCAACGCGAGCCCCGGATGAACCTTGACCGTGAACGTGCTCGAGATCACCTCGAGGTACAGCCGTCCCCGATAGCCCGCTGCGATCTCGTCGAAGCGATGACTTTCGTCCGTCAGCAGGCGGGTGAACACGTCGATGCGGCCGGTCGAGCTCTTGGGGTTCGCCTTGCCCCGGATCTCGGGCGGTAAGTCGAGTTCTTCGACAAGGGGGATCAAGTACGGACGGTCTCGTTCGAGCACCGCACCATCACGGGTGAGGTCGACCTCACCCATGACGAAATCTTCGAGCCGTTGTTCGACCGTGTGGTCGCTGCCGGGTAGGAAGCTGCAACGAAGTCGGTATGCGACATCACCGAGGTGTAGATCGACGCTCGCGGGCTGGATCGACGGCTCGGTCAGTCGCGCACCATCCCACGTGATGATTCCCGCTCCGACGGCCTTTTCCAGCCATTGCGCAGGCAGCACTCCCGGCCGAGGCACGGTGAACGCCGTCATCGCGTCGGACCCTAGTTGGAGCCGACCTAGCTTCCGCAGCTCGGCACGCGCAGTGTCCGCATGAAGCGAGGGCAGTGCCGCTTGCTAGCGTCGCGTGCCGTGCAGTGACGCCGACTGTCCAACCGCTGGGTCACGCAGAGGTCACGTCGAGGTCATGGCCCGGCTGATCGAACGGGATCGAGATGGTGACACCGGCTCTGAGCAGCGCATTTCGCCGGCTCGGGCACTCCACGCGGGTGTAGTTCAGAGGCAGAACATCAGCTTCCCAAGCTGAGAACGCGGGTTCGATTCCCGTCACCCGCTCGCCACGCAACCGCAGCGTAGAGCGATCGCTCGACTTGCTCGCAGCGTTGCGGACAGGCGACGGAGCAGTTGGCTCGCACTGCTCACTCGGCGAAATCTCTCCCAACGATTGCGTGCGACTCGGTGCGCGTCGTTGGACAGCGCAAATCAACACAGCACGCGCCCCACGAACGCAGACGCAGGTGACGCGTGAGAGACAGCCGCGGCTATCGCGTCGAGAGCACTTCTACGGTGAGGGGGTGACAGGATTGCTGACCGTCGAGAACCCGCTCACGCCGACCGAGTTCCAGGCCCGCACCCGGAACCGGTACGTCGTCCCGTTCGTCAGTCGTGTCACCGTCTGCGTCGTCGCGGCGGAGACGA
>DATAES010000236.1:0-13343 GCA_036257895.1 Acidimicrobiales bacterium
GCGCGAGCGGTGGCAGGACCGGCGCATACATCTTCTGGGCGAGCGTCGGATCCGAACCGGTCGGACCGGTTGGCGCGGCGGCACGCGCACCGTGCGCCGGCCGACCCCAGACCAGCGTCGCCATCCTCGGCTGGTGCTCGACCGGGGTGCCCATGAAGCCGTCCACGTCGAGCCGCTCGAATACCTCGCGCTTCAACACGCCGGGAAGTGTCTCGCCCGTGATCCTGCGCACTGTTTCGCCGACGAGCCAGCCGAATGACACGCCGTGATAGCCGTGTCGTTCGCCCGGGTGCCACATCGGCTCCTGTCGGGCGATGGCATCGGCCATGACGTCCCACTCGAGGATCGCCCCGGGCCGGAGACCGTCGACGATCGGGATCCCTGCCTGGTGGCTCAACGCTTGCTGGACCGTTGCCTCGACGCGCAACTCGGGCCAGTACCTCCGGATCTGATGGTCGAGGTCGACGACGCCGCGGTCCACGAGGAGCGCAAGACAGAGTGCAGTGAGGCCCTTCGTGGCCGACCGGCAGTCCACCAATGTGTCGCGCTCCCAGGACAGTGCAGTCGTCGGGTCAGCGTGCCCGCCCCACAAGTCGATGACCAGGTCACCGTCGATGACGACGGCGCATGCTGCACCCGCCTCCAACCCGTCATCGATGTTCTCTTCGAACGCATCTTCGACGGCGGTGAAGCGCGAGTCACAGCGACCAGCCACGGGTTCAAGTGTGGCAAGCCGCCACGCCGGCGTCGCCGCCCCCGTGTGCGCATCTAGGGTCGCCGCATGGCACCCGCGATCGCACCCGCGACGTGGGGCGTGGTCGATCCGGCCTCGCTCGAACGCATCGTTGTCGTACAGCCGCACTTCGACGATGGCGTGATGGGAGCAGGCCACGTGCTCGGTACCTATCCGGGCAGCACGTGCATCACGGTGATGGGCGGGCGCCCTCCGGCGTATCCCTCACCGCCGACCGAATGGGACTCCCTCGGAGGCTTCATCGACGGGGACGACGTGGTTGCGATACGAGCCGAGGAGGATCGCGCCGCGCTCGCGGTCGTCGGCGCTGTTCCCGTACGGCTGCCATTCGCCGATCACCAGTACCTGTCCAAGGATCAGCGGCCGTCGGCCAAGACGGTTGCCACCGAACTCGGTGCCGCGATCGACAACGCCGATCCGACGTCGGTGTTCGTGCCGATGGGTCTCGCCAACCCGGACCACGCGCTCACCCATGAGGCCGCGCTGCTCGCGCGGGCCGACCGTCCTGGTGTGGCGTGGTTCGCCTACGAGGATGCCGGCTACAAGCACTTGCCGGGGCTGCTGGCATGGCGCGTCGCGACGTTGTTCAAGTCCGGCTTGTGGCCGACACCGGCCATGATTCCGGTCGAGCCGGACGCCGACCGCAAGCGTCGGGCGTTCGCGTGCTACCGCAGTCAAGTTGCGCCGCTCGAACGCGACCACGCGCTCGCAGAACGGCTCGCGGCCAACGTGCCCGAGCAGTACTGGCAACTGGCCACTCCGCCTGCGGGCTGGGAGGGATTGACCGCGACGGTCTGACGCGCGGTCGCCCGGAACGTGACCTAGCCGGTGTCGGCGGGCCAGTTGCCCTCATAGGTGATCGGACCCGGACAGTTGGGGAACCTAGCGATACGCATCGGAGGTGTCCGGCCCATCTGAACCGGGTTCCGGTTCCCCGTCACCGTGATCGCACCCTGGACGCCGTCGAACCACATCACCGCTCCGCGTGGGTTCCCCAACGCCACATCACCCGTGTTCGCTGTGAACGTGAAGTTGGCTCGCCGTTCACCCCCGGCGACCGTGACCGCGATGTTCCCACCCGTCACTGAGCAGCCGTTCACCGTCACCTGCTCCACCACTCCGACGGTCGACCCTGACAGAGCGGCGAGGAAGTTCAGACGATGCGCGCCGAACTGGCAGCTATCCACCAGCACGCCCGTCACACCTCCCGTCGACCCGTTCGGCTCGAGGTCGATACAGGTACGGCAGGCGCCAAAGGAACTGTTTCGTACGACGATGTTCGACGCGGCGGTCATCGCCATCGGGTCACGGCCCGACTCACCGAACACGCCACCGTCGACGGTGATGTGGTCAGACCACATCGTCTCACCCGAGTGCTTTCCGAAGTACAGGTGGTCGCCCCAAATCTTCTTGGTCCGCGGCAAGTAAACGTCGATGTACGTCGAGCTCTCGAACTGCAAGGCGTGCTGCGCCTCCCGAGTCGCGTCGTACCCGAAGCCCGCAGGTTTCGTGCCGACGATCCAGGGCCGGTGCAGGTACATGAAGTTGCAGTGGTTCAACACGAGGTGCGGGGCACCCCGGTCGTCGTCAGGTGTGACTCGCACGAACTTCCCGGTCTTCTGGCCGAGTGACGTGAATCTCAGCGACAGATCCGTCCGCCCGATCAGCCGGAACATCTGGTCCACCCGGTAGACGGCGGGAATCACGATCTCGTTCTTGGCGCGGATGATGTTGCCCTCGGCGTCGCGGAGGAACGCCCCGGTGGCGTCGCGAACGGGTCCGGGTCCGTCGGGGACGGTGGCGATGAATTCGAGCAAGGCCGCGGTCTGGTCGGGCACCTCGAGGCCGGTGGGGATGTCAGCAGGGATCGTCCACTGGCCGTCGACTACCAGCCAGGTCGCGAATCCACCCGCTGCTTCTCGTCCATGCGAGATGCTCCGTGAAGTGAGCGCCGTCGACGTCGGAGACACTCATCATGATATGGGCATCTTGCGCAGTTTGGGCAGGCGCGTGGGTCGACCTCTCGAGGGCGTTCAACGAGGCTCGGCGCGAATCGGCCGGCCGGGGAGCGCGTCCTCCACCAGCACACCGTTGTGTACAACGAATGTCCCGTCGACCATCACGTGGGTGATGCCGGAAGACGGGCGCGTGCTCGACGTGTAGGTGGCTTGGTCGGAGATGTGCTCGGCGTCGAACACCACCAGGTCGGCGTCTGCGCCGGGTTGCACTCGTCCCTTGTTGCGCATCGCGGGGACCGATGCTTCGAGCACCGAGGCGGGAAGCAGCGTCGCCCGTCGGATGGCCTCGATGAGTGGTGTGCCCTCTTCGCGCCAGAGCCGCAACGCACGTGCGAAGGTGCCCGCGGTCCGCGGGTGCGTGACGGCCTCGGGTGGCAGGGGCCACTCGGCCAGGTCGGGCCGCTTGTCGCCTGTCCATATCGGTGGCATCGCGTCGCTGGCCACGACCGTGTCCGGGAAGGTGAGCGAGCGGCGCAGCAGGGCGCGGTCATAGGGATCTGCTTCGTCGAGGAACTCGACGATGACGACTCCGCCCGGGTCTGTTGCTCGTAGCTCGCGCAGGCGCGCGTCGTCCGCGATCCGTTCCCCGGTCGGGAGGTAGGTGATCGCGGTCGGGCCGCGCAGGCGTTCACGCAGACGTTCCGGGGCGAGGAAGGCCGCACCGATCGCGGTCGAACCTGATCCGTACGGATACGCCTCGGTGGTGACGTGACCGCCTTCCGATTGGCACCTCGCAACGAGTGTCAGCACCCGATCGATGTGGCGCGCCGAGGTCGAGTTGATGTGGCAGTAGTGCATGTGCGCGCCGGTGGTACCCGCGGCGCGCACGAGCTCTTCGGCGCCATCCACCAGTGTCTGCGGCGCGAGCTCGACGATGTCACGGCAGTGCGTGAAGGTCGGTACGCCGGCGGACGAAGCGAGTTGCGCGACAGCGAGATATTCGGCCGGATCGACGCCGGGCGTGTAGCCGACGATGATGCCGATGCCGATCGCGCCGGCCGCGACGTCGTTCTCGATCTGCTCGAGGATCCGTGCGAGCTGAGCGTCGGTGGCGGCCTGCTGCCACTGCTCCCCCGCCAGTCCGCCGAAGATCGCGCCGGGGCCACCGTCGAGCGCGCCGCCCGCCATGACATGCATGCGCGCCAGAGCCCAGGAAGCCGAAAAGCCGTAGTGGATCGGCGACCCGCGCTGTGCTTCGCGCGCGTACGCGCGATCGACCGGCGCGCGGCCGGCTTCGAGTTCGAGTGCGGCCGTGACACCGTCGCACGCCTGCAACCTGCGTCCAGGAAGGGTCTGCGCGTGACTGTGCAGGTCGATGAACCCCGGCGCGACGACCAGACCTCTGACGTCGATCGTCGCCGACCCGTCCAGCGCGTCACCAACCGCGGTGACGCTCGGTCCGTCGATGCCGACGTCGTATCGTCGATCGAGCCCGGTCTCCGGATCGACCACCCGCCCGCCGGACAAGACCAGGTCGTGAGGCACCGACAACTCCTTACGGAATCGCTCCCGAATCCTTCAACCCGATGATCTGATCCCAGTCGTATCCGAGCTCGAGCAAGATCTCCTCGGTGTGTTGCGCGAACTCAGGTGGCATCGAGCGAGGCGACCAGGGGGTTCCGGTGAAGTCGACGGGCGTCGCGACCATGCGTACCGGGTCGCCGCCATCGGCGGCCGGCACGTCGACGAAGCCACCTGCGGCTGAGGCTTGCGGGTCGTCGACGGTCTCGTGCGCATACTGCACGGGCGCCCACCACACGTCCTCGCGATCGAAGATCACCGCCCACTCCGCGAGGGGCTTCGTGGCGAACCGTGCTGACAGTTCGTCCACCAACTCGGCGGAGTGCTCCCAGCGCGCCTCGATCGAGTTGAAGCGGGGATCGTCCGCCCACGCGGCGCGATCGACGGCGCGCAGCACATCCGGCCAGTGGCGGTCGGCTTGCAGTCCCAGCATCCAGAACCGCCGTCCGTCGCCCGCCGTGTACGCGTTGATCAACGGGTTGGGCGGAGCCTTCACCGTCATCGGGATCACTGGGATGCCGAGGCGCAACGCCATGCTGATGTCCCAGCCCATCATGTACATGCCGATCCGCAGCAACGAGGTGGACACGAGCTGGCCTTCGCCGGTCCGTTCGCGAGCCAGCAACGCGGCGGCCACCGCGCCGGCCGCAGCCATGCCCGCCATGTGATCCCCCATGCCGCCACGTTGGTAGGGCAGGTCCACACCTTCGGGCGCCAGCGCGGCCGCGATCCCCGCTCGCGACCAGAACGCGCCGACGTCATACGCGGCGCGATCGCGTTCGTCGCCCTCGACGCCGTACCCGCTGACGGATGCGTACACCAGCCGCGGATTCCGCGCGGCAACAGTGGCGTAGTCGAGTCCCGCGCGCTCGAGCGCAGAGGCGCGTGCGTTGGTCACGAACACGTCTGCTCGGTCAAGCAGCTGCACGGCGATGCGTCGTCCTTCGTCTTGCGACAGGTTCAATCCGACACTGCGCTTGTTCCGGTTGTCGAGCTCGAACGGCGGGCTCGAGCCGTCACCCCCGAAGGCTGACAACAGTCCTCGAAAGGGATCGCCGTCCGGCGGCTCGATCTTGACGACGTCGGCACCCCAGTCCCCCAGCACCGCTGCCGCCGATGGTCCCGCCACCCACATGCCGACTTCGACGACGCGAATTCCTTCCATCGGTCCGGGCACAAGCGGAGCCTACGACGCAGGGCCGCCTAGTTTTCGTTGACGAGTCCGTACTTGCCTGTGTTGACTGCCGCTTGACGTACGAGATCCTGGTCTTTCTTGATGGCCTTCTCGGGGGCGTCTTCCAGCCCAACGGTGCGAGTGAGAAGCGCTTCGTCGTCGTCAATCGCGAGCCGTTCAGCAACTCGTCGCAGCACTTCGCTCTGCGCGTCGAGTTTGGCCTGAATGGCCCGTCCATCACGGTTCTGAGTGTTCTGGATGATGAACACCATCCAGAACGTGATGATGGTCGTGCCGGTGTTGATGACGAGTTGGTACGTGTCGTTGGCGAAGCGGTCGGTGACGAAGAACGCACCCACGAACCACGCCAGCACCACTATGAACGACAGCGTGATTGCCGGAAACGACCCCAGCCAGCCGGTCGTGTTGCCGATGGCGCGAGTCAGTGTGGTGCTCTTGTCCGCAGGCTGCGTTTGCACTGGCACTGGCCACTCCTCTGAAACGCGCAAGAGGCCCCGCACGGCAATGGCGGGGCCCCTAGCGCTTTGCGAGGCAAGGGGGGTTGTCTCCTCGGTGGGAGCAGTGCCCCAGACACTGCAGGTCCAAACATTTCCACCATTTTTCACACTTTCGGGTGAAGCCGTGGCCCGGAGGTTCTTCGGAGGCCAGCGGGGAGCGTTAAGTGTTGTCCCCTTCGAGTGATTGAACTGTCGCGATGCGTTCCATTATTTCGGCGCCGACGGGATCGAATCTCGCCGCCAAGTCGAAGAACCCAGGCCGAACCGGGTTCTCGCCCTTGCGGACCAGCGTGATCCGAGGAGTGACACGAACTTCAGCGACGACCTTCGGTCGACACGCGGCGGCGAGCACGAGCTCACACGTGAGTAGTGAGAGCGCCGGTACGCCCCGGTAGTCTGGTTTGCGGTGCGGGATGCGCTGATGGGGCCATGACCAGTCCTCGATCAGGTACCAGCCACCCGCTCGCAGGTACGGGAACAGCCGGTTGAAGCTCGTCCGAGTTGGAGCGAGCAGGTGCGAGGCGTCGTCGACGATCAGGTCCACCGGCCCACTGAACGTTGCGACGATCCGGTCGAGGGCGTCCGTGTCGGCCTGGTCGACTCCATCATGGAGCGTCACCACCTTCTCGAGATGATGGCTGGCGATGAACTGTTCGAGTTGTCGACCTGATCGCCACCGGAGATCGAGGGCGGCGAACTGCTCGGGTTTGGCGAGTTGGGCCAACAGGGCGGTGCTCCCCCCGTCGTAGATGCCAAGCTCCAAGATCCGCTTGGGTTCCAGCTCAGCAATCAGGTGCTCGTAGATCTCGATCATCGGGCGAGACTTGAGCACCATCATCCGCGCGTTGTCGGAACTGCTGTCGGGTTCCAGGTACTCCTTGGCCCGGTAGCCCACGCCGTCGACCGTGAACTCGTCCTCGCCCGTCCACACGACCGCCACTCGCCCAGTTAACCATCCACTCGCGCACGTCAGATCCGCACTCGCTCAGCTGTGTCATCGCCGCCGGGTGACCGCTTCGAGATCGCCCGGTGCGCCGTGGGGGCGGTCGTGCTCAACTAGCCAGTCGGTGAACGCGGCGATTGACTTCGTGTGTGTGCCGACCGTCGTCGGCGACTCTTTGACCTGGAAAAGAGGGAGATATGAGCGAGTGGAACTTCATGGACTTCGCGAGCAAGGACAAGCTGCTCCAGGCCGTCCGTGATCAATCCGACCAGATGCTGGCGCTGGCCTCGGAGCCGAGTGCGTGGGAGAACCCGACCGCGTCGGGCCACTGGCAGGTTCGTGACGTCGTCGGTCATCTCGTCGACACGACCGAGGGTTACTTCGCCGGATGGGACGCGGCGAACGGGAACAGCACGGTGCCCGACGCGCTCGGTGTGAAGGGCATGGACAAGCACGTCGACGAAGGAGCACTCGCGTTGCGCTCGGTCCCGCAGGACGAGTTGCTCCAGCGTCTCGAGAAGGACCGCGCCCAGATGATGAGCCTGATGGAGGGCCTCGACGCCGATTCGTGGGGCAGCTTCATGGTGCCGCACAAGTACATGGGCCCTCTTCCTGCGTTCTTCTATCCCGTGGCGCAACTCGTGGACTACACCGTGCACACCTGGGACATCCGCCAAGGTTCGGGGCGTTCGCACGCGATGGATGGGGATGCCGCCGATCTACTCGTGCCGTTCTGCTTCATCGTGTGGCAGTCGACGGCCGAGTGCGACGCGGTCGAACCGTTCACGCTCGGTCTGCGGATCTCGGGTAACAACGGCGGCGAAACCCGCGCGTCCGTCACTGCCGACGGCATCGCCTTCGAGCCAGGTGACGTCAGCGAACTCCCGCTCGTGCTCGACTTCGATCCGGCGAGCTTCGTGCTCACCGCCATGGGACGAATCAACGGAGGCACCGCGCACGGCGACGGCACCTTGACGGAGAAGTTCTGCAACCTCTTCTTCCGGATCTGACCGCGTTTCGGCGTTCGATGTGGCCCCTATAGGGCCGTCACGTCCGCAATTTCGAGGCAGGGTGCCTCAGGCAGGGGCCTCAGTAGGTCCGCAACTCCACGAGGTTGCCGGCCGGATCGTTGATGTAGACGCCGCGGCCGTTGCCCTGCGCGCCGTAGAGATCGGCTGGACCCATCACGATGTCGTAGCGCCCCGACGCAGCGATCTCGTCGACGTCGGCCTCGTCGACCGAGAACGCGACGTGGTTGACGTTCTCGCCGGTCCGCTCGCCTTGCATCACGTCGATCAGACACGTCGGACTCACTCGTAGGGAGACGAACAAGACCTCGCTGCGCCGCCACTCCTCGAGTCGCAGTACCTCGAGCCCGAGCTCGTCTCGGTACCACTCGACGACAGCCTCGACGTCGGGCACCGTGAGCACCACATGGTCGATGCCGACCACCTTCATCGTGTGACCTCCAAGCAGTACGCGGTCGAACCCGTCGCGGGCTGCAGCCGCTCGGATCCATCTGGACACGGTTGCGTGATGCCCACCCGCGCCACGACGGCACGCGCGCCCGGTGTTCCACATGCCGCTGATTGCACCGTCGGTCCGTCCGCCACCGTCACGCAGCCGCCGACGCCCGTGCCCGGCTGCGTGGTGGCCGGATTCCCGGTCACCGCGTATGCGGTGAACACGAAGATGGCGAACAGCACGACGATGAGGATGATCCACGGCAGCCCGCGGATCACACGCTCTGTGGGTTCGAGGGATTCGATCTGGTCCGGCATCGTGCCATCGGGGCGGGACGCGAACCGCTCGTCGTCCACGGCCCAACGCGCCCGAGCAGTCGTCACGGGATCCAGTTCGGCGTCGTAGTGTCGTCGGCGGCCGGGGTCGCTCAGCACGCGCCACGCCTCGTTGACCTCCTGCATCGAACGCTCGGCCTCGCTGCGCTGCACCGGTCCGGCGTCGATGTACCGGTCGGGATGCAGCAGACGGGCCCGCTCGAGATATGCCTGCCGCACCGCCCCGGCGCCGGCCTCGCGCGGGACGCCGAGCACCTCGTAGTGCGAACGGGCCATCGGTTGCACGGTACCCGCGCCGCCTATCGTCGGCGCATGTCGCGCCGACGATCGTGGTGGGGCTGGGGTTGGGAAGACGCAGCACTCGGTGCTGACCAAGCGAAGAACCTCGCGGCCGCCCTCGGACAGCGCTTCGGCGCGGCCGATCTCGAGATCCACGCCCCGCCCGATCTTGCGCAGATCGAGTTACCGCGTTCGCGCGTGAGTCCCCCAGAAGCGCTCATGTCGGTCTGTACCGACGATCGCCGCGAGCGCGCCGCCCACACGTACGGCAAGTCGTACCGGGACGTCGTGCGCGCGTTCCACTGCGACCTCACCCGTCCTCCGGATGTTGTCGCCTTCCCGCGCGACGAAGCCGACGTCGCCGCGCTGCTCGACTGGTGCGCAGGGGCCAGCGTCGCGGCGTTGCCGTACGGCGGAGGATCGTCCGTGGTCGGTGGGGTCGAGGCCGGTCTCGTCGACGACAGCTACGCCGGCGTCGTCACCATCGACCTGACGAGGCTCGATCGCGTGCTCGACGTCGACTCGGTGTCACGAGCGGCTCGCATCCAAGGCGGCGCGCTCGGCCCGGTGCTCGAAGAGCAACTGCGAACGCATGGCTACACGCTCCGCCACTTTCCTCAGTCGTTCGAGTTCTCGACCCTCGGAGGATGGCTCGCGACGCGCTCGGGTGGTCACTACGCCAGTGTGTACACGCACATCGACGACCTCGTGGAGTCGATCCGCATGGTGACTCCCGGTGGCGTGACGGAATCGCGCCGCCTGCCAGGGTCCGGAGCGGGACCTTCGCCCGACCGTCTCGCGCTCGGAAGCGAAGGAACGCTCGGGGTGATCACCGAAGCGTGGATGCGCGTGCAGGACCGCGTGCGGTTCAAAGCCTCTGCGGGCGTGCACTTCGCCGACTATGGGGACGGTGTGGCCGCGACGCGCGCTGTCGCGCAGTCGGGACTGTTCCCCACCAACTGCCGGCTGCTCGATGCGACTGAAGCGATGGTGGCAGCCGGTGTGAACGACGGAAGCACGCTGCTGGTGCTCGGGTTCGAGTCTGCTGATCACCCGGTCGACGCCTGGATCGACCGCGCCATCGAGTTGTGTCGCGAGCATCGCGGCACGACGCCCGAAGGGATACGCAGCAGCGAGGCGGGAGACCGCACGGGCGACGACGGCTCGGTCGGCGCGTGGCGCAACTCGTTCCTTCGCGCGCCCTACGGACGTGATGCGCTCGTGTCGATGGCGGTGATCGTCGAGACGTTCGAGACAGCGTGCACGTGGGCGCAGTTCCCCGCGCTCCACGCCGGCGCGACCGCGGCGGTCGGCAAGGCCCTGACAGAGATCTGCGGTGGAGGTTGGGTCACTTGTCGGTTCACGCACGTGTATCCCGACGGTCCTGCGCCCTACTTCTCCGTGACCGCTCCCGGCCGATGGGGGTCGGAGCTTTCGATGTGGGCGGAGATCAAGGCCGCCGCATCGGAGGCGGTGCTCGCCAACGGCGGCACGATCACCCACCACCACGCCGTCGGACGCGACCACCGGCCCTGGTACGACCGGCAACGCCCCGACCCGTTCGCGGCGGCACTGGCTGCCGTGAAGCGCACACTCGATCCCGCCGGGATCCTCAACCCCGGCGTCCTCATAGACCCAACTCCTTCATAAATTTCACGGTTCGAACGTGCCGCCGGCGCGCCAGTACTCGCCGTGCTCGCGGTCCAGGAATCTGTCGTCGACGAGGTAACGGCGCAGTGCCGCGACGTCGACGTGCCAGCGTCGAAGGATGGTGTTGACCTCCCGCTCGGTGTAGCGGTGACCCGGGTCGAAGTCCTGTGCCAGGCGGTCGAGTACGACGAGACGCTTCGAGTGCTGCGTCGGGATCGCCGTGAGCCGGCCGTCGCGCAGGAACGACCGAAGCACCCGCGCTGTCTCGGCGGGGGCGTCGGCGTGCTCGTCGTCACGGACCGGGGCGGCGTCGCGGGCCGCCGCTGTGAACGCCTCCTCGACCACGAAGTAGCTCCTGTCGCTACCCATCACGACCAACTCGCCGTCGACGAGTCGTGCCAACGCGCGCACGATCTCGCGACTGGTGAGTCCCGTCGACTCACGCACATGGTCGACGGTCCGGTCGCCGAGCACGAGCGCTGCGAAGACACGACGACGAGTGGCGTCGGCCAGCAGGCCGGCGAGTCCGGCCGCGTCAGTAGCCAAGAGACGGATCGACGAGACCGACGAGCGGCTCGCCGCTCCCCCACCGGCGCACGTTCTCGGTGATGCGGGCAGCCAAGAGTGGAAGCGCCATCTCCGGCGTGTTGGCCACGTGCGGCGTGATGATGCAGTTCGGGATCGACCACAGCGGATGGTCGTCGGGCAGAGGCTCCGGCTCGGTCACGTCGAGCGCCGCGCCACCGATCACACCTCCGCGCAGCGCCTCGATGAGCTCGTCGGTCACGATGTGCTTGCCGCGCGCCACGTTGACGAGCCAGCCGCGTTCGCTCATGCACGCGAGCTCGGCTCGCCCGATGATCCCCGCGGTCTCGGCCGTCAGCGCGAGTGCGAGCACGACGCCGACGGCATCGTCGAGCGCGTCATGGAGCGCCTCGGCGTCGACGACGTGCGCTGCGCCCCGCATCGGCGCGGGACGGCGGCGGACCACGGTGACGTCTGCACCGAATGGTTCGAGCAGCGGGAGCAGTGACTCGGTGATCCCGCCGCCACCGAGGAGCACCACCTTGGCGCCGAGCAGGTTCGTGCCCTGCGGAGGAGTCCACGTCGACGCGCGCACGTAGCGATCGAGGCCTCGGAGTCCGGCGAGCAGCAGCGTCAGCGCGTGCTCGGCCACCGGCTCCGCGTACACACCCTTGCCGCACGTCCAGATGTGATCGTCGCTGATCACACCGACATACGGCTCGATGCCCGCCCACGGCAACTGCACCCACTTCACGCCCGACGCGGCGTTGTGCAACAAGTCGTCGAGCTCCTTCGCCTTGGCCGGCTCGGCCCACACGAGTGCCTCGGCATCCTCTGCCGCGACCACGGTGCCGCCGCCGGCTTCGATCGCATCGGCGAGCCATCCCCGGATCCCATCAGGCGCGAGCGCAATGCGAGGAGAGCGCACCTCGGCACCCTACCGATCGTGGAGTCGGCGGCGTCCGAACCGTGCGGGCATGATGGCAAGAGTGCCCGAGGATCACACAACACTCCAGGAAAAGGCGCGTCGCCACCTGTGGCTGCATTTCAGCCGGCTCGCCGCCTACGCCGAGCGCGACATCCCCGTGTTCGTTCGAGGCGAAGGCGTGCACCTGTTCGACGACACCGGAAAGCGCTACCTCGACGGGCTGTCCGGACTCTTCGTCGTGCAGATCGGCCATGGCCGGCGGGAACTGGCCGAAGCCGCGGCGTCACAGGCGGAACGGCTCGCCTACTACCCCATCTGGTCGGCCGCCCATCCCGCCGCGGTCGAGTTGGCCGCTCGCATTGCAGGGCTGGCGCCCGGCGACCTCAACCGCGTCTTCTTCACCACAGGAGGCTCGGAGGCCGTCGAGTCCGCATGGAAGCTGGCCCGCGCGTACTTCCGCGCCATCGGCCAACCGGGACGCACGAAGGTCATCGCCCGGACCCTCGCCTACCACGGCACGACGATGGGAGCGCTGTCGATCACCGGCTTGCCCGCCATCAAGAACGCATTCGAGCCCTTGGTCCCCGGCGTCGCGCATGTCGCCAACACGAACCGGTTCCGATCGTCGTTCGCGCCGGAAGTCACTGCAGACGACGATCGCTTCGCCGATGCCTGCGCCGACGCCATCGAACAAGCGATCCTGGCCGAGGGACCCGAGACGGTGTGCGCCGTGTACCTCGAGCCTGTGCAGAACACGGGTGGCTGCTTCCCCCCGCCACCCGGTTACTTCCCACGCGTGCGCGAGATCTGCGATCGCCATGGCGTATTGCTCGTGTCGGACGAGGTGATCTGCGGGTTCGGGCGGCTCGGCGCGATGTTCGCGGCCGACCGCTACGGCTACCTGCCCGACATGATCACCTTCGCCAAAGGCGTCACCTCCGGCTACGCGCCACTCGGCGGTGTCATCGCGCGAGACACGCTCGCCGAACCATTCCTGTCGGGCACGGCCAGCTTCGCTCACGGCATCACCTTCGCCGGCCATCCGGTCAGTTGCGCGACCGCGCTCGCGAACCTCGACGTGTTCGAACGCGAGGGAATCGTCGACCACGTCCAGGCCAACGCGAGCGACTTCCGGCGGCGCATGGACTCGTTGCGCGACCTCGCCATCGTCGGCGATGTCCGAGGCGACGGTTACTTCCTCGCCGTCGAGCTCGTGAAGGACCCCGACGACCAC